>NZ_NHRF01000003.1:0-440771 GCF_002204305.1 Microbacterium sp. AISO3 | reverse complement strand
GCGGGCCTTTGGGTTGCTTGTTGTGGCCCCTTTTGGTGCTGGGTGGGGGCGCGAGCTGCCAGGTGAGTGTGAGGCGCGGGTTTGGGTGGGCAGTTGTGGGCACCTTGCAGGCCGGGGTGGGGGCGTGAGCTGCCAGGTGAGGGGGATGCTGCGGCCCGGGCTGGGCGAGGGCTGCGGGCCTTTGGGTTGGTTGTTCTGGCCCCTTTTGGTGCTGGGTGGGGGCGCGAGCTGCCGGGTGAGTGTGAGGCGCGGGTTTGGGTGGGCAGTTGTGGCCCCTTGCAGGCCGGGGTGGGGACGTGAGCTGCCAGGTGAGCGTGGGGCGCGGGTTTGGATGGGCACTTATGGCCCCTTGCGGGCCGGGGTGGGGGCGTGAGCTGCCAGGTGAGCGTGGGGCGCGGGTTTGGATGGGCAGTTGTGGCCCCTTGCACGCTGGGGTGGGGGCGTGAGCTGCCAGGTGAGCGTGGGGTGCTGGGGTGCTGCGGTGCCGGGCTGCGAAGTCGGGTCGGCAGCCGCCGGCGCTCACGGCGGAGTCAGAGGCGGCCGGCGGCCTTCAGCGCGAGGTAGTGGTCGGCGACGGCGGGCGGCAGAGCATCGGGGGTCGCGCTGAGAGCTTCGCCCCCGGCCCGGCGGATCGCCCCGGCGACCAGTTCGGCGTCGCGGGTGGCGTGCGCGATGGCGGCCTCGCGGTAGACGTCCTCCGCGGTGCGCTGCACGGGCGCCGGCTCGGGTGCGTCCTGCGCCGAGCCGACGAGCACGGTGGCGCGTTCGGTGAGCGAGGGAAGGGCTCCGAGGAAGCCGCGGGCCGCGTCGGGGGCGTCCTGCGCCGTCAGCAGCACCACCAGCGAGGGCCGCGAGGTCAGGGCACGGACCTCCGTGAGGACGGCGTTCCAATCGGTGTCGATGAGTGTCGGCTCGACCGGCGCCATCGCGTCGACAAGGGCGGGCAGCAGCCGCGGCCCGTCGATGCCCGTGACCCGCGCGCGACGCGCACGGTCGAACATGAGCAGATGCACGTGGTCGCCGGCGCGCGCGGCGAGAGCACTGAGCAGCAGCGCCGACTCCATCGCGGCATCCAGGCGCACACCATCCCCCACGCGCGACGCGCTCGTGCGGCCCGTGTCGATGACGATCACGACGTGGCGGTCGCGCTCCGGGCGCCAGGTGCGCAGCATCGTCGTTCCCGCGCGGGCGGTCGCGCGCCAGTCGATGGAGCGGACGTCGTCGCCCCGCACGTACTCGCGGAGGCTGTCGAACTCGGTCCCACGCCCGCGCACCTGAACGCTCGTGTTGCCGTCGAGCTCGCGCAGGCGCGCGAGCCGCGAGGGAAGATGCCGACGCGAGGCGAACGGGGGTAGGACGCGCAGGGCGCCCGGGGCGGGGATGACGCGCTGTCTCCCGGCCAGCCCCAGGGGTCCGCGGCTGCGCAGCGCGACGAACGCCGAGCGCAGCTCGCCCCGGCGCCGCGGGAGGAGCGGCATCGGTACGGCTCGGCGCTCGCCGGCCGGGATGTCGACGGCGGCACGCGCTTCGCCGGCCCCCGCGGTCGGCTGCCACCCGTCGCGGAGGCTCCCGCGGATGCGGCGGCCGCCGCGATTGCGCAGCAGGAGCGTCGTCTCGACCGATTCGCCGGCCCGTGCGCGGGAGGGTATGCGCCGCTCGATCTCGGCGGCGCGCAGCGGCCCCGCGAACACGAGGTCGACGGCGGCGAGGATGAGGCACAGCCCGAGCCACGCGAGCGCCGTCCACGCCGCGTTCAGTCCCGCGGCGGGAGCGAGCACGACGGGCACGACGCCGACGGCGACGAGCAGCACGAACAGGCCGGAGAGGTACACGGCGGCTCAGATCGGGACGCGCGTCTGCTGCAGTACCGAGGTCAGGATCGTGTCGGCGGAGACACCCTCGATCTCGGCATCCGGGCGCAGCTGCAGCCGATGGCGCCACGCGGGCACGAGCATCGTCTGGACGTGGTCCGGTGTGATCGCCGGGTAGCCGCCGAGCCACGCCCACGCCTTGGCGGCCGCGAGCAGGGCGGTGGCGGCGCGCGGGCTCGCGCCGAGCTGGACGGACGGGGACTGGCGGGTCGCCCGGGCCAGATCCACGACGTAGCCGAGGACGTCGTCCGAGACCTCCACGGCGGCGGCGGCCTGCTGGGCGGCGCGGATCTCGGCCGCCGTCACCACCGCCGATACGCCCGCGGTCTCGAGCGCGCCGGGCCGGAAGCCGTCTGCGTGGCGACGCAGCACGGAGATCTCGTCGTCCCGGGCGGGGAGGTCGATGACGAGCTTCAGCAGGAAGCGGTCGAGCTGCGCCTCGGGGAGGGTATAGGTGCCCTCGTGCTCGACCGGGTTCTGCGTCGCCGCCACGAGGAACGGGTCGGGCAGCGGTCGGGAGACGCCGTCCGCCGAGACCTGGCGCTCCTCCATGGCCTCCAGGAGAGCGGCCTGGGTCTTCGGCGGCGTCCGATTGATCTCGTCGGCGAGCAGCACGTTGGTGAAGACCGGCCCGGAACGGAACTCGAACTCTCCGGTGCGAGCGTCGTAGACCAGCGATCCGGTGACGTCGCCCGGCATGAGGTCGGGAGTGAACTGGATGCGGGCGGTGTCGAGTCCCACCGCCCGGCTGAAGGTGCGCACGAGCAGGGTCTTCGCGACGCCGGGCACGCCCTCCAGCAGCACGTGCCCGCGGCCGAGGAGCGCGATCAGAAGGCCGGTCACAGCGCCGTCCTGGCCGACGACGGCCTTGCCGACCTCGAGCCGGACACGGTTCATCGCCTCGCGCAGGTCGCCGGGTGCGGTCTCGCTCATGGGGTGTTCCTTTCGGGACGGACGGATCGGAGGACGGCGGCTTCCACATCGCGCAGCCGGTCGGCGGCGTCGACGAGGTCGCGGTCGTTTCGGGGGAGGTCGTCGATCAGGATGCCGCGAACGCGTGTGCGATCGTCGCCGATGCGGCTCGCCGCGGCATCGGCGATGGCCGCGGCATCGGCGGAGCCGAGCCCGAGCGCCCGCGAGATGCGGCGCAGAGTCTCGCGCCGGAGCTGGTCGAGCGCGTGCACGGGGTCGGCCGACGCCGCGTACAGGCGCGCCCGGCCCTCGGTGGTCTCCGAAGCGCGGACGGTCACCGGCAGGTTCTCCGCCACGAGCGGACCGAAGCGGCGGCCGCGCCAGATCCCGGCGGCCACGGCCGAGCCGAGCAGGAGCAGGATCGCGGGGGTCACCCACGGGGGAGTGAGCTCGCCCAGCGAGGGTGTGCCGGTGAGCGAGCCGTCGCCGATCGACGGCAGGTACCAGACGACGGTGCCGCGAGAGCCCAGCAGGTTGAGCCCGAGCGCGGCGTTCCCGTCGTCGGCGAGCCGCTGATTGACCAGCAGTGCGGTCGCGTCCAGGGCGACGACCCGGTCGGCTCCCTCGCCGGAGGCGACGAGCCCGTACCCCGCTGCGGCCGGATAGCACGCGTGGTCGGCGCCGTCGTCGGTGAACACCTCGCCGGGGCCGACGGGCCCGCTGACGGCGGCGGCGGGCAGGTCGCAGTCGGGCTCCACCGTGGCGCCGTCGGCGAAGCCCGCGCTGCGCGGGGCGCCGAGCAGCAGCCGCAGATCGCGCGTGCGCGGCTCGAGCAGGACGACGCCGGAGGCGGCATCCCGCAGGCCCACGAGGTCGTCGTCGTCGAGCGGTGCGGTGTCGGCGATCGCGAGCGTCGCGTCGCTGCCGTCGAGGGCACGCAGTGCCGCCGAGCGGTCACGGGCGATCTCGACCTCGACGCCTCGGTCGCGCAGCAGCTCGGCCAGCGCCCGCGATCCCTCGGGGCCGGCGGCCTCCGGGTCAAGGAGCCCCTGTGCCGGCATCGTGTTGATGCCGGCGATCGCTGCGACCGCGATGCCCGCGACGAGGAGGCCGGCGCCCACTCCCGCCCAGCCGAGTACCGAGCGCGATCGTCGACGGGCAGCCGATGGTGCGGGGGCCGTGCTCATGCCGGCACCTCCGCTCGCGCTGCCGCAAGCCGCTCGTCGAGAGCCCGCACGGTGGCGTATGCCTCAGCCGTGCCCGGTCGCCGCAGGTAGCGCACGTCGTCGAACACGCGGGCCACGCGGTCGAGTTCCTCGCTCTCCGCGGGAAAGATGCGTCCGGCGTCGGCGGCGAACCGATGCACCGTCGTGCCCGGGGCGGGGTCGACGATCGTGCGCTCCGCGAGGCCGCGGGCGAGCGCCCGCACACGCAGGACGATCGCCTCGTCCCAGGCGCCCCGGCCCGCGGCATCCGCCGCTTCCGCGCGCATCTGGTCGGCGCTGCGTGTCTCGTCCTCACCGAAGAGCGGCACGCTCGCCCGCGAGCGCACGACGGTGCGCGGACGCCCCCAGATGAGGATCGCCACGGCGACCAGCACCAGCAGCACCACGATCGCTCCGACCGCGAGCCAGGGGCCGAGCGTCGCCGGAACCTGCCCGTTGAACAGAGCCGCCAGGAAGTCGACCACGCCACGCGCGAAGCGGTCGATGGGCGTCGGCTCGGCCTCTCGGTAGGCGGCCTTCGAGAGCTCTTCCTCAGCCCAGCGACGGGCTTCGTCGGGGTCGGGGGCGACCGGAGTGGCGAGCAACCTCATGCGCGGTCAGCGCCCGGAGCGGTCCAGTCGGTCGATGACGGGCCATCCGCCGGGGCTGCGGGGGTCTCCCCGGAGGTTTCAGCCGGAGCCGGAGCCGGAGCCGGAGCCGGAGGTTCGCCGGGCGACGGCGGCTGATACCCGGCCGGCGCGGCGTACCCGGGCTGGGTCGCGTACCCCGACGGCGCCGCATACCCCGACGGCGCCGCATACCCCGCCGGTGCTGCGTAGCCCGCCGGTCCGGCGTAACCCGGCTGCCCGGGGTAGGCGGCACCGGACTGTGCGCCGGCGTACGCCGGGGGCTGCTGCCAGCGGCCGTCCAGCACGCGCCCCACATTGCGTCGATAGGGGTCGGGGGCTGCGATTCCGGCGTCCCGCTGGTCGATGTACGACGACAGGTCGAGGTCGAGCCCTTCGCGCCGCATGCGGCAGTCGATGTAGACCAGCGCTCCCGCGGTCGACTGCACGATGACGGCGATGGTCTGGATGAGGGTGACGAACGCCTGCGCCAGAAGAGTGCCGACGAGCAGCGCGATGATCTGGCCGGGTTCGGGGTCGCCGGTCGGCGTGATGACGGATGTCAGGCCCATCGTGACGAACGAGAAGGGAACGCTGATCACCTGGGCCAGGATGCCGAAGCTCATCGAGATGATGACGATGATCCCGAGCGTCGGCCAGAACCGGCCGCGCGTGAGTCGCCACGATCGCGCGACGGCCCCGAAGACCGTCGCCTGCTCGAGCACGATGACGGACGGCACCAGCAGGAGCTTCGTGCTCAGCCACAGGCTCAACGGAATCGCCGACAGTCCCAGGATGATGGCGAGCACGATGGCCGCGGGACCGACGCTCATCGCAAGCCCGACGACACCCGCGGTGAGGATGCCGATGACGGCCACGACGATGAGGAACACCAGGGCGGAATACCCGATGAGGCGCCAGGCCACCGGCTTCACGCGATGCCACAGACCGCCGAGGGTGTGCTTCTCGGCGACGACGGCGTGCGCGACCTCACTGACCACGACCCCTTGAACGATGACGCCCAGCGCCCCCGCGGCCAGGGACAGCACAAGCGCCGTCGCCCCGCTGATCGCGATCGAGCCGGCCAGGACGGTCTCGAACTCGTCGGTGCCGGGCCGGAGCGACGCGAGCCGGCCGAATGTGGCGAAGCCGACGGCCACGATGCCCGCGGTCGCGACGAGGATGGCGACGGTCTGCACGACGAGGGCGAAGCCCAGCAGCACCTTCGGATTCTGGCGCAGGGCCGAGAACGAACGCCCCAGGATCACTCCGAACGAGAGCGGGTGAAGCGGGATGATGCCGGGACGCGGCGCCGGCGTCCACGCGGGGTATGACGTCACGATGCACTCCTGGAACAGTCGGCTCGGTCGAACCCATCGTGTCACACGAGCGCGCGGCGTCCGGAGTCGACGGTGCGTGGGTCGGGTACGGTGAGTACGCGCACGTCGCGCGCGAGCCCGAGCCGAAAGACGAACGCCGCCCATGACTTCTCGCATCCTGGTGGTCGATGACGACACCGCCCTGGCGGAGATGATCGGCATCGTGCTGCGCACCGAGGGGTTCGACACCGTGTTCTGCGCCGATGGCGCGGCGGCCGTCGAGACCTGGCGCAGCGAGAAGCCCGACCTGATCCTCCTCGACCTGATGCTGCCCGGCGTGGACGGCATCGAGATCTGCACGCAGGTGCGCGCCGAGTCCGGCGTGCCGATCATCATGCTGACCGCGCGTACCGACACCGCGGATGTCGTGCGCGGGCTGGAGTCGGGAGCCGACGACTACATCGTCAAGCCGTTCAACCCCAAGGAGCTCGTCGCTCGGATCCGCACCCGCCTGCGTCCCGCGGTCGCGTCGGCATCGGAGTCGCTGCGCATCGGCGATCTCGTCGTCGACGTCGAGGGCCACGAGGTGCGTCGCGGAGCCGACGTGATCGCGCTGACGCCGCTGGAGTTCGAGCTGCTCGTCGCGCTCGCATCGAAGCCGCAGCAGGTCTTCTCGCGCGAGATGCTCCTCGAGCAGGTCTGGGGCTACCACTACAAGGCCGACACGCGTCTGGTGAACGTGCACGTGCAGCGGCTGCGGGCGAAGGTCGAGATCGACCCCGACAACCCGCGCATCGTGACGACCGTCCGCGGCGTCGGCTATCGCGCCGGCGCCGTCATCTGACGCTCCGATGCCCATCCGCACCGTCACGACGGCGACGGTCGCGACGCGCGGGTGGCGATCGTGGGGGCGTCGGCTCGCCCGCACCTGGCGGCGATCGCTGCGGTTCCGCACCGTCGCGATCACGCTCGGCGCGACCGCGCTGACGATCACCGTGGCACTGGTGTGGATGTCGCTGGCGATTCAGAACGACCTCTTCGAGTCGCGCACCTCCCAGCTGCTCGCCGAGGCGCAGCGGGCGACGCAGTCGGCGCAGGCGACGCTGGATGCCGCCGAGGTCGGGGGCGACGTGGTCGCCGTCGACAACCTCATGGAGAGCGTGCGCACTTCTATTCAGCGCCAGTCCTCGACCGACCGCATCGCCGCGTTCCGGATTTCGTCGGAACCGTCGGCCATCGCGCCGCAGGACTTCGACTCGGCGGGTCTCCCCGCAGACCGGATCAGCGACGAGCTGCGCGCGCAGGTGCAGAGCGATGACGAGCTGCAGTGGTGGCAGCCCGTCGGCTTCGCCGCGTCAGCAGGAGGTCAGGTGCCCGGCATCGTCGTCGGGCAGCAGATCGTCCTCCCCGAGGTGGGGGCCTACGAGCTCTACCTCGGCTACGACCTGGCCAGTGAGGCGCAGACCCTCGCCTTCGTCCAGATCACGTTGTGGATCGTCGGCGTCGGGCTGGTCGTCCTCATCGGCGCGATCTCGTGGATCGTGCTGCGCTCGGTGACCGAGCCGATCGCGCAGGCGGCCGAAAGCAGCTCGCGGCTGGCGGCGGGCGACCTCGCGGTGCGGCTGCAGGTGCGCGGCGAGGACGAGTTCGCCACCCTCGGACGGTCGTTCAACGCGATGGCCGACAGCATCGAGGCGCAGATCAAGGAGCTCGCCGAGCTGTCGCAGGTCCAGCAGCGATTCGTCTCCGACGTCTCGCACGAGCTGCGGACGCCGCTGACGACGATCCGGCTCGCCTCCGACATGCTCAACGACCGGCGTGAGGACTTCGATCCCGTGGCGGCACGCGCGGCGGAGCTGCTGCACGACCAGGTGCACCGGTTCGAGGTGCTCCTCACCGACCTGCTCGAGATCAGCCGCTACGATGCCGGCTCGGTGCAGCTCGAGAGCGAGCCGACGAGTATGACCCAGCTCGCCGAGGACGTCATCGCCTCGATGGCTCAGCTCGCCGAGCAGCACGGCAGCGATGTGCGACTCGTCGCTCCGGGTGGCTATTCGCCCGTGGAGATGGACCCGCGGCGCGTGCGCCGGATCGTCCGCAACCTGCTGGGCAACGCGATCGAGCACGGCGAGGGACGGCCCATCGTGGTCAGCGTCGACAGCGACGCGCGGGCGGTCGCGATCGGCGTGCGCGACTACGGTCTGGGGATGCGGCCGGCCGACGCCGAGCGCGTCTTCGATCGCTTCTGGCGCGCCGACCCCTCGCGCAAGCGCACCATCGGTGGCACGGGGCTCGGACTCTCGATCGCCCTCGGCGACGCGCGGTTGCACGGCGGCACCCTCGCGGTGTGGTCCGAGCTCGGGCGGGGAACCAACTTCGTGCTCACGATTCCCCGGCGCAGCGAGCCGCTCGACGGTCACTCGCCCCTTCCGGTGGACCCGGGGGAGGATGGCGTACCCTTCGACGATCTGGGGCTGACCCAGCCGATCTCCCTTCCCCGTCCCGCGAAAGGCTCGTCGTGAAGCGTCTGCGCTCGGTCGCCGCCGTCCTCGGGATGCTGTTCGCCCTGCTGCTGGCCGGCTGCACGGGGCTGCCGACCTCGGGCCCCATCGTCGCGGGGGCGCCGATCGACCAGGAGGCCGGCGCGGTCGACTTCTCCTTCCTCCCCGACGATCCGCCGCCGGGGGCGACACCGCAGCAGATCGTGGCAGGATTCCTCGCGGCGGGGTCGGGACCCCGTGACGACTGGGGGACGGCTCGGCAGTTCCTCGCGCCGGACTTCCGCTCGTCGTGGCAGCCGACGGCCCGGGCCACCATCGACCTCCCGGGCGAACGCGTGTACACCGTCGCGGGCGACGGGACCGTCACCGTCGCCATCACCCCCGAAGCAGCCGTCGACGCCACAGGGGCGATGTCGGTGACCGACGGCGGCTCGATGCCGCTCGACTTCTCCCTCGTCGAGGTCGAGGGCGAGTGGCGGATCTCGAACGCGCCCGACGGCGTCGTGCTCGACCGCGCCCGGTTCCAGGCGGTCTTCCGCGAGTACTCGGTCATGTACTTCGACCGGTCCTGGACCTACCTCGTTCCCGACCGTCGCTGGTTCCCCGCGACCAACGCCGCCACCCACATCACCGAGGCCCTCATCGACGGCGACCCCAGCCCCTGGCTGTCGGGCGCGGTCTACTCGGCGTTTCCCGAGAGTCTCGAGCTCGCGACGCGCGCGGTTCCGCTCGAGGGGGGAGTGGCTCAGGTGCCGCTGTCGCAGTCGGCGCTGGCGATCGTGCCCGAGACCCGCAACCGGATGCAGGCGCAGCTGGACGCGAGCCTGCAGTCAGCCGGTATCCGCGGCGCCCAGATGTCGGTCGACGGCGAGCCGGTCGCCGCCCAGGCGGTCGACGTCCGACCGATCCGCGTCGATGTCCGGCCGGCGGTCTTGACCGAGGACGCCTTCGGATTCCTCTCCGGCTCCGAGATCGAGCCGCTGCCGGGACTGTCCGCCGTCCTCCCCGGTCTCTGGCCGGAGTCGATCCAGCTGGGGGCGGATCGCAGCACGGCCGCTATTCGGACGTCAGCCGGCGCTGTCGTGCGCGTGCGCGACGACGCGACTTCCGAGATCGTCGACGAGCGGACGGGCCTGATCGACCCGACCATAGATCCGCAGGGATTCATCTGGAGTGTGCCGTCCGGTGAGCCGTCGGGCCTGACGGCGACGGGCCCCGACGGCACGGTCGTCTCGATCGCCAATGCGTGGCCCGGGGCATCGCAGATCTCGAGCATCGAGGTGTCGCGCGACGGCACGCGCATCGCCGCCCTGGTGCGCGACGGCTCGCGTCCGGCGCTGTGGATCGCGGGCATCCTCCGCGACGACGACGGTGCTCCCGCGGGACTGGGGGATCGCGAGACCGTGGCGCTGCTTCCCGGCACGGGAATCGACGCGAGCTGGGTCGACGGATCGACCATCGCGGTCCTCGCGGAGGACGGCGATGCCGATGTCGTCATCTCGCAGTCGGTCGGCGGCTTCGGCGAAGAGATCGTCGCGCCGGCCGGTCCCGTCGCGATCGCCGCCACGAACCAGCTGCGTGCCGTCCGTCTCCTCGACGGCGAGGGCGTCCTCTACGCGCAGAAGGGGCAGGCCTGGCCGACGGTCGCGGGCGGCATCCGCGTGCTCGCCACCCAGCAGGGCGCGCCGCGCTGATCTCTCCCCGGCGATGGGCCCGACGCCGTCGTCCACCGTGGCGGGATGACGCTGCCGCTGACGGCGACGTGTCGACAGCATGGGGGAGTGCAGCCGGATCCCCTTCGTCGCGGGCCGTGGCGTGAGCACTTCGCCGACGCGCTCGATCTGCTCATGCCCGTCTGGTGCGCGGGATGCGACGCGCCGGGCCGACCGCTCTGCGAGATCTGCGCCGCGGAGATCGCTCGACCGCTTCGGCACGATGCCGACGGGCTCGAGGTCCGCAGCGTCGCGCGCTACGAGGGCACGGCCGCCCGTGTCGTCCGTGCTCTCAAAGAAGACGGCCGCACCGGCCTGGCCCGCCCGCTCGGCGCCCTGATGGCGGACCTGGTCCGCCAAGCGGGGTGGGCGGATGCCGTGCTGGTCCCGGTTCCGCCGTCACGGGCGGCGCTGCGCCGTCGGGGGTACGCCGTGCCCGAGCTGCTCGCGCGGCGCTGCGAGGCCCGTGTCGGGCGGTGGCTCCGCTGGCGTGGCCGTGCTCTCGACCAGCGTCTGCTCGGCCGCGCGGAGCGAGAGCGCAACGTCGCGGGCGCGTTCCTCGCGCGTCCGGGAGCGGGCGCCGTCGTCATCGTCGACGACGTGATGACCACGGGAGCGACGCTGCGTGCGGCGCGAAACGCGCTCAGCGCCGCCGGCCGGCGGGTCGTGGGCGCCGTCGTGCTGGCCGACACCCCGCTCCGGGTGAGCGCTGAAGGTATTCCCGGCGGTTCATGAGTGACAATGCTCGCTCGCCCCACTAGCGTGGGGGAGACCAAGGCGAACGAAGGTCCGCCCTTGAACCGGGCGGACCGGAGCAAGGAGGTCAGGATGGAAACCAGCATCGTCGGCGTGGGAGTCGGGATCACGGATCGCTTCCGCACGGTGGCTGAAGAGAAGTCCAGTCGCATCGAGACGCTCGCACCTCGTGCGCAGCGCCTCGACATCAAGGTCACGCATCATGCCTACCGCAACGGGCGCATGGATGACGAGACCGTCGAACTGACCCTCACCGGAAAGGGACCGATCGTCCGGGCCGAGGCCACGGACGGCGACAAGTTCGTCGCCCTCGATCTCGCGGTCGACAAGCTCGTCGAGCAGGTTCGCCGCGCCAAGGACAAGCGCGTCGATGCGCGGAACCACCCTCGAGGAGCCAAGCTCGACAAGGGAACCGGCGCTCTCGAGGGCATCGACGTCGAACCCGCATCGGTCGAGGTCCTGCGTGCCGTCGCGACGGGCGAAGTGCCCGTTGTCGGCGACTCCGCCGACGAGGACGACTACACGCCCGTCGTCATCCGAACCAAGGAGTTCGGCGCAGAGTGGATGACCGTCGAGGAAGCCGTCGACCGGATGGAGCTCGTCGGACACGACTTCTTCCTGTTCATCAACGCCCGCACCGACCACCCGAGTGTCGTGTACCGCCGCAAGGGGTGGGACTACGGTGTCATCTCGCTGACCGCGGCCGCTCCGCCGGAGGCCGAGCTCGCGTCCTGATCTGATGACGACGACGGGGGCGGGTGCCATCACGGCATCCGCCCCCCGTCGTGTGTGCCGGCCGAAGCCGGGGCTGTCAGTCGAACATGCCGTCGAGCATGCTGCCGATCACGAGACCACCCAGGATGCCGCCCACCATGTTGCCGCCGTTGCCGCGGCCGCCCCAGCCGCCGCCGTACCCGCCGGGGCCGCCCCAGCCGTCGTTCGGACGCGAGCCGTCGATGTCGCGCTGGGCGAGCTGCAAGGCCTCGCCCGCGAGGGCGGCGCACCGCCGCGCATCGGCGAGTGCCTTCTCTCGGTCGTCTTCGGGGATCGGGCCGACGGGAGCGAGCCCGAGGCGCAGACTCTCGGCCTCGGCGAGCCGCGTGCGCGCGTCGGCGCCGATCCACCCGCGGTGACCGGCGATAACGCTCCGCGCGACGGACAGCTGGCGATCGGCGTCGTCGATCGCGTGCCGGACGTGGCTCTCGGGCGGGATCGGGCGGGCAGCGCGCTCGCGGGCGGTGTCGACGGCGACGTCGAGTGCCGCGTTCTTCTCGCGGAGCATCGACAGCTCCGCGAACGGGTCGCCCGGAGTGCCGGCGGGGCTGACGCGCGTCAGCGCCTGCTGGAGTTCCGCCATGGCCGTGGTGACCGCCGGGGTCTGCGGAGCCGTGCGCGCCGCGACGAGGTCGTCGCGCGAGTCGGCGACGACGTCGGCGAGCGTGGACTGCGCCCGTAGAGCCTCGACCTCGAAGTCGTCGACCGCGTCGAGCAGGGTGCGCGCGCGGCGCACGGCTTCGGTGGCGGTCTCGAGCGCGATGTTCGCGGGACCGCGCTCGCCGGCAGCGCGCCGGCGCTCGGCGACATCCGCCCCGTGCTCAGCGAACTCGAGCAGTCCCGCGGCCTCATCCGCGTTCCCGCTGACCCGGTTGAGCGCGTCGGGGTGGTAGCGGCTCGAGACCCGGTCGATGACGGCGCGGGCGGGGGCGATGCGCTCGCGCAGGGCCGCGACGTCGGCCCGGATGCCGGCGAGGATCTCGGGTGCCCGCCGGGCGCGCTCGATCGCCTCGGACAGGGCCGAGACGCGGTCGTCGAGCAGGTCCTGGGCCCATTCGCACAGCTGAACGATGCGCGCGTTCCGCGTGCGCACCTCTTCGGGTGTGTCGGGGATCTCGTCGTGGTTGAGCTGCTTGAGGTGGAACGCCTCGCCGAGGTGGTGGCGCACTGCGGCGATCGCCTCGCGCAGCGGAGCAGTGGCCTCGTCGCCGAGCTCGGCCTCGGCGAACACCATCTCGTCGCTCGTGACACGCAGGCGCTCGTCCGCTCCGACGAGGGCGATGTCCGCCTCGCGTGCGAGGTTCGCGTCCGCGTCCGCGACATCCTGCTGTTCCCGCTTGCGTCTGCCCCAGAATCCAGCCATGCTCCGATCCTAGGTCTCGCGGTCGTCGCCGGACGGGAGGTCATCGTCTCTCGCAGGCGACGCCAAGGTCACGGGCCGATAACATGGGCTCCATATGCCCGTGCGCACGCGCGGGCGCGGCCGACGTGGCGTCGGCGCACCCGACAGATGGAGATCCGCTGTGGCCAACCCTCTCGAGAAACTGCTCCGCGCCGGTGAGGGCCGCGTGCTGCGCCGTCTGCAGCAGATCGTCAAGGCCGTGGGCGCGCTCGAAGAGGACTACGCCCGGCTCACCGACGACGAGCTGCGGAACGAGACCGCCGAGCTGCGCACGCGCTACGAGGCCGGCGAGACGCTGGACCGCCTGATGCCGGAGGCGTTCGCCGCCGTTCGCGAAGCTGCGAAGCGCACGCTCGGTCAGCGTCCCTACGACGTGCAGGTCATGGGCGGCGCGGCCCTTCACCTCGGGAACATCGCCGAGATGAAGACCGGTGAAGGAAAGACGCTGACGGCGACTTTCGCGGCCTACCTCAACGCCATCGCGGGCAAGGGCGTCCACGTCATCACCGTCAACGACTTCCTCGCCTCGTACCAGTCCGAGCTCATGGGCCGCGTCTATCGCGCGCTCGGCATGACCACCGGAACGATCGTCTCGGGTCAGACCCCCGAGGTCCGCCGTGAGCAGTACGCCGCCGACATCACGTACGGCACGAACAACGAGTTCGGCTTCGACTACCTGCGCGACAACATGGCCTGGCGGCGCGAGGACCTCGTGCAGCGCGGCCACTTCTTCGCCGTCGTCGACGAGGTCGACTCGATCCTCATCGACGAGGCCCGCACCCCCCTCATCATCTCGGGGCCGTCGTCGGGCGAGGCGAACCGCTGGTTCGTCGAGTTCGCGCGCGTCGCCCTCACCCTCGAACCGGGTGTCGACTACGAGGTCGACGAGAAGAAGCGCACTGTCGGTGTGCTCGAGCCCGGCATCGAGAAGGTTGAGGACTACCTCGGCATCGACAACCTCTACGAGTCGGCGAACACCCCGCTCATCTCCTTCCTGAACAACTCGATCAAGGCGCGTGCCCTGTTCAAGCGCGACACCGACTACGTCGTCATGAACGACGAGGTCATGATCGTCGACGAGCACACGGGTCGTATCCTCGTCGGCCGTCGCTACAACGAAGGCATCCACCAGGCCATCGAGGCGAAGGAAGGCGTTCCGGTCAAGGCCGAGAACCAGACCCTCGCCACCGTCACGCTGCAGAACTACTTCCGCCTCTACGACAAGCTCTCGGGTATGACCGGTACCGCCGAGACCGAGGCGGCCGAGTTCATGTCGACCTACAAGCTCGGCGTCGTCCCGATTCCGACGAACAAGCCGATGATCCGCAAGGACCAGCCCGATCTCGTCTACAAGAACGAGACCGCGAAGTTCGCGCAGGTCGTCGAAGACATCGTCGAGCGCCACGCGACGGGCCAGCCGGTGCTCGTGGGCACGACGAGCGTCGAGAAGAGCGAGTACCTCTCGCGTCTGCTCGCGAAGAAGGGCGTCAAGCACGAGGTCCTCAACGCCAAGAACCACGCCCGGGAGGCCGAGGTCGTCGCGCGTGCCGGTCGCCTGGGCGCCGTGACGGTCGCGACCAACATGGCCGGTCGCGGTACCGACGTCATGCTCGGCGGCAATGCCGAGTTCCTCGCCGTCCAGGAGATGAAGTCGCGCGGGCTCGACCCCGTCGAGACGCCGGACGAGTACGAGGCCGCGTGGGACGAGGTCTTCGCATCGGTCCGCGAGACCGTGGCCGAAGAGGCCGAGAAGGTCGTCGCAGCCGGCGGACTCTACGTGCTCGGCACCGAGCGTCACGAGTCGCGCCGCATCGACAACCAGCTGCGCGGACGTTCGGGTCGTCAGGGCGACCCCGGTGAGAGCCGGTTCTACCTGTCGCTGACCGACGACCTCATGCGCCTGTTCCAGTCGGGCGCGGCCGAGGCGATCCTCGCGCGGACGAACTTCCCCGAGGACGTCGCGATCGAGTCGTCGATGGTCTCGCGGGCGATCAAGAGCGCGCAGGCGCAGGTCGAGGCGCGCAACGCCGAGATCCGCAAGAACGTCCTCAAGTACGACGACGTGCTCAACCGCCAGCGCGAGGCGATCTACGCCGACCGCCGCCAGGTGCTCCACGGCGACGACCTGTCGGAGCGCGTGCAGCACTTCATCGAGGATGCCATCAGCGCCGTCATCGACGACCACACGTCGTCGGGTCACACCGAGAGCTGGGACTTCGACGCCCTCTGGACCGAGCTGAAGACGCTCTACCCCGTGGGCGTCACGATCGACGAGGTCGTGGCCGAGGCCGGGAACAAGGGACGCATCACCGCCGACGTGCTCAAGCGCGAGCTGCTCTCCGACGCGAAGATCGCCTACCAGAAGCGCGAGGAGACGCTCGGTGAGCCGGCCATGCGCGAACTCGAGCGCCGCGTCGTGCTCCAGGTGCTCGACCGCCGCTGGCGCGACCACCTCTACGAGATGGACTACCTCAAGGACGGCATCGGCCTGCGTGCGATGGCACAGCGCGATCCGCTCATCGAGTACCAGCGCGAGGGGTACGAGATGTTCCAGTCGATGATGAGCCAGATCAAGGAGGAGTCGGTCGGTTTCCTCTACAACCTCGAGGTCGAGGTCCGCTCCGCCGAAAGCGGCGACGTCGACGCCAAGGGGCTCACCCCGACGCCCGTCGAGACGCAGAAGCTCGAGTACTCCGCCCCGAGCGACACCGGGTCGGGCGAGGTCGAGGTGCGCAACGATCGCGGTCAGGTCCAGAAGACCGCGACCGCGAAGGCGCGTCAGCAGGCGGCCGAGCAGGAGGCCCCCGCCGACGCACCGCGCGGTGCGTTCGGGCAGAAGATGGGCGCGAACGAGGATGCCGGCGACGCGGGCAACCGTGCGGTGCGGCGGGCCGCGGGCAAGAAGAAGTGATCCGGCGAGCGGGCCACGCATCGTCGATCGGCCCGCTCGACCGCCGGATATCCTGATCGGATGAACCGCCGAATCCTCGATCAGTCATCGAAGCTCAAGGACGTCCTCTACGAAATTCGTGGCAGCGCCCTGGCCGAGGCCGACCGACTCGAGGCCGACGGGCATCGCGTGCTGAAGCTCAACACCGGCAACCCCGCCATCTTCGGGTTCGAGGCGCCCTTCCAGATCGTCCGCGACATGATCGAGTCGGTGCCGAACGCGCACGGCTACAGCGACAGTCGCGGCATCCTCTCCGCACGGCGCGCCGTCGTGTCGCGCTACGAGGAGGTTCCGGGGTTCCCTCACGTCGACCCCGACGACGTCTACCTCGGCAACGGTGTATCCGAGCTGATCACGATGACGATGCAGGCTCTCCTCGACGAGGGCGACGAGGTGCTGATCCCCGCGCCCGACTATCCGCTGTGGACGGCGATGACGAGCCTCGGCGGCGGCAAGCCCGTGCACTACCTGTGCGATGCGACGCAGGGCTGGGAGCCCGACCTCGAGGACATCCGCTCGAAGGTGACTCCGCAGACGAAGGCCATCGTCGTCATCAACCCGAACAATCCCACGGGCGCGGTGTACAGCCGCGAGGTTCTCGAGGGCATCGTGCAGATCGCCCGCGAGAACTCGCTCCTCCTGCTCTCGGACGAGATCTACGACCGGATCCTCTACGACGAGGCGACCCATATCCCGTTGGCGACCCTCGCGCCCGACCTCCTCTGTCTGACGTTCAACGGCCTCTCCAAGACGTACCGCGTCGCGGGGTACCGCTCGGGCTGGCTCGTCATCACGGGGCCCAAGGCGCATGCGAAGGGCTTCCTCGAGGGCATCCAGCTGCTGGCCTCGACCCGCCTGTGCCCGAACGTGCCCGCGCAGTTCGCGGTGCAGGCCGCGCTGTCGGGCGTGCAGTCGATCGAAGCGCTGATCGCGCCGACGGGGCGGCTGCACGAGCAGCGGGATGCCGCATGGGAGGGGCTCGAGAGCATCCCGGGCGTGACGTGTCACAAGCCCGAGGGGGCGCTGTACGCGTTTCCACGCCTCGATCCCGAGGTCTACGACATCCACGACGACGGCAAGCTCGTCTACGACTTCCTCGTGGCCGAGCACGTGCTGCTGGTGCAGGGGACCGGGTTCAACTGGCCCGACCCCGACCACCTGCGGATCGTCACGCTGCCCGAGGCGCGCGTGCTGACCGAGGCGATCGAGCGCCTGGGCAACTTCCTGTCGTCGTACAAGCAGTAGGAGCCGGTCACAGCAGGGCGAGCGAGGTCGCCCGCCATCGGCCGTCGAGGCCCTCGAGCCGGAGCGCCACCGCGCGCGTGCGGTGCGGGGTGGTGACGATCACCGTTCCCTCGACGACGCCGTCGGCCGGTTCGCACATCCGGACCCTGACGATCGAGTAGACAGGTCGCGCCGGGGTGACCTGCCGGGCGCTGCGTGCGCGCGCCGCGAGGTTCGCGCGTGTCACCAGCACCCGGAAGGCATCCTCGCTCAGCCACCGGGCGAGCTGCTCGACTTCACGGACTCCGGCGAGAACCTCGAGGACACCGCGGGTCAGGTTGCGCACCAACGGCTCGGGATCCGGGAGATCGGCCGTCGAGGTCGGCTGCGCGGCGAAGTACTCCGCGATGTCGAGCGAGGACCCGATGCGGGGGTACCGGCGGGGTTCACCGGCGCTCATCGACGTCATCGCGCGAACCTCCTTCCATCGGCTCTGTCAACGCCGATGAGTACAGCACACTGCCGAATCCGGCCGGATGAGAATTCTCCAACCTGTGGACAGGCTGCTCCGGGCAGGTGCACTGCCGATAACCTCGCGGGGTGCGATGGCAGCGCCTCTTCGAAGACCTCGAACACCAGCTCGACTCCGAGTGGGAGGCCGAGCGTGCCGCGCTCGACACCGAGGCCGAACGATTGCGCCTCTCGCGGCTCACACTCCGCGAGCGCCTCGTGGAGCTGGTCGGCCTCGAGATCGCGGTCGATGTCATCGCCGCGGATGCCGTTCGCGGTCGCCTGACCGGCGTCGGATCTGACTGGATCGCCGTCGAGAACACCGCCGGGTCCCGAGCCGCGGTGGTCCCCCTCGACGCCGTGGCCTCGATCGCCGCGGCAGAACCCGATCTGCTCCGCAGCGCTCGCCCCACCCGGAGCCACTCCGCGCTCGCCGAACGCATGACCCTCGGTTTCATGCTGCGCGATCTCGCGCGTCGTCGCGTCGGCGTCCGCGTCGTGGTGGCCGGGGGGACGAGCTGGACGGGAACCATCGACCGTGCGGGCGCGGACCACGTCGATTTCGCCCTCCACGACGCGGGGGAGCCCCGCCGCGCGAGCGCCGTGACCGGGCACCGGATCATCGGCTATCGGGCGCTGCGAACCGTGCACCTCGACGGATCCGCCGGGTGAGGGGTCACTCCGGCCGTCGCTGCCGCGCCCAGAGCTCGGGGAAGCTGGCGACTTGCGATTGCTGCCACAGCGCGGCGCGACGAGCATCCTCGACCTGGGCATCGAGGTAATCCTCGACGCTCGCCGATTCGATGCGCCAGCGGGCGGGCGTTCCCACCTTGGCCCCGACGAGCCGGCCCTCGTGGACGAGCGCGATCACCTCGTCGACCTCGATCTGCAGCGTCTCGGCGACCTGGGACGGGGTCAGGAAGCGCGCGCTGTCGGGGATGGCGGGCATGCCTCCATTATCCGCGCGCGCTCGTTCCTCTGCCCGGCCCTTGACACCCCTGTGGACAACGGCGGGCGTCGTCTCCTCCGCTCGCGCACGATGGGGGTATGGCCGTACGCACCTCCCTCCGCAGCCGCATCCGACGGGCCGACGCACGCGTCATCATCGGCGTCGTTCTCGTGCTGGTCTCCATCGCCGGAGTCTGGTCCGTCGTGTCTGCGGCACGGCAGACCTCGACCGTTCTCAGCGCGGCCCGGACGATCGTCGTCGGCGAACCGGTCGACGCCGCGGATCTGCGGGTCGTCGAGGTGGTGCTGGGGCCGGCAGGCGATCTCTACGCCGCGCCGGGGACCCTCGAGCCGGGCGGGGTCGCGTCGCGGACGATTCCGGCCGGCGAACTGGTGCCGCGCGCCGCGGTGGCCTCTCCCGCGGAGGCGGACGCCACGACGGTCGTCGTGCAGACGACGAATGCCGTACCCGGTTCGGTGACGGCGGGTACCCGCGTCGAGGTGTGGAGCGCACCCCGGCGTGAACGCGACGTGTTCGCCGACCCCCGCATCCTCGTCCCCGACGCGACGGTGCGAGCTCTGCAGAGCAGCGAAGGGCTCGTCGGGCAGCAGCGCTCCGCCGCGGTCGAGCTGGTGGTTCCGCGTGATGACGTCGCCGCCGTGCTCGCCGCGATCGGCTCGGGGGATGCCATCTCCGTGATCCCCGCCACGGGCGGCGGACGCTGATGCGCGTCGTGGTGGCGATCCCGGAGCACGCGCCGTTCGTCGAGCGACTGCGCGCGGGCGGCCTCGCGGACGTGGCAGTGCTGGCCGCCGACGACGTGGCCGTCGCAGCACGCGGCCTCTCGGGTGCCGGAGCGGTGAAGGGGACGGTCCAACGGCCGGGCGCGGCGGACACCGTGGCGAGTGCCGACGTGCTGATCCTGGCCGCATCCCGATCGTGGCTCACGCGCGAGGTCGTGGAACTGTGCGACCGGACGGCGACCCGGATCGTCGCCTGGGCGCGAGGTCCCGCCGAGCGCCGCGCCGCGGAGATCCTCGGGATCGCGGTCGTCGATGCGGGGACGGATGCCCTGGATGCCGTCACAGCAGTGCCTGCCGCGGGGCAGGCCCGCTCGTCGCGCGGACGGGTGATCGTGGTGTGGGGCGCGTCCGGCGCGCCGGGGCGGACGACGCTGGCGATCGAGCTCGCTCGCGAGACCGCACGCGACGGCCGCCGTGTCGCGCTCGCCGATGCCGACACGCACGCACCCGCGATCGCCATCGCGCTCGGCGTCCCCGACGAGGGACCAGGCCTCGCGGCCGCGTGCCGCCGGGCATCGCGGGGCGAGCTGACGCCCGGCGAGTTGGCGCGCATCGCCGAGCCTGCCGGCGCCGTCGAGGTGCTCGCCGGGATCAACCGCCCGTCACGCTGGCCGGAACTCGGGTTCGACCGGGTCGCCCGCGTGCTCGAGACGTGCCGTGACTGGGTAGATGACGTCTTCGTCGATGTCTCCGCCTCTCTCGAGCGCGACGAAGAGATCGTGAGCGATCTCGACGGGCCCCGCCGCAACGGGGCCACGCTCGCCGCGCTCGAGGCGGCCGACGCGGTCGTTGCCGTCGCGGCCGCCGACCCGGTGGGACTCTCGCGCTTCCTGCGGGTGTATCCGGACCTGCGGTCGATCGTGGGGGCGGTGCCCGTGCACGTGGTGGTCAACAAGCTCCGCGGCGGCCCGCTCGGGATCGACCCGCGAGGTCAGATCCGTCGCAGCTTCGAGCGCTACGCGGGCATCGAGCGATGCTGGTTCGTCCCCTGGGACCCCCGCGCCACCGACGCCGCGCTTCTCGCAGCCCGGCCCGTCGGGGAAGGCAACGGACGGGGATCGATCCCGGCTGCCGTCCGTCGCTTCGTCGGCGAGGTGATCTCGCCACCCGCCCGCCCGGCCGAGGAGGCCCGCCGGCGGCAGCGTGTGACGGCGGGCGCCGCGGCGGCGGGGCCGGCCCCCTAGTCTGGGATGGTGTCGACCCTCAGCGATCTCGTCCATGCTCAAGGACTGTCCACCGACGCCGATGTCGAGTGGCTGCACCGCCTCGCCGGTGACGGCCAGCTGCTGGCCGATCTCGCGTTCGCGGACATCGTCATCTGGGTGCCCACGGCGGACGACTCGTTCATCGCGGTCGCGCACACCCGGCCCGGGGGAGCGGCGACGCTGTTCTACCGCGACATCGTCGGCGATCGGGTGCGGCCGCAGTGGCGTACGCAGGTGAAGGACGCCTTCACCCAGGCGCGCATCGTCGACTCCGCCTCACCCGACTGGTTCGAAGAGACTCCGACGCGCGTGCGAGCGGTGCCCATCGTGCGGGAACGGGCCGCCGAGGGGCGCCCCGCGCACGTCGTCGGTGTGCTCACGCGGCACACGAACCTCGGTGAGGCGCGGACGCCGTCGCGTCAGCAGATCACGTTCAACGATTGCGCCGACGACCTGTTCGGAATGGTCGCCTCGTCCGATTTCCCCGACCTCAATGCCCCGACCGCGCCGCGTCGCGGTGCGCCGCGCGCATCCGACGGACTCATCCGGCTCGACGTCGACGGCATGACGACCTTCGCCAGCCCGAACGCGCTGTCGGCCTTCAACCGGCTGGGCTTCGAGGACGAGCTCGAGGGGGAGCCCCTCATCGAGGTCGCGACGGCCATCCTCCCCAGCAAACGCGAGTTCGACGAGTCGCTGCCGATCGTGATGGCCGGCCGTGCACCATGGCGCGCGGACATCGAGGCGCGCGGAGTGACCGTCTCGCTGCGGACGATCCCGCTGCGCGACCACGGGACCCGCATCGGTGCGATCGTGCTGTGCCGTGACGTCAGCGAGATCCGTCATCAGGAGCAGGAGCTCATCACCAAGGACGCGACGATCCGCGAGATCCACCACCGGGTGAAGAACAACCTGCAGACCGTCGCGTCGCTCCTGCGCATCCAGGCCCGCCGGACGCATTCGGAGGAGGCGCGCGACGCGCTGACACAGGCCATGCGTCGCGTCTCGGCCATCGCCGTCGTGCACGACACCCTCTCAGAGGGACTCGCGCAGAACGTCGATTTCGACGAGGTCTTCGCACGGGTGCTCAAGCTCGTCGCCGAGGTGGCCGCAGCCCCCAACACCCGCGCCCGGACCCGGTCGACCGGCCGCTTCGGGACCCTGCCCAGCGAGTACGCCACACCTCTCGCTCTCGCGCTCACCGAGCTCGTGACGAACGCCGTCGAGCACGGGCTCGCCGGCACCGAGGGCGACGTCGAGATCGTCGCGGAACGTTCGGCGGAGCGCCTCGAGGTCAAGGTACGCGACTCGGGAAGCGGACTGCCGGAGGGTCAGGTCGGGCGCGGCCTCGGCACGCAGATCGTTCGCACGCTGATCCAGGGCGAGCTCAGCGGGACGATCGACTGGCACACGCTCGTCGGGAGCGGCACCGAGGTGACTATCGACATCCCGCTGCGTTACATCGAGCGAGACGCGAGCTGAGCGGGGCGGTCGGTCTCGCCGACCGCGGTGCCTCGGCGCCGCGTCGGCGACGCCGAGAGCGGAGAGCGCCTCAGGAGGCGCGGCGTGCGCGTGCGGCGCGGCGCTTCAGTGCGCGGCGCTCGTCTTCGGAGAGGCCTCCCCAGACGCCCGAGTCCTGGCCGGTCTCGAGGGCGTACTGCAGGCAGATCTCGGTGACCGTGCAACGGGCGCAGACGGCCTTCGCCTTCTCGATCTGGTCGACGGCGGGGCCGGTGTTGCCCACGGGGAAGAAGAGTTCGGGGTCGACGGTCAGGCAGGCAGACTTATCGCGCCAATCCATGTGGTGCTCCTTGGGGTGGTGATTCTGTCAGGCCGGACTCGGGTAGTCCGGTACCCTGGTTAAGTGTGCGAGCGGATGCTCGCCCCACTTCGCTGTGGGAGCACACGGCTTGGTCTATCGTCCCATAGCCCGGACAGATGAATCAAGGGTGAACTGCGTATTTGCTCGCCGCCGGGCCGTGAATATCGGTTTCGTGCGGCCCGGACCGAAGGTCGGATGCCATGGCCCCTTCTGCTGTCGAACGCATCGCGGGAGCTGTGCTCGCCGCCGAGGCCGCCGCGCTGCTGGCGGTCGTCGGATGGGAGATCGTCGCTCTCGTCGGCGGCGACACGATCGACGTGCCGAGCTCGGTGGCGCTCATCGTCCTGACGGCGATCGGTGCGGCCGCCCTCGTTGCCTTCGCCGTCTCCGTCTGGCGCCGGGTCTCGTGGGGCCGATCCGGAGGCATCGTGGCGCAGCTGCTCATCCTGGCTGTCGCTCTCGGAGCTGCCACGGGACAGTACGCCGACGCCGGTACCGCTGTGCTCATCGCGGTACCGGGCATCGTCGGCTTCGTGCTCCTCGTGGCCGCCACGCGGCGCGCGGCGCGCGATCGCGGCGAAGCCTGAGGCCGGCCCGCCTCCGTCAGGCCAGGCCGAGCAGCGTCCGGACGCGGGCGACGTGGCCCGTGGCCTTGACGTTGTAGAGCGCGTGCTCGATCCGGCCGTCGGCGTCGATGACGAAGGTCGAGCGGATCACCCCTTCGACGGTCTTGCCGTAGTTCATCTTCTCGCCCCACGCGCCGTACGCCTCGTGGACCGCGTGGTCGGGGTCGCTCAGCAGCGGGTAGGTCAGCTGCTCCTGCTCGCGGAAGCGCCGCAGCTTCGCCTCGTCATCGCGCGAGATCCCGATGACCTCGATGCCCGCGGCTCGCAGCGACTCGACGCTGTCGCGGAAGTCGCACGCCTCGCGCGTGCAGCCCGGGGTCATCGCCGCGGGGTAGAAGAAGACGACCGTGCGCCGTCCGCGCAGGTCCGCCAGCGACAGCGCCGATCCGTCCTGGTCGTCGAGGGTGAATGCGGGGGCGAGGTCGCCCGGTTCCAGACGCGTCATGAATCCAGCCTAGAACGACGTACGGCTGGGTCGACACCGGCCGAGAACGTGCCGAGCAGACGCTGCAGCGAATCGAGGCGGGCCGGTCCGCGTTCTCCGAGCCGCCCCGCTGCGACCGCCTCGATGATGGCGCAGTCGGGTGCGTCGGGCAGGTGGGTGCATCCGCGCGGACACTCCTCGGCGACGGCGGCGAGGTCGGTGAAGGCGGCGAGGATGTTGGCCGGATCGACGTGTCCGAGGCCGAACGAGCGCACGCCCGGCGTGTCGATGACCCACCCGCGTCCCTCCGGCCCGCGGTACCGCAGCGACACCGTCGAGCTCGACGTGTGCCGGCCGCGCCCGGTGACCTCGTTGACGTGCCCGGTCGCCCGAGCCGCGGTCGGCACCAGGGCATTGACGAGCGTGGACTTGCCGACGCCGGAGTGGCCGACGAACACCGTCGCATGGCCCACGAGCCTCGCCCCGAGCTCGGCCACCGGCATCCGGCCCCGTCCGCTCGTGAGGACCTCGAGGTCGTCGACGCCCTCGAAGTGCGCGAGGAACGCCGAGGGGTCGGCGAGGTCGGTCTTCGTCACCACGAGCAGGGGGTGGATGCCGGCATCGAGCGCAGCGATGAGGTATCGGTCGACCAGTCGCGGGCGCGGCTCGGGGTCGGCTGCGGCCACGACGATGACCATCTGGTCGGCGTTGGCCACG
Source organism: Microbacterium sp. AISO3 (assembly GCF_002204305.1). NCBI lineage: Bacteria > Bacillati > Actinomycetota > Actinomycetes > Micrococcales > Microbacteriaceae > Microbacterium > Microbacterium sp. AISO3. The sequence continues at coordinate 416,463 of NZ_NHRF01000003.1, read as the reverse complement.
ACGATCCGCTCGACCTGGTCGGTGTCGTCTGCGCTGCGCCGCAGCAGCGTCGTGCGTGGTTCGATGCCGACGATGCGGCCGAGGGTGCCTTCGTCTCCCGAGACGTCGCCGACGACTCGTGCCCGGTCGCCGCTGACGATCGGCTGCTTGCGCAGCTCACGCGCGCGCACCGCGAGAGCGGTGTGCTCGTCGTCGCCGTCTTCGTCGATGAGCACGGTGTAGCGGCCGCGGTCGACGCCCACGACGCGAGCCACCTGCGCGTCGCTGTGGGCAGGGCGCCGCTTCGTGCGGGGTCGGTTCGCTTTCGGATTCGGACGCATCCGGATATCGGACTCGTCGTACTCCTCGTCGAGGTCGTCGTCGCCGCCGAGCCAGCTCACCCGTCGACCCGCACGTCGTCCGCGAGCATCTCGGCCCACAGCTCGGGGAACTCGGGCATCGTCTTGGCGGTCGTGCCGATGTCGTCGACCTCGACCCCCGGCACGCGCAGTCCGATGATGGCACCGGCGGTCGCCATCCGGTGGTCGTGGTGAGCCCGCCAGAGTCCGCCGCGCAGGGGCGCCGGCGTGATCCGGATGCCGTCTTCGAGCTCTTCAGCCGAACCGCCGAGCGCACGCAGATTGCCGACGAGGGCGGCGATGCGGTCGGTCTCGTGGCCGCGGATGTGCCCGATGCCGTGAAGCGTGCTCGGCGAATCCGCGAACGCTGCCAGGGCGAACAGCGACGGGGTCAGCTCGCTCGCGGCGGACAGGTCGAGATCGACTCCTCGGATCTCGCCGGTTCCGGTGACGGCGAGCACGCCGCTGCGTCGCGTGACGCGCGCCCCCATCTCGGTGAGGATGTCGGCCAGCAGGGCACCCGGCTGGGTCGAGTGCACGGGCCAGTGCGGCACGGTGACACGGCCGCCGGTGAGGACGGCGGCGGCCAGGAACGGAGCCGCATTGGAAAGGTCGGGCTCGATCGTGAGCTCCTTGCCGCGCAGCGGACCGGCCGGCACGAGCCACTCCCGCTCGCTCGGTCGCTCGACGACGACCCCGCGGTGGCCGAGGGCCTCGACCGTCATGTCGATGTGGGGAAGACTCGGCAGGCGGTGGCCGTCGTGCACGAGCCGCAGGCCGACGTCGAAGCGAGGCGCGGCCAGCAGGAGGCCCGAGACGAACTGGCTCGACCCGCTCGCGTCGATCGTGACCTCGCCGCCGCGGACGTGGCCGTGGCCGTGGACAAGGAAGGGCAGTGTCCACCGGCCGCCGTCGTCGATGTCGACGCCGAGCTCGCGAAGGCTGCGGATCATCTCGGCCATCGGGCGGTGCAGCGCGCTCTCGTGAGCGGTGACGGTGACCTCACCGCGGGCGAGGCCCGCCAGGGGAGTAACGAAGCGCATGACGGTGCCGGCCTGACCGCAGTCGACGACGGCGTCGCCGACTTCCTCGCCGAACGGCGTCACGACGAGGTCGGGGCCGAATCGGCCATCGCCGGGCACGGCCTCGATGTGGGCTCCCAGAGCCCGCAGGGCGTCGATCATGCGTGCGGAGTCGTCGGAGTGCAGCGGCGCGATCAGGCGGGAGGGCGTCTCGGCCAGGGCGGAGAGCACCAGCTCGCGGTTGGTGATCGACTTGGACCCGGGGACGGCGACCTCGGCTCGGACGGGGGCATCGGCGACGGGAGCGCGCCACGGCGCGCCGATGTCGGCGGGACGGGGGGAATACGCGGCGGGGGTCATGGGTTTCCACAGTATCGAACCCGTTCGTCCTGTCGAGGATGTTCGAAACACGGAGGAAGGGAGTCCATGATCGCACTCGCCGATCCCACAGTCGTGCCGTGGGACGCCCACGTAGACTGGCCGCTGATGGAAGAGCAAGCGGTCACGGATCCGAGCGCCCAATTCGAGGAGCAGGCGCTCCCGTTCATGGACCAGCTGTACGCGGCGGCCATGCGGATGACCCGCAACCCGGCCGACGCGGCAGACCTGGTCCAAGAGACGTTCGTGAAGGCCTTCGCTTCGTGGTCCTCCTTCACGCAAGGGACGAACCTCAAGGCGTGGCTGTACCGGATCCTGACGAACACCTACATCAACACCTACCGCAAGAAGCAGCGGGAGCCCTATCAGGGCACCATCGACGACCTCGAGGACTGGCAGCTGGGCGGTGCGGAATCGACCACCGCATCCAGCAGTCGCTCCGCCGAGGCCGAAGCGATCGACCACATGCCGGCATCCGCGGTGAAGGATGCTCTGCAGTCGATCCCCGAGGATTTCCGGCTGGCGGTGTACCTCGCCGACGTCGAGGGCTTCGCCTACCAGGAGATCGCCGACATCATGAAAACCCCGATCGGCACGGTCATGAGCCGTCTGCACCGTGGCAGACGCCTCCTACGTGACCTGCTGGCCGACTACGCGAAGGAGCGGGGCATCGCGACGCCCCCCACGAGGAGCAAGAAATGAGTGACTGCGGCTGCGACAAGGCGCGACGCGACCTGGAAGAGTACCTGCGCAACGAGGTCTGCAAGACCGAGCACGCCGACATCCGTGAGCACCTCGAGTCGTGCCCGGCATGTCGTGACGAGGCTCTGGTCTCGCGTACGCTCACCGAGGTCGTCGCCCGCGCCTGCCGGGAATCGGCCCCCGAAGAGCTCCGCGACCAGGTGCTGGCACGCCTCCGGCAGGCCCAGGAGGCCGCGCACGCCTGAGCGGCGCTGATCCCGCCCGATCGGCCGATCACGCCGCCACGGGCAACGTGAAAGGGGCGGACGTTCTTCGCACGTCCGCCCCTTTCGTCAACCCCTGAGTCAGAGGGTGAGCGCCTGCTCGATGAGCTTGGCCTGCTCGACCGCGTGCACCTTGGGCGAACCGGTCGCCGTCGATGCCGCTGCGGGCCGGGTGATGCCGCGCACCGCGCGGCCGTCGAGCTTCGCGGCGGCCTCGAGCGCGATGAAGGGCCACGCTCCCTGGTTCTCGGGCTCGTCCTGAACCCACACGACCTCGGCGTTCGGGTAGCCCGCGAGGACCGCCTTCAGCTCGTCGATCGGCGCCGGGTAGAACTGCTCGAGACGCACCAGGGCGATGGCGGGGTTCGGCTTCTTGTCGAGCTCGGACTTCAGATCCCAGTGGATCTTGCCCGAGTGCAGCAGCACCCGCTTCACCGCGCTCTTGTCGGAGATCGCGGTGTCGTCGATCACGGGCTCGAACTTGCCCTTCTGGAAGTCCTCGACGGGGCTCGTGGCGCCGCGCAGGCGCAGCATCGCCTTCGGGGTGAACACCACGAGCGGGCGACGCGGACGCGCGTACGCCTGGCGGCGCAAGAGGTGGAAGTACGACGCCGGCGTCGAGGGGCGAGCGACGGTCATGTTGTCCTGCGCGCACATCTGCAGGTAGCGCTCGATGCGAGCGGACGAGTGGTCCGGTCCCTGGCCCTCGTAGCCGTGGGGGAGCAGCAGGACGACGCCCGACTGCTGCGCCCACTTCTGCTCGGCCGAGGAGATGAACTCGTCGATGACCGACTGGGCGCCGTTGGCGAAGTCGCCGAACTGCGCTTCCCACAGCACCAGCGAATCCGCCCGCTCCACCGAGTAACCGTATTCGAACGCCATGGCCGCGTACTCGCTCAGCAGGGAGTCGTAGACGTAGAAGCGGCCCTGGTTCTCGGACAGGTTCGCGAGCGGGAGCCACTCCTGGCCGTTCGCACGGTCGTGCAGGACGGCGTGGCGCTGCACGAACGTGCCGCGACGCGCATCCTGCCCGGCGAGGCGGACGTTGGTGCCCTCCATCAGCAGCGATCCGAACGCGAAGAGCTCGCCCATCGCCCAGTCGATGTTGCCGTTGCGGCTCATGTCGTGGCGCTTGTCGAGCAGCTGCTTGAGCTTGCCGTGCACGGTGAAGTTCTCGGGGGCGTTGACGAACGCGTCGCCGATCTGCCGGATGACGTCTTCGCCGACACCCGTCGTCTCGGGGGCGCCGACGGCCTGGTCGATCGGGCCCGACAGACCCACCGGGCCGGACGCGCCGGTCTCGGCGGCGTGCGTCTCGGCGAAGGCGACCTCGAGGCGATCCTGGAAGTCGCGCTTGGCCTGCTCGTACTCCTCCTCGGTGATGTCGCCGCGTCCGACGAGCGACTCGGTGTAGAGCCGGCGGACCGACCGCTTCGCCTCGATGAGGTTCGTCATGAGGGGCTGCGTCATCGAGGGGTCGTCGCCCTCGTTGTGGCCGCGGCGGCGGTAGCAGACGAGGTCGATCACGACGTCGCGCTTGAACTCCTGGCGGTAGCGGAACGCCAGCTGGGCGACGTGGACGACGGCCTCGGGGTCGTCGCCGTTGACGTGGAAGATCGGCGCCTGGATGGTCTTGGCCACGTCGGTCGCGTACACCGAGGTGCGGGCGTCGAGGGGGAGCGTCGTGAAGCCGACCTGGTTGTTGACCACGACGTGGACGGTGCCGCCGGTGCGGTAGCCCCGCAGCTGCGACATCTGCAGGGTCTCGACGACGACCCCCTGGCCGGCGAACGCCGCGTCGCCGTGCACGAGGATCGGGAGCCACGAGAACGACCCGATCGGACCGCGGTCCTGCTTGGCACGGACGATGCCCTCGAGGACGCCGTCGACGGTCTCGAGGTGTGACGGGTTCGCGGCGAGGTACACCGGCAGTTCGTCGCCCTCGTCGCCCACGAAGGTGCCCTCGGTGCCGAGGTGGTACTTGACGTCGCCGGAGCCGCTCTTCGAGCCGATCGCGACGGAGCCCTCGAACTCGCGGAAGACCTGTCCGTACGTCTTGCCGGCGATGTTCGTCAGGACGTTGAGGCGGCCGCGGTGGGCCATGCCGATCGCGGCCCCTTCGAGTCCGGTGCGCGCCGCGCCCTGGAGGACCTCGTCGAGCAGCGGGATGAGCGACTCGCCGCCTTCGAGGCTGAAGCGCTTCTGACCGACGTACTTGGTCTGCAGGAACGTCTCGAACGCTTCGGCCTGGTTGAGCTTGCCGAGGATGCGCAGCTGCTCGTCGTGACCGGGCTTCTGGTACTTGACCTCGACGTTGTCCTGGAACCACTTGCGCTGCTCGGGGTCCTGGATGTGCATGTACTCGATGCCGATCGTGCGGCAGTACGAGTCGCGCAGGACGCCCAGGATCTCGCGGAGCTTCATGACGCGCTTGCTGCCGAACCCGCCGGTGACGAACTCGCGGTCGAGGTCCCAGAAGGTCAGCCCGTGCTGCTCGATCTCGAGGTCGGGGTGCGTGCGCTGGCGGTACTCGAGCGGGTCGATGTCGGCCATGAGGTGGCCCCGCACGCGGTAGGAGTTGATGAGCTCCTGCACACGCGCGGTCTTGTCGACGCGCTCGGCGAGGTCGACGTTGATGTCGGTCGACCACTGGATGGGCGCGTAGGGGATGCGCAGCGCGGCGAAGATCTCGTCGTAGAAGCCGTTCTTGCCGATGAGCAGCTCGTGGACGGTCTTGAGGAACTCACCCGAGCCCGCGCCCTGGATGACGCGGTGGTCGTAGGTGCTCGTCAGCGTGATCGTCTTGCCGATGCCGAGGTTGACGAGCGTCTTCTCGCTCGAGCCCTGGAACTCGGCAGGGTAGTCGAGCGCGCCGGCGCCGATGATGCTGCCCTGACCGCGCATGAGCCGCGGAACCGAGTGCACCGTGCCGATGCCGCCAGGGTTGGTCAGCGAGATCGTGGTGCCCTGGAAGTCGGCCGCGGTCAGCTTGTTCTTGCGGGCCCGGCTGACGAGGTCCTCGTAGGCGGCCAGGTACTCGCCGAAGCTGAGCGATTCGGCGCGCTTGATGCTCGGCACCATGAGCGCGCGGGTGCCGTCGGGCTTGGGGAGGTCGATCGCGATGCCGAGGCCGACGTGCGCGTGCGCGATGACCGACGGCTTGCCGTCGACCTCGGCGTAGGAGACGTTCTGGCTCGGGAAGGCCTTGAGCGCTTGGATCAGCGCCCAGCCGATGAGGTGGGTGAAGCTGATCTTGCCGCCGCGCGTGCGCGCCATGTGGTTGTTGATGACGATGCGGTTGTCGATCATCAGCTTCGCGGGGATCGTGCGCACACTCGTCGCGGTGGGGACCGTGAGCGAGTCGTCCATGTTGGCGGCGAGAGTCTTCGGCATACCGCGCAGCGGGGTGACGACATCCTCGCGCTGCTCCACCTCGGCGGCGGGCGTCGTGGGAGCCTGGGCGGGCACCGGCTGGGCGGCGGCGGGACGGGCCGTCGTGCGCGCGACCGGCTGCGAGCCGACCGTCGGCACGGGCGCCGTCACGGGGTGGGAGGCCGCGGCGGGCTGCGCGGGGGCCGATTGCGCGGGAGCGGCCTCGGCGGGCTTCGCCGGTGCGGATGCGGCGGGCTGGGAGGCGCCGCCGTTCATGTGAGCCGCGTAGGCCTCGAGCGTCGGCCACCACTCCTTGTCCACCGAGTTCTTGTCTTCGCGGAACTGTTCATACAGTTCCGCGACGAGCCATTCGTTCGCCCCGAACTCTCCGTCGTTCGAGGTTCCGATTCCGGTCGCCTGGCTGGACACGGCAGATCGCCTGCTTTCATCGGTGAAGATCAGTTCTCACGGCGGTGGTCCGCCGCCGCGCACAGTCTCCTAGGGTAGCCCAGATCAACGGGCCGGATGCCGCGACGGCGCCCGTGGTATCGCATCGTGATCGAGCCCGCCGACGACCGGCCGCGGCCGCCCCGGCGCATGCCCGGCTGTCTGCCGGGTCAGCGGCGTAGCGTAGGGAGCATGCGTTTCTCCGGTGCTGAGCCCACGGTCGACCTGACGTACTCCGACGTCTTCCTCGTGCCCCGCCGGTCGGCGATCACGAGTCGGCTCGACGTCGACCTCGCTCCCGGCGACGGCACCGCCGCCACACTGCCGATCGTGTCGGCGAACATGAACTCCGTCACCGGTCCCCGCCTGGCCGCCACGCTCGCGCGCCGGGGCGGGCTCGGCGTCCTGCCGCAGGACATGCCGCTGCAGGACCTCGATGCCGCCATCCGCTGGGTCAAGGACCAGCCGGTCGCCTGGGACACCCCGATCGTGCTCTCACCGGATGCCACGGTCGCCGAGGCATCCCGCATCCTTCCCGCGCTGGACGGGCACGGGATCGTCGTCGCGGACCCGTCGGCGGCGACGCTGCGCATCGACGACATCACCGGGATCGTTCCGGCCGCCCGCCTCGCCACCGCGCTGCCGGACGCCCGCCTGGGCGACCTCGTTCGCGGGCGCGCCACCGCGATCGATGCCGACGACGTCTCCGATCCTCGCGCCGCCTTCGACCTCATCGACGCGGCCGACGTCCCCGTCGTCGCGATGCTCCACCAGGGAGCGCTCGTGGGCACGCTGTCGCGCCGCAGCGCACTGCGCACCGCGATCTACCGCCCCGCCGTCGACGGCGACGGGCGTCTCATCGTCGCGGCGGCGATCGGCATCAACGGCGACGCGGCGGCCAAGGCGCAGGCGCTCGCCGCCGCGGGCGTGGACGTGCTCGTGGTCGACACCGCCCACGGGCATCAAGAGGGGATGCTGCGCGCGCTGCGCGAGGTCGCAGCGCTCGACCTCGGTCTGCCGATCGTCGCGGGGAACATCGTCACGGCCGACGGCGTCGCCGACCTCGTCGAGGCGGGAGCGACGATCCTCAAGGTCGGCGTCGGGCCCGGGGCGATGTGCACGACGCGCATGATGACGGCTGTCGGGCGGCCGCAGTTCTCCGCCGTGCTCGAGACCGCCCAGGCGGCCGCGGAGCGCGGGGCCCACGTCTGGGCCGACGGGGGAGTCCGCTATCCCCGAGACGTGGCGCTGGCGCTCGCCGCGGGTGCGGCATCCGTCATGATCGGCTCGTGGTTCGCCGGCACGATCGAGTCGCCCGGCGAGGTGCAGCTCGACGAGGAGGGGCGCGCGTTCAAGGAATCGTGGGGCATGGCTTCGACGAAGGCCGTCGTCGGCCGGTTCGGACGCCTCGACGCCTACGAGCGAGCCCGCAAGGAGCTGTTCGCCGAGGGCATCTCGTCGTCGCGGATCTACCTCGACCCGCTGCGCCCGGGCGTCGAGGATCTGCTCGACATGATCACCTCGGGCGTGCGCTCGTCGTTCACCTACGCGGGAGCCGCGACGGTCGCAGAGTTCCACGAGCGCGCGACGGTCGGCCTCCAGTCGGCCGCCGGCTACGAAGAGGGCAAGGCGCTCCCCGTCAGCTGGTAGGGCTCGCCGCCCGCGACGGCCCGCGGCCGGACGACTCCCATTCGTCGCGCAGCACACCCATGACCACCGAGTCGTAACGTCGGCCGCGCACCTCGCGCGCGTCGCGGAAGCGCGCCTCCTCGGCGAAACCGAGACGACGGCCGACAGCGAGCATCCGCTCGTTCCCCGACCAGGTCGCGTAGTCGAGCCGGACCACGGAGGTGGTGCGGAAGAGGTAGTCGGTCCAGATGCGCAGGGCCGCGGTACCCACCCCGCGGCCGCGCTGCCCCGGGTCGTAGACCGTCAGGCCCATCCGACGCCAATCCGAGGCTTCCGACTCCCAGTGCCACGAGACGGTGCCGAGCATCGTCGCCGGATCGTCCGTCGTGACGATGACCGCCCGCGTCAACGGGGCGTGCGCGGCGTACGATCCGTCGGCGATGCTGGATGCGAGCCGCGCGCACGCGGCATCCACCCCCGCGCCGTCGAGCTTGGGGAAGTAGGGGCCGTCCCAGCGATGCCAGTCCTGATCGGGCTGGAGCCATCTCCGGTACGACTCGACATCGGCCGGCACGAACGGACGCACACGGATGCCGCGGCTCTCGCCGATACCCGTCGTTCGGTCTTCCACGTTCCCCGGCGCGCTCGTCGAATCCGTCATGGGTCGATTCTCGCGGCTGCGCCCGGCAGGCCCGACAGGCGTAAGATCGGGCGCACGATGGACGACCCTCCCAGTTGCCGACCCTCGCCCCGCCGACCCCGACCGATCGGGGGTGACGCCTGATGGATTTCGTCATGCTGGGCGTGGGGCTCCTGCTGACCGTCGGCACCGGTCTGTTCGTCGCGAGCGAGTTCGCGCTCGTCAACCTCGATCGAGCTGATCTCGAGGCGCGCCAGGCGGCGGGTGAATCGCGCCTGTCGATGACGATCGCGGCGCTGCGGATCACCTCGACGCACCTGTCGAGCGCGCAGCTCGGCATCACCCTGACGACGCTGCTCACCGGTTACACGATGGAACCGGCGATCTCGAACCTGCTGTCACCGGTGTTCGAGGCGTGGGGCTGGCCCGAGACCGTGTCGCGCCCCGTCGCCGCCGTCGTCGGCGTCTCGATCGCGACGATCTTCTCGATGATCCTCGGCGAGCTCGTCCCGAAGAACTTCGCCCTGGCGATCCCGCGACAGACGGCGAAGCTCGTCATCCCGTTCCAGACGCTTTTCACGACCGTGTTCCGTCCGGCCGTCACGGTGCTCAACGGAAGCGCGAACGGGGTGCTCCGCTCGATGGGCGTCGAGCCCAAGGAGGAGCTGTCGGGTGCCCGTTCGGCGGAGGAGCTGTCGAGCCTCGTGCGCCGGTCGGCGAGTGCGGGCGTCCTCGAGAAGGACACCGCCTCGTTGCTCGATCGCTCGCTCACCTTCGCCCGGCTGACGACGGCCGACGTCATGACGCCGCGCCCGAGCCTGCATGCGGTCGCCGCGGGAGACAGCGTCGAGGACGTCATCCAGCTCGCGCGGCGCACGGGCCACAGCCGATTCCCGGTGTTCGGCGACTCGATGGACGACATCACCGGCATCGTCCACGTCAAGCAGGCGGTCAGCGTCCCGCGCGAGCGCCGCGCCGACGTCCCTGCCGCCGCCATCGCGGAGGAGCCGCTGCGGGTGCCCGAGGCCGTGCACCTCGACGCCGTCCTCGGCGAACTGCGCGCCCGGGGCTACCAGATGGCGATCGTCGTGGACGAGTACGGCGGCACAGCCGGTGTCGTGACCCTCGAGGATCTCGTGGAGGAGATCGTCGGCGAGGTGCTCGACGAGCACGACCGCAACCGCGCCGGCGTCCTGCGGGTCGCCGGAGGCATCGTCTTCCCCGCGGAGCTGCGTCCCGATGAGGTGCTCGACCGCACCGGCATCCGGGTTCCCGAGGGCGACGTCTACGACACCGTCGGCGGCTTCGTCATGAGCGTGCTCGAGCGGATCCCGGTCGTCGGCGACACCGTCGAGATCGACGACGGCACGCTCACCGTGCAGCGGATGGACGGCAGACGGGTGGACCGCGTGCGTTTCGAGCCCACCCCCGTGTCCGAGGAAGCACCCGCCGGGTCCGCGGTCGAGCCGATGCGACCGGCCCCGCGACGCGAGGACGGTGATCGTCGATGAACGATTGGGCGGGACTGGCCTGGCTCGTCGTGCTGCTGGCCTTCAACGCGTTCTTCGTCGCGAGCGAGTTCGCGGTCATCTCCGCGCGCCGCTCGCAGATCGAGCCCCTCGCCGACAAGGGGTCGCGCTCGGCGAAGACCGCGCTGTGGGCGATGGAGCACGCGACCCTCATGCTCGCGACGTGCCAGCTGGGCATCACGATCTGCTCGCTGGTGATCCTCAACGTCTCGGAGCCGGCGATCCACCACCTGCTGGCGGTGCCGCTCGGGCTCACCGGGTGGGGCGAGGCCGTCGTCGACGTCGTCGCCTTCGCCGTGGCCCTCATCGTCGTGTCGTACCTGCACGTCGTGTTCGGCGAGATGGTTCCGAAGAACCTGGCCTTCTCGCTGCCCGACCGTGCCGTGCTGCTGCTGGCGACGCCGCTGCGTTGGGTCTCGCGGGTCTTCTACCCGATCATCGTCGCCTTGAACTGGATCGCCAATCACGCCGTGCGGCTGTTCCGGGTCGAGCCGAAGGACGAGGCGACCTCGACGTACACGCTCGACGAGGTCGCCACCATCGTGGCGACATCCCGGATCGAAGGCGTGCTCGACGATGCGTCGGGAACGGTCGCAGCCGTCGTGGAGTTCACCGATAAGAAGGCGGCGGATGTCGCCGTGCCGTTCGGTGAGCTGGTCACGCTGCCCGAGACGGCGACCCCCGAGGACGTCGAGCGTGCCGTCGCGCGGCACGGCTTCTCGCGCTACGTCATCGTCGATGACACCGACCAGCCGGTCGGGTACGTGCACCTCAAGGACGTGCTGCGAGAGGCGGAGGATGCCGACGGCGCGGCGTCGCGGCCGATCAAGTCCAAGCGCATCCACCTCATGGTGCCGGTCGCCGAGACGACCGACCTCGAGGACGCACTTGCCCTCATGCGTCGGTCGAGCCGCCACCTCGCGCAGGTTCGGGATGCCGAGGGGCGGACGACCGCGGTGCTGTTCCTCGAGGACATCATCGAGGAGCTCATCGGCGAGGTGCACGACGCCACGCGCCGCGCACCTCGCTGGGCCTGAGCCGGGAGGGGCGTCGACGCGAGCTCAGCGGCGCCGTGCGCGGACGTACTGCGGCGGCCAGATCGCGGCGTCCTCGCCCAGCTCGTCGGCTGCGCGGAGCCCGAAATGCGGATCGCGCAGCCACTCGCGGCCGGCCATGATCGCATCGGCCGCTCCGGCGGCGAGGATCTCCTCGGCCTGGGTCCCGGTCGTGATCTCGCCGACCGCGCTGACGGGGAGGCCGGTGGTCTCGCGGATCTCTCGGGCGAAGGGCACCTGGTAGCCGGGCCCCGTCGTGATGCGCTGGTGCGCGACGAGCCCTCCGCTCGAGACGTCGACGAAGTCGGCGCCGCGCACGTGCGCCCAGGCCGCGACCGTCGCCGTGCCGGAGACATCCCAGCCGCCCTCGGCCCAGTCGGTCGCCGAGAAGCGCACGAACAGCGGAGCGTCAGGTGCCGCGGCGCGGACCGCCTCGACGATGCGCAGCAGGAGCCGTGCGCGGTTCTCGAGCGAGCCGCCGTACTCGTCGGTGCGCCGGTTCGACAACGGCGACAGGAACTCGTGCAGCAGGTAGCCGTGCGCGGCGTGGATCTCGAGCACGTCGAAGCCGGCCTCGATCGAACGGCGTGCTCCGTCGGCGAACGCGGTGACGAGGGTGTCGATCTCGGCGCGCTCGAGCTCGTCGGGCCGGGCGTAGCCGTCGAAGGCGACGGCCGAGGGGGCGAGCGCCTGCCAGCCGCCCTCCGCCTCCGGCACGGTCCCGCGCTCGGCGGCGAACGGCGAATAGGTCGACGCCTTGCGGCCCGCGTGCGCGAGCTGGATCGCGGCCACCGCCCCGCGGTCGTGGATCGCCGTCACGATCGGGCGCCAGGCGTCGCGCTGCTCGTCGTTCCAGATGCCGGTGTCCTCCGGGGTGATGCGCCCCTCGGGCACAACCGCGGTGGCCTCGGCCATGACGAGTCCGGCACCGCCCGACGCGAACTGCGCGAGGTGGACGTGATGCCAGTCGTTCGGGATGCCGTCCTGCGCCGAGTACTGGCACATGGGGGCGACCCAGAGGCGGTTGCGCACCTCGACGGTTCGGATGGTCAGGGGGCTGAACAACTGGCTCACGCCGGGCTCCTTCGGGGCGCCGATAGGGTGGCGCCATGGTCGAGATCCACGAATGGGATGCGCGCGACACGGTCGCGCTCCTGCGCAAGCCAACTGCCGACGACCACAAGTATTCCCGCGGGGTGCTCGGTGTGCGAACCGGATCGCAGGAGTATCCGGGAGCCGCCGTGCTCGGCGTCGAGGCCGCGTGGCGGACCGGCATCGGGATGGTCCGCTACCTGGGCCCCGAGCGTCCCGCCGACCTCGTGCTGCAGCGCCGACCCGAGACCGTGACCGCGCCCGGACGCGTGCAGGCGTGGCTGATCGGTTCGGGGACGGATGCCGCGACCCGGCCCGCCGCCGAGACCGCACGGCTGGGGGAGCTGCTGCAGGGCGACCTCCCCGTCGTCGTCGACGCCGGGGCCCTCGACCTGGTCCCGGGCGCGACCGCCCCGCTCGTCGTCACGCCGCACCAGAGCGAGCACGCGCGCCTGCGTGCGCTGCTCGGCCTCGACGAGGTGACACCGACGTCACTCGCCGACCGCATCGCTGCCGCCCGCGAGACTGCGGCCGCGGCGGGCATCGCCGTGCTGCTCAAGGGGGCCGAGACCGTCGTCGCGGCTCCCGACGGATGGACCGCCGTCGTCCGGGCCGGCACGGGGTGGCTCGCCACCGCGGGCACCGGTGACGTGCTCGGCGGCATCCTGGGAGCGGTCGTGGCGGCCCGGGGTGCTCAGCACGATCTGGATGCCGCCGCCCTGGGTCCGCTCGCCGCCGCGGCAGCGTACATCCACGGGCATGCCGGTCGCGGTGCCGGTCCCGGCCCCATCACAGCGCTGGACGTCGCTGAGGCCGTACCCGCCGTGATCGACGAGCTGCTCTCCGGAGGAGACCCGGCCGCGCGCTGACGCCACCGGCGGGCTGCGAGGCGCTCACCGTAGGATGTGACGGTGTCGAGACGGGGAACGCTGTGGGTCGCGTTCGCGCTCGTCCACGTCGTGGTCTCGGTGCTCGGGTTCGTGCTGCCGAACCAGCCGATGGGGGATGTCTACCTCGTCTACGAACCCTGGTCCCAGCGGGCGCTCTCCGGTGAGGGCATCGTCGGGATCGACGATGACTGGGTCTATCCCCAGCTCGCGCTCATCCCGCTCGTCCTGGCCCACGGGTTCGCCTGGATCGCCGGTTACACGGTCGGCTGGGCGATCTTCGTCACGGCGCTGGACGCCCTCGCCTTCGCGGTTCTCGTGGGGCGCGCGCGGTCGCGCGGACGCGTGACGGCGGCGTGGTTCTGGCTCGCCGCCATCCTGCTCCTCGGCCCGGTCGGCCTCTACCGGCTCGATGCCGTCACCGTCGCGCTCGCCGTCATGGGCTGCCTGTGGCTACGCGGCCGGCCGTGGCTGGCCGGCATCCTGCTGGCGGTCGCGACGTGGATCAAGGTCTGGCCGGCGGCGATCATCGCGGCCGCCGTCGTGGCGCTCCGGCAGCGGTGGGCGCTCGTCGGTGCCGGGCTCGTCGTCTCGGTCGCGACGCTCGCGGCCGTCGTCGTCGCCGGTGGGCTCGACCATGCGCTCGGGTTCATCGGCGATCAGACCGGGCGCGGGCTGCAGGTCGAGGCGCCCGTGAGCATGTTCTACCTGTGGGGGCAGATGCTCGGCATCCCGGGCTTCTTCGTCTACTACTCGACGGAGATCCTGACGTTCCAGGTGACCGGCACCGAGATCGATCCGGTCATCGCGGCGATGACTCCGATCCTCATGATCGGCGTGGGAGCCGTGGCGGTCGTCGCCGCCGTCAAGGTGCGCCGCGGCGCCGCGGTGAAGGATCTTCTGCCCGTCGCGGCGCTCGCGATCGTCACCGTGTTCATCGTGCTGAACAAGGTCGGGTCGCCGCAGTACCTGTGCTGGCTCGTCCCGCCCGTCGTGCTCGGGCTCGTCGTCGCGCGCCGCGATTGGGCGCGCCCGGCGATCCTGGTGCTCGTCCTCAGTGCGCTCACGCAGCTCGTCTACCCGGTGTTCTACGGGGAGGTGCTGTCGGCGCATCCCCTGGGTGTGGGCATCCTCACCGTGCGCAACGTCCTGCTCGTCGTCCTCGGCGTCTGGATGGTGGTGCGGCTCGTCCGCGTTCCCGTCCGAACGCCCTCGTCCGTTCCCGCCTGATCCGGAGGTCCATCATGCTCATCGCCTTCTCCGTCGCTCCCAGTGGCACCGGCAGCAATCCCGACGGCTCGGTGCACGATGCCGTCGCCGCGGCCGTGGCCGTCGTGCGGGCATCCGGCCTGCCGCACCGCACCACCTCGATGTTCACCGAGGTCGAGGGGGAGTGGGACGAGGTGATGGATGTCGTCAAGCGGGCCACCGAGGCGGTGCTCCCGTTCGGGTCGCGTGTCTCGCTCGTGCTGAAGGCCGACATCCGGCCGGGATACAGCGGCGAGCTCGACGGCAAGATCGAGCGCCTCGAGGGCGCACTCGAATCGATTCGACACGAGGGCGAGGGCGGCGCTACGCTCCCGGAGTGACGACGCCCGCCATTTCTCGCCCGACCGCCCGCCGGGCCCTGCTCTCGCTCGCGATCGGCAGCTTCGGCATCGGGATGACCGAGTTCGTCGTCATGGGCCTGCTGCCCGAGATCGCCGGCGAGCTGCTGCCCTCCGTCTACGCGGGCGATCCGGAAGCGGCGATCGCCCAGGCGGGGTGGCTCATCACGCTCTACGCCGCCGGCGTCGTGGTCGGCGCTCCGACCATCGCGGGTGTCGTGGCGAAGTACCCGCGCCACCGGGTCATGGTCTTCCTCGCGCTCGCCCTCACCGTCGGCAACGCGCTGACGCTCGTGCTGCCGACGTTCGAGCTCGTCGCGGCATCCCGGTTCCTCGCGGCGCTCCCGCACGGCGCCTACTTCGGCATCGGCGCGCTCGTCGCCGCCGACGTCCTGGGGCCGGGCAAGCGCGCGCAGGGCGTGGCGTTCGTGCTGACGGGCCTCACCATCGCCAACGTCGTGGGTGTTCCGCTCGGCACGTTCCTCGGTCAGCAGTTCGGATGGCGGGCCGCGTTCCTCGTCGTCGCGGCGATCTTCGCGCTGGCCACGGTGGCGATCGCCCTGACGGTCCCGCAGCACGCGGGGGAGCCGTCGCGCACCCTGCGCGCCGAACTGCGGGTCTTCGGTATCGGTCAGGTGTGGTTCGCCCTCGGCATCGGCGCGATCGGCTTCGGCGGCTTCTTCGCGGTGTACAGCTACGTCGCGACCCTCGTCACCGAGGCAGCCGGTTCACCGCAGTGGGCCGTGCCCATCGTGCTCGTCGTGGCCGGAGTCGGCATGACGATCGGAAACCTCGTCGGCGGCAGGCTCGCCGACCGCGACCTGCGCGGAAGCCTCCTCGGCGGTCTCGTCGCCCTCGCCCTGATCCAGGCGCTCCTCGCACTGACTGCCGGCTGGATCGTGACCGTGGGCCTGTTCGTCTTTCTCGTGGGGTTCTTCTCCGCGGCGCTGAGTCCGACGATCCAGACGCGCCTGATGGATGTCGCGGGCGACAATCAGTCCATCGCTGCGGCGCTGAACCACTCGGCCCTCAACATGGGCAACGCGCTGGGCGCGGCGCTCGGAGGGGCCGCGATCGCCGCCGGACTCGGATACGTCGCGCCGGTATGGGTGGGGGTCGTCCTCGCCCTCGCCGGATTCGGGGTCGCCTGCACGAGCTTCGCCGTCGAGGCTCGTGCGCGACGGCGGACGTCGTCCCGCACACCGCGGCCCGACGCGCCCGCACCGACGCGCTGAGGCGTCAGCCTTCGAGCAGCCGTCGCAGATGGGCGCCGACGACCGGTGTCTCGATGAGGAACGCGTCGTGACCGAAGTCGCTCGAGATCACCACCGCAGCGTCGTCGATGGTCGATCGGATGCCGCGAGCGATGCGGTGCTGCCCCTCGACGGGGAACAGCCGGTCTGAGTCGATGCCCAGCACGAGGGTGCGGGCGGTGACGCGCGCCAGGGCGTCTTCGATCCCGCCGCGGTCGCGACCGACGTCGTGCGAGTTCATCGCCTCGACGAGAGTGATGTAGCTGTTCGCGTCGAATCGTCGCGTGAACTTGTTGCCGTGGAAGTCGAGGTAGCTCTCCACCGCGAAGCGTCCACCGAGACCGAGGGGGCTCTTGCCCGACTGCCACGTGCGCTGGAAGCGCAGGTTCAGCTCGGTCGGGCTGCGGTAGTTCAGCAGAGCCATGCGGCGCGCGAGTGCGAGGCCGCGGTGGGGGCCGTCGCCGTCGGCCGCGTCGTAGTACTCGCCGTCCTGGAACCGCGGGTCGATGCGGATGGCCTCGAGCTGCACGGAGTTCAACGCGATCTGGTCGGCGGTGTTGACGGGCGGGGCGGCGAGGATGGCGAGTCGCTCCAGGCGCTCGGGGTGCCCGACGCCCCACTCGAGCGCGTGCATGCCGCCCATCGATCCGCCCACGACCGCGGCCCAGACCTCGACCCCGAGGGCGTCGGCCAGCCGGACCTGCGCGGCGACCTGGTCGCGGATCGTGAGGTACGGGAAGCGTGCCGCCCATTCGTAGCCGTCGGACGAGATCGACGAGGGGCCCGTCGACCCCTGGCAACCGCCCAGCATGTTGGGCGCGACGACGAACCAGCGGTCGGTGTCGATGGCCAGACCCGGACCGACGATGTCCTCCCACCAGCCGGCCGTCGGATGACCCGGGCCCGCCTCGCCGCGCAGGTGACTGTCGCCGGTGAGCGCGTGGAGCACCAGCACGGCGTTGTCGCGTTGGGGTGAGAGCTCGCCCCACGTCTCGTAGGCGAGGCGGAAGCTCGGCAGCTGCTCACCGCTCTCGGTGGAGAGCGGACCGAAGACCCCGAAGCTCCGGTGCCCGACGGGGTCGCCGTCGCGCCAGGCGCCCGTGGCAGGTGGCCGTCCGCGCAGCAGGCGCGCATCGGCCTCCGTGATCGGCGCGCTCGGCACCGTGTCCTCGGAGGTCTGCCAGTCCATGCGAGCCATTCTCCCGGGTGCGGGCGCACGCTGCTCGCGTGTTACGTCACGACCGGAACGGAGACACCTCGTAGGTCGCGCCGTGCTGGCCCGCGAGTGCGACCGGCACCCCGTCGACCGTCTGCACGAAGCTGCCGGTTGTGTCGACGCGCCGCGGCATCCGTCCGTCGATCTCCGGCAGGGTGCCCGCCGTCTCGTTCGAGATCCAGACGACGCGGCGGTTCACCCGTTTCCCGAGGGTGCTCACGAGGTCGGCGAAGCGGCGCCGTTCGTCGGCATCGAGGTACAGGAGCACCGCGCTGTGGAACACGACGAGCGTCACGTCGGGAGGGCTTTCGGCCGCGACCTCGGGGAGGCGGTCGAGGATGTCGCCGGCGACGATGCGCGGCGGGTCGGCCCGGGCCACCTCGACCGCTGCCCGCAGCCGACCGACGCGCTCGTCGTGAACGGAGCCCGGCCAGACGAGCGTCTCGAGCCAGGAGACCGCGTCCGTATCGCGCACGTCGATCGGGGCGAGGTCGATGCCGGCGCGCCAGACGACGTCGGGGAGGGAGTCGGGCACGGCGTCGGGATCGTCGATGCGGCAGCGCAGCAGCGGGCGCGGAGCGGCATCGGGTCCCGCGGGCACGATGGTCCGGGGGTGCTCGCAGCCGGGAGACGAGTACTCGTACGCGTACCGATCGGGATAGAGGCAGAGGCCGGCGGCGGTGCCGGTCTCGAGCAGGGCGATCGGGCCGTCGATGCGCGAAAGGGGAGGCAGGAGGGTGGTGCAGCGTCCGACCTCGTTGGTCTGCGTGCGGCGCTCCGCCGTGATGGCGGCGACCCGTTCCCACTCCGAGACCAGGCGTTCGCGCCACGCGGCGAACGGCTCGAGTCCGCAGCCGGCCCAGCGTGCGGCGGCGAAGACGAGGTTCGGCTGACCGCGGCGCTCGCCGAGCAGCGCGATCCGCTCGGTGAGCTCGTCGTCGCCCGCGATCTCGGTGGCCCATTCGGCGTAGATCGGCGAGCTGTCCCGGGCCCAGTCGGCGAACGAATGGTAGCGGCGGGAGGTAGCGGCGTCCATCGCTTCAGAGTAGATGCGCTGGGCGTCACGATCGTCGCGTAAGATACCGCGAAGCAAGGGGAGTACTTCCGCCTGCGGCGCTCTCGTCATTACGGATCCGACGTCGGATTCCGGGACGCCGGTCCCTCCGGGGATGAAGGAGACCTGGCCGTTCGCTACTGTCGACCCCTTGGAGCCTTCGTGGACATCACTCCGCTCGTGTGGATCATCACCATCGCGGTGACCATCGCCTTCTTCGTGTACGAGTTCTTCGCGCACGTGCGCACGCCGCACGAGCCGACGATCGCCGAATCCGCGCGCTGGTCGGCGTTCTACATCGGCCTCGCGCTCATCTTCGGCGTGGTCATCGGCTTCGTGCCGGGCTGGGGCTGGGTGTTCGCGGGCGAGTACTTCGCCGGCTACCTGACCGAGAAGGCGCTGTCGATCGACAATCTCTTCGTCTTCCTCATCATCATGACCGGCTTCGCGGTGCCGAAGAAGTACCAGCAGAAGGTGCTAATGATCGGCATCGTGATCGCGCTCATCATGCGCGGCGCGTTCATCGCCATCGGCGCGGCCCTCATCGACAACTTCTCGTGGATCTTCTACATCTTCGGCGCGCTGCTGCTGTTCCTCGCCTACCGTCAGGCTTTCTCGCACGGTGACTCCGACCCGGCCAACGGCAAGTTCATGCGCTTCGTCCGCCGCCACCTCCCCGTGACCGACGAGTACAACGGCGACAAGCTGACGGTGAAGAAGGACGGCAAGCGGTTCGTCACCCCGATGCTGCTGGTGATCATCGCGATCGGCTTCATCGACCTCGTCTTCGCGGTCGACTCGATCCCCGCGATCTACGGTCTGACCAACGAGGCGTACATCGTCTTCACGGCGAACGCCTTCGCCCTGATGGGCCTGCGCCAGCTGTTCTTCCTCATCGGCGGTCTGCTGGAGCGTCTGGTCTACCTCGCGCAGGGACTGGCCGTCATCCTCGCCTTCATCGGTGTGAAGCTCGTCTTCCACGCGCTCCACGTCAACGAGCTGCCGTTCATCAACGGCGGCGAGCCGCTGCTGTGGGTTCCTGAGATCCCGATCTGGTTCTCGCTGCTGTTCATCGCCGCCACCGTCGCGGTCGCCACCGTAGCGAGCCTCGCCAAGACCCGTGGCGACAAGGCGAAGAACGACCGCGAGCAGGTTCAGGGCGAGGAGATCACCACGGCCACCGACGCCGACTGACGGCCCCGCGAACGACGGATGCCCCGGCACCACCGCTCACGGTGGGCCGGGGCATCCGGTCGTTCTGAGGAGGAACGATCAGGCGCGCGCCGCCTCGACGACGTTGCGCGCGGCCGCGAGGGCCTGCTCGAGGTCGGCCTTGAGGTCGTCGATGTTCTCGAGACCGACCGACAGGCGGACGAGGCCCGGGGTGACACCGGTCGTGAGCTGCTGCTCCGGGGTCAGCTGCGAGTGGGTCGTGGATGCGGGGTGGATGACGAGCGAGCGCACGTCGCCGATGTTCGCCAGGTGGCTGAAGAGCTGGAGCGAGTCGACGAACGCGCGTCCGGCGGCGACGCCGCCCTTCAGCTCGAATGACAGCACCGCGCCGACGCCCTTCGGGGCGTAGCGGTTGGCAGCGGCGTACCAGGGCGAGGTCGGCAGGCCCGAGTAGTTCACCGACGCGATGTCGTCGTGGTTCTCGAGCCACTCCGCGATCTCCTGCGCGTTCTGCACGTGGCGCTCGATGCGCAGCGACAGCGTCTCGATGCCCTGGATGAGCAGCCAGGCGCTCTGCGGCGAGATCGCGGCGCCGAGGTCGCGCAGCAGCTGCACGCGGGCCTTGATGACGTAGGCGAGGCCGTCGCCGACCGCCTGCGTGTATACGGCGCCGTGGTACGAGGGGTCGGGCGTCGTGAGGCCCGGGAAGCGCTCCGAGTGCTCGGACCACGGGAAGCTGCCGCCGTCGACGATGACGCCGCCGATGACCGTGCCGTGCCCGCCGAGGAACTTCGTGGCGGAGTGCACGACGATGTCGGCGCCGTGCTCGAAGGGGCGGATGAGGTAGGGCGTGGCGATCGTGTTGTCGACGATGAGCGGCACACCGGCCTCGTGGGCGACGTCGGAGACGCCGCGGATGTCGAGGACGTTGATCTGCGGGTTGCCGATCGTCTCGGCGAAGAAGAGCTTCGTGTTGGGGCGCACCGCGCGGCGCCACTCCTCGAGGTCGTCCTGGTTCTCGACGAACGTGACCTCGATGCCGAGCTTGGCGAGCGTGTACTTGAACAGGTTGTACGTGCCGCCGTAGATCGAGCTCGAGGCGACGAAGTGGTCTCCGGCTTCGGCGATGTTGAGGATCGCGAAGGTCTCGGCGGCCTGACCCGACGCGACGAGGAGAGCGCCGGTGCCGCCCTCGAGTGCGGCGAGCCGCTGCTCGACGACATCCTGGGTGGGGTTCTGGATGCGCGTGTAGATGTTGCCGAACTCCGCCAGCGAGAACAGGTTCGCGGCGTGGTCGGAGTTGTCGAACACGTACGAGGTTGTCTGGTAGATCGGCGTCGCCCGTGCCTTGGTCACCGGGTCCGGTGCGGCTCCGGTGTGGATCTGCTTCGTCTCGAAGCGCCAGTTCTCGGATGCGGACATGCGTGGCTCCATCGGGTCGGGAAGCGGCGACGGTCGCCGGCCTGGGTCGAGCGTACGGAAACCGGATGTGCCCGACAATGCGCGGGACACGCTGCGTAACCTGACGGCTACGGTGGAGGGATGACGCGACGTGCAGTGGTCACCGGTGCGAGTTCGGGAATCGGCGAGGCGGTCGTCCGCGCGCTGAGGGCATCGGGATGGGAGGTGGTCGGCGTCGCCCGCCGAGCCGAACGGCTCGAGGCGCTCGATGCCGAGGTCGGCTCCGCGTCATTCGCCGCGGATCTGACCCGCGAGGCGGACGTCGCCGCACTCACCGAGCACCTCGCCGCCTCCGGTGACGTCCACGCCCTCGTGCACGTCGCGGGCGGGGCTCGCGGCACCGACCGCGTCGAAGACGGTGCGGCCGAAGACTGGCAGTGGATGTTCGAGGCGAACGTCCTGTCGGCGCAGCGGTTGACCGCGGCTCTCCTCCCACTGCTCCGACGCGCTGTCGCAGCAGGCGCCGGCCATGCCGACACCGTCTACGTCACCTCGACCGCAGCTCAGACGGCCTACCCCGGCGGAGCCGGCTACAACGCGGCGAAGGCGGGGGAATCGATGCTCGTCCACGCGCTCCGACTCGAGCTGAACGGTGAGCCCATCCGCGTGGTCGAGATCGCCCCCGGCATGGTGCGCACGGAGGAGTTCACCCTCAATCGTCTCGGCGGCGACCGGGAAGCGACCGATCGCCTGTACGAGGGCGTCGAGCAGCCGCTCGTCGCCGAAGACGTGGCGGATGTCGCAGCCTACGCGCTGAACGCACCAGGCCACGTCAACCTCGATCTGGTGACGATGCGTCCCGTCGCCCAGTCCGCGCAGCACCTGCTGGCGCGGGGAGCTCTGCGTCCTCGATCCACCGAGGTCTGAGGGGGCGTCCCCGCTCAGCCGCGGGGCTGAGCGACCGCGTCGCCCGTCCCGTCCGCGGCTCGCGCCACCGGCGGCTCGTCGGCATCGGCGAACGCCACGCGCGGCACGACGAACAGCAGAGCCGCCGCGACGAAGCCGCCGGCGGCGCAGATCGCCCAGACGGTGAGATAACCGCCGAGGGAGGCGGCGGTCTCGCTCGCGACGACACCCGCACCGGCGGCGAGGACGACGCCGAAGACCGCCGACGAGAACGTTCCGCCGATGGTCTTCGTCGTGTTGGTCATCGCCGACGCCACGCCCGTCTGTCCGCGCGGTGCTGCGGCGGCGGCGGCCGCCGGCATGGCCCCGACCAGGGCGCCGCAGCCCAGGCCCGCGATGCAGAGGTTGAGCAGCACCTGCCACAGCTCCCGGTGGAACGGCAGGAAGAGCGCATAGCCGACGCCGACGAGCAGCGCCGCGACGATGAGCACGATGCGGGGACTCGCGCGGCGCGAGGTGACCGCGAACAGCACGGCACCGACGATGAGAGACACGAGGTAGACCCCGATGATGTTCGACCTGTCGGTGGCGTCGAGCCCCAGCCCGTATCCGAGGGCGGGGTCCGTGCCCGCGTAGGTCGACAGCGGGCCCTGTGCGCCGAGGAGGCTGATACCGACCAGGAACGCGGTGGCCTGCACCGGCCACATCTCCGGTCGGGCGAGCATCCGCACATCGACCGCGGGGTCGGCCTGGCGCAGTTCGAACCGTCCGAAGACGACGAAACCCACGATTCCCGCGAGGAGCAGCGCCCACACCCAGAAGGCCGCGGGGCCGTTCAAACGGAGGAACGTCAGGGCGCTGGTGACGAACAGCAACGAGACCGCGAGGAGCGCGAAGCCGCGCGAGTCCAGCTGCCGCCGGCCCGGCTCGGGCTGAGACTCGGGCACCCAGAGCCAGATGACGACGGCGACGAGAGTCACCGCCACGGCCGGCACGATCAGCGTCAACGTCATGTCGCCGGCTGTGGCGGCGTAGATCCGGCCCGCGGCCAAGGCGCCCATGATGGCGCCCGCCTGGAGCCCGACGACCAGGAGCCCCGCCGCACGGCGGGTGAGCGAGACCCCGCGGCTCTGCCGCCTGCCCCGCTCGAAGATGAGCGCGATCTCGAGGGGGAGCCAGACGACGTAGAAGCCCTGCAGCGCCCAGGCGATCAGGAAGGTCCAGAAGGATGCCGCGAACGCGAGCCACCAGGTCGCTGCGGCGGTGAGGACGGCCGCGACGAGCAGGATCCGCTTGTGCCCATACATGTCGCCGAGCTTCGCCAGCACCGGCACGACGAGCGCTGAGAGCAGAAGCTGCGCGGCCTCGAACCAGTTCACGTCCGAGTCGTGGATCCCGAGCTCGGCGACGATGTCGCTGAAGAGCGGGACGTAGTAGCCCTGCAGGATGCCGCTGACGATCTCTACCAGGATGAACCAGCCGATCAGACCCGCGGTGACGCCCAGGGCGGAGGTGCGCAGCGTCGTCGACACGGGGTGAGCATACCGCCGCGACCGGCCTACCCTGGGAGTGTGACGCCGCGCTCCCTCACCGACCTTGCCGCCGACGGACTGGTGGCACCCGACTGGGCCGAGGCGCTGCAGCCCGTTGCGGCCGACATCGCCGCGCTCGGCGACCGGCTGCGCGCAGAGACCGCTGCGGGCCGGGGTTACCTGCCCGCGGGTGACCGCGTGCTGCGAGCGTTCCAGCGGCCGATGGCCGACGTCCGCGTCCTGATCGTCGGTCAGGATCCCTACCCGACCCCGGGGCATCCGATCGGACTCTCCTTCGCGGTCGACGCCCACGTGCGGCCATTGCCCCGAAGCCTCGGAAACATCTACCGAGAGCTCGAATCGGACCTCGGCATCGCCCCCGCGCCGCACGGCGACCTCTCCGCGTGGAGCGATCAGGGCGTTCTGCTGCTGAACCGCGTGCTGACCGTCGCCCCCGGTGCTCCCGCCTCGCACCGAGGGTGGGGCTGGGAGCGCGTCACCGAGCACGCGATCCGGGCGCTCGTGGCTCGCCGGCGTCCGCTCGTCGCGATCCTCTGGGGCAAGGATGCCGCGACCCTGCGGCCGCTCCTCGGCGATGCTGCGATCGTCGCGTCGCCGCATCCGTCGCCGCTGTCCGCGAGCCGCGGCTTCTTCGGGTCGCGGCCGTTCTCGCGCGCGAACGAGCTGCTCGCCGAGCGTGGCGGCGAGCCGATTGACTGGCGCATTCCGGCGCTCTGACCGGCAGTCGTCATCGGCGTGAAACGTGCGCCCCGTAGAGTTGCTGCATGCTCGAGGAGGACTCCAACCGCGACCGTCGACGCCTTCCGCGGCACCTGCGTCGCCCGGCCGAACCCGAGCGGCCCTTCTCGTACGAGATCCGGCCGGCGCAGCCCGGCGACCTTCCCGACATCCGCGAGATCTACAACTACTACGTCACCAACTCGGTCGTGACCTTCGACGAGAAGAAGTGGTCGCTGGCGCAGTGGCGGGAGAAGTACGACTATCTCACCAAGCTCAAGCTTCCGTTCCTCGTCGCGGTCTCGCCGACGGGGCAGATCCTGGGATACGCCCTCGCGTCGCCGTGGAACGGCAAGACCGGATTCCGCTACACCGCCGAGACGTCCATCTATCTCGGCCAGGCGGCGACGGGGAAGGGGCTCGGACGAGCGCTGCTCGAAGCCCTCATCGAGGCCTGCCAGCAGCTCGGACTGCGCGAGATCGTCGCTGTCGTGAGCGACAAGGGCGCGGAGGCGTCGATCGCCCTGCACGAGCGTTTCGGTTTCGTCGAGGTCGGCCGGATGGGGCGCGTGGGTCACAAGTTCGGCCGCTGGCTGGGCACGATCTACCTGCAGAAGTCGCTCGAGCAGCCGAAGAAGGGACTGCGCGGACTCTTCGCGCAGAAGTCCGGCTGAGGCGTCACTCCTCGGCCACGCCCCCCGGCGTCGCCGAGCGTCCCGTCCGGACGGCGTCGACGAGCGAACGCCACGGTTCGTCGAGGTCGTCGTTCAACTCGGCCTGACGCGTCGTCTCGCTGTCGGTGACCGCGATCCGCCAATGGAAGCGGTCGGCCCCGCTCGATCCGGTCTTGCCTGCCGGTGCCGACGCGTCGATCTCCTGCCAGGGGCACCGCCCCACCAGCTCGCGCCAGCCGGCGCTTTCGGCCGGCGCCGGCTCGACTCGCCACGTCCGCGTCAGGCCGGCGAAACCGCCGGTGCGCTCCACGACGATCCGCAGCTTGGCCGTGGAACCATCGTCACGGGTGTCAGGCATCCTCCAGCACGCCGACGCCCTGCCATCCGGCACGCACGGCGGCGACCTCCTCCGTCTCCTCACCGTACTCGTCGGCGGCCTGGTCGATCGTGGCGGCGGCGAACGCAGCGAAGTCGGCGTCGGGGGAGAGCGCCCCCGAGGTGAGCGTGCGGTACCAGATGAGTCCCGCGCGTTCCCAGGCGTAGCCGCCCAGCCGCGTCGCGACGAGGTGGAACGCCCGATTCGGGATGCCCGAGTTGATGTGGACCCCGCCGTTGTCACTGGTCGTCACGACGTAGTCGCGCATGTGTCCCGGCTGCGGGTCGCGTCCGAGCACGTCGTCGTCGTACGCCGACCCGGGCTCGGCCAGCGATCGGAGGGCGCGCCCCTGGACGGCATCCGTGAAGATGCCCGCACCGATGAGCCACGATGCCTGCTCGGCGCTCTGTCCGAGTCGGTGCTGCTCGGTGAGTGCGCCGAAGACGTCGGAGAGCGACTCGTTGAGAGCACCGGACTGGCCCGCGTAGGTCAGGCCTCCCGAGAACTCGGTGACGCCGTGAGCGAGCTCGTGCGCGATGACGGTCAGCGACCCGGTGAATCCGGTAAACACCTCGCCGTCGCCGTCGCCGAACACCATGCGCTCGCCGTTCCAGAACGCGTTGTCGTAGGCCTCGCCGTAGTGGACGGTGGCGGCGAGCACACCACCCCGACCGTCGATCGAATCGCGGCCGAAGGCGTCGAGGAAGAACGAGAACGTCGCGCCGAGCCCGTCGAAGGCCTCGTCGACCACGCGATCACCGGTGGGCGGGTCGTCCTCGCGACGGACGAGGACGCCCGGAAGCTCTTCGCGGCCCTGCGCGTCGGATACGGCCCGGTCGGCTGCGGCGATGCGCTCGGCGACGAGAGTGCCGCCCGGCTCGACGGAGAGTCGCAGCTGCGAACGTCCGGCGAGATCGGACGGACGCGCGGCGAGGGTGGTCCGCGCGGCGACCGCGGCCCGCGCGAGGTGGGGCTCGCGAGCGGAGGCGACGCGGGCGAGGAGATACGGGGGGATGATCGCGCGCATGGCCTTACGGTAGCGGCGGTCACCGACATCGGGTGCGGAAGGTGACGTCTAGTCCTGCGCGCGATGCGGGTCGATCACGGGCACCGAGGCGAGCAGGCGCCGCGTGTAGGCGGCCTGGGGCTGGAGCAGCACCTTCTCGGTCGGCCCCTCCTCGACGATGCGCCCCTCGGTCATCACGACGACGTCGTCGCACAGGTTCTGGACCACGCCGATGTCGTGCGAGACCAGCAGCAGCGTCATCCCCTGTTCCGCACGCAGACGGCGCAAGACCTCGAGGATCTGCGCCCGCACCGTCACGTCGAGCGCGGACAGCGGCTCGTCGCCGACGAGGATCGCCGGGCGGTGCGCGATCGCGCGCGCGAGGGCGATGCGCTGGCGCTGGCCGCCCGAGAACTCGTGCGGGTAGCGCTCGGCCGCGTCGGCATCCAGTCCGACATCCGACAGCACCTCGCGAACGCGCGCGCGACGGTCACCCGGGATGTCGAGCGCCCAGAGCGGCTCGCCGACGATACGGCCCACGCTCATCCGGGGATCGAGCGAGGCGTACGGGTCCTGGAAGACGATGCCGGTGCGGCGGCGGAGCCAGTGCAGGCTGCGAGCCGACGCGCGGGCGTCGACGGGACGCCCGTCGATCGTGATCGTTCCCGACGAAGGCGTGTCGAGGCCCAGGAGGAGCCGCACGAGCGTCGACTTGCCCGAGCCGGACTCGCCGATGATGCCGAACGCCGAGCCCGACCGCACGTCGACGTCGACATCGTCGAGCGCGACGGTCTCGCGCCGTGGGGCACCCGGTCCGGCGGTGCGCACCCGATAGCGCTTGCTCAGGCCGCGGGCCGAGATGAGGGCATCACCGGTCATGCCTCTCCCTCCGGCCGCCACACCGTGGCGGTGGCATCGCGCAGCAGGCCGCGGGTGACCTCCGACCGCGGAGCGGTGAGCAGGTCGGCGACCGCGCCCGTCTCGACGACGCGACCGCGTTCGAGCACGACGGCCTCCGTCGCGACCTGCGACAGCACGGCCAGGTCGTGGGTGATGAAAAGCAGCGACATCCCGTCGTCGTCGACCAGTTCGCCCAGGAGCGCCAGGATCTCGGCCTGGATCGTCACGTCGAGGGCCGTCGTCGGCTCGTCCGCGATGAGCAGGCGCGGCCGGGCGGCCAGCGCCATGGCGATCGCGACCCGCTGACGTTGACCGCCCGAGAACTGATGGGGGTAGCGGCGCAGAGCGCCCTCGGGCAGCCGAACCCGATCGGCGTCGGCCTGGGCGCGGGCGAGGGCGTCGCGGCGACCGACCCGGCCGTGGATGCGCAGCGGCTCCGCGATCTGCCGCCCCACCGTCCGCAGAGGGTTGAGGGCGGTCTGGGGCTCCTGGAAGACGATGCCGATCTGCTCGCCGCGCAGGGCCGCCAGCTCGCGATCGCGAAGTCCGAGCAGCTCCCGACCGTTCCATCGGATGCTGCCGTCGACCTCGGCGCCGTCGGGAAGCAGCCCGAGCACAGCCAGAGCGGTCAGCGACTTGCCCGACCCCGACTCTCCGATGAGGCCGACCCGGGCGCCGTCGGCGACGCCGAACGACACGTCGTCGACCACGCGGCGCCCGTCGAGCACGATCGACAGGCCCTCGACCTCGAGACTCATGCGACCACCGCCGGCGTGTGCGATGCGGCGGGGGAGCGCCGTCGGGCGAGCGTCGGGTCGGTTGCCTCGCGCAGACCGTCGCCGAGCAGGTTGAGCCCGAGCACGGTGATCGTGATGGCCAGCCCCGGCCACACGACGCTGAGCGGATGCGCCGTGAGATAGGTCTGCAGCTCGCTCAGCAGCAGGCCCCACGAGGGCTGCGTCGGCGGCGCGCCGAACCCGAGATAGCTCAGGCCCGCCTCGGCCAGCACAGCGACGGCCATGCCCCACGACAGCTGCACGATGAAGACCGGTGCGACGTTGGGGAGCAGATGGCGCACCGCGATCTGCGACGGCGTCAGCCCGTTCGCGCGTGCCGCGAGCACGAAGTCGCTGTGCAGCGTGCGGCGGAGCTCCGGCCGCGTGACCCGCGCGATGTTGACGCCGAAGCCGATGCCGACGGAGATCACGACGACCCACAACGAGCCGCCCCACACCGCCGAGATCATCATCGCGATCAGCAGCACCGGGAAGGCGATCAGGATGTCGACGAGCACCGCGACCACCTCGCGCGTCCAGCGCCCCGTGAGCGCCCCCAGGCAGGCGAGCGCGATACCGATGAGGGTGGCGACGATGCCCGCGCCCGCGGCGACGAGAACCGTCGTGCGCGCTCCCGCGATCAGCAGCGAGAGGATGTCGCGACCCGAGGCGTCCGTACCCAGCAGATGAGGCCAGCTCGGCGGGCTCCACCGCGCCGGGATGTCCACCCGCTGGGGGTCGAACGGCGTCCAGACGAGCGAGACGGCAGCCACGACCCCGATGGCGACGACCACGAGGAGCCCGAAACGGCCGGCCGGAAGCGACCACAGCCGCCGCAGCCACGGCATGCGTTCGTTCACGAGGCCTCCCGCTGTCTCGGATCCAGACCGCGATGCACGAGGTCGACGATGAACCCCACGACGAGCACGACGGCCGTGAGCGCCAGGAGCTCGCCCTGGACCTTGGGCAGATCGCGCAGGCCGACATCGGCGACGAGCATGCGTCCGATGCCCGGGAGCGTGAACAGCTGCTCGATCACGACCGCCCCCACCACGATGCCTGCAACCTGCAGGCCGAGGACGCTGATGATCGACAGGCCGACCGTCGGCAGGCCGTGGCGAAGCAGCGCGGCACGGCGCGTAAGTCCCTTGGCAGCCGCGGTGCGGACGAAGTCCTGGCCCATCGCCGACAGCGTCGCGCTGCGGACGAACCGCATCAGCATCGCGCCCTCGACGACGCCGATCGTCACGGCGGGCAGAACGAGTGCCGCGAAGGCGCGCCCCGGGTCGCGCCAGCCGTCGCGCGGGAAGCCCTGCGCGGGAAGCCAGCCGAGCCAGACCGCGAAGACCACGACGAGCATCATGCCCGCCCAGACCACCGGCACCGCCGCGAGCGCCTGAGCGCCGAACGAGAGCGCCGTGCCGTCGACGCGACCGCGACGTATCGCCGCGACGACGCCGAACGGGAGCGCGATGATCAGCGCCACGAGCATCGACATCAGTCCGAGGGGAACGGTGACCTGGGCCTTGGCGGCGAGCTCCGCCGCGACGGGTGAGCCGGTCACCAGCGAGGTGCCGAGATCGCCGCGGACCAGCCCCGCCATCCACTCGAGATACTGCGTCGGCAGCGGCACGTCGAGGCCGAGGCGCTCACGAAGCGCGGCGACCTGCTCCGGCGTCGAGGTGGTTCCCGCGATCTGCTGTGCGACGTCGCCGGGAAGGACCCGCAACGTCACGAAGATCAGCACGCTGGCGACGACCAGGCCCAGCAGGAGCAGGGCCAGTCGCGTCACCGCGTAGCGGATCACCCGTCGCTCTTGGCGATCTCGGCGAGGTTGATGCGGGCGTTCACGTTGTCGATGGGCATACCCGAGACGTTCGTGGCGACCGCGACCACCGAAGCCCAGTTGTAGAGCCAATCGGCGGCGTGGTCCTCGGACACGATCCGCGCAGCCTTCTTCAAGAGGTCATCGGCAGACTGCTCGTCCGTTGCGAGCAGCGACTGCGCGTAGAGATCCTGCACCTCGGCGTTGTCGTAGGTGAAGTAATAGTCGGGGTTCGCCCAGTTCTCGAAGTCGCGCGGCTCGGCGTGGTTGACGACGCTGAGCTCGTAGTCCTTATTCGTGTACACGTCGCTGAGCCAGGTGCCGAAGTCGACGGGGTTGACCTTGAGGTCGATCCCGACGTCGTTGAAGTTCGAGACCAGGATCTGCGGGAGCGTCGTGCCGTAGGCCGACGGGATGGTCAGGGTCAGCGCGAGATCGCTTACACCGGCCTCACTCAGCAGCGCCCGGGCTGCCTCGGGGTCGTAGGAGACGACATCCGAGAGGTCCTCGTATCCGGGGTCGGCCTCGGGGATCGGACCGTAGAGCGTCTGCCCTGCACCGACGGCCTCGACGATGGCGTCGTGGTCGATGGCGGTTCGGATCGCCTCGCGCACCCGGACATCAGCCAGGGGCCCCGACGTGGAGTTCATCGCGAGCACGCTCTTATCGGTCGCGCTGCCGGTCTCGACGACGAAGTCGCCGCCGCCCTCGACCTGATCGGCGAGGTTCGCGTCGAAGCCGACGACGACGTCGATCTCGCCGGCGAGAGCGGCGTTGATGGCTGCTTGGTTGTCGGGGATGAAGTCGAACGTGACGTCGGCTACCTGAGCCGCATCCCCCCAGTACGCCTCGTTCCGCTCGAGCGTCAGGCTGGCGCCCTGGCGCCAGTTCGCCAGCCGGAAGGGCCCGGTGCCGTTGGTGGCGGTGTTGTAGTCGACGGTGTCGCCCTCTTTGAGGATGATCCCCGCGCGGCCCGTGAGGTTCCACAGCAGCGACGAGTCGGGCTGCGACAGCGTCAGCACGATCTTCTGCCCGTCGGCGGTGACCGACGTGACGTTGGCGAGTCGTTCGCTGTCTGCCCATTCGGCGGTGGCCTGCCGGGTGGTCAGCGACGAGACGACATCCTGAGGAGTGAGGGGTTGGCCGTCGTGGAAGATGACTCCCTCACGCAACGTGAACGTGTAGGTCAAGCCGTCTGCGGAAACCTCGTGGGCGCTGGCGAGCGCGTCGACGATCTCGCCCTCCGCGGTGCGGGCGACGAGGCCCTGATAGACGTTGTCGATGAGCGTCTGATCGAGCGAGATGCCCGCGGTCTGCCGGATGTCGAGGTTCGAGGGCTCGAGCACCAGGCGGATGTTGACGCTGGCGTCCGGGTCAGGGGCGCCCATGGTGGCGGACGGCCCGGGCTCGGTCGACCCGGTGCAGCCGGCGAGGAGGAGGGTGCCTGCAGCCAGCAGTGCGGCGGCGGTCACGGTGGTGCGGCGGAGCATGTGGAGGAGGGTTCCTTTCGCAAGGGCGGTGGCATCGTTGCTGTCCGATGCGCGTCCGCGAACTCAGTGCGGCATACAGCCTAGGGTCCGCCGCGACCGCGAGACGCATTTACCGACGTCCAGCGTCGCACGGCGACTCCCTATTTCATCGAGAGCGGGCGGTGCGCAGGCTGAGCGGTGTCAGGTGGTGGTGGCGTCGCGGATGATGCGGGCGAGCTCGGTCGGGAGCTCCTCCTGCACATTGTGGCCCGATTCCACCGTGACGATGCGCGCTGCGGGAACGCGCTCGCCGAACCGATCGACGTCGGCATCGGTCAGATAGCCCCGTGTGCCGCGTACGAGCGTGATGGGCGCCGCCACGGCGGCGAAGTCTTCCCAGCCGGATGCCGCGAGGGTGGGCGCCAGCGCATCCTGCCGCTCGGATGCCGCGGCCGCGGCGCCGGGGTCGGCGGCAAGCTGGTTGGCGATGCGTGCGAAGTGGTGCTTCCACTCCACGCGGCCGTCGTCGCGCACGCGCGAGTTGAGGAAGACGCCGCGCTCGGCCGCGGTGCGGTCTCCGCCGAGCCCGAACGACAGTGCACGCTCGACCATCTCCGCGCGAGAGGCCCAGCTGGTCGGTCCGGCGAAGAACCGCCGGATCTGCGACGCCGCTCCGGCGGGGTCGAGCCCGGGCGCGATGTCGACGATCACGAGGGCACGCACGAGCTCGGGGTGCATCGCGGCGAGGGCTGCGGCCGTCAGGCCGCCGAGCGACTGCCCGACCACGACCTGCGGCGTCGTCGTCCACTGCGCGAGCGCCGGAGCGATGTCGGCCGCGAGGGTCCGGCCCGTGTAGTCCGCGTCGTTGCGCCAGCCGGAGTCGCCGTGGCCCGGAAGGTCGAACGCCAGCGCCGGCCGCCCGAGCGCGAGGACGGTGCGATCCCATGTGTGGGCGTTGAGGCCGGCCCCGTGGAGAAGGGTCACCTCGGGCTCGCCGTCGCCGAGTCGCAGCGCGCTGATCGGGCGCCCGTCGGATGCGAAGGTGAACAGCCGCTCGGCCACGGGCGCCGGCACACCGGCTTCCGCAGCCTGGACGGGCAGGAACGAGAACTCGTCGAACGTGTCGTCGTGCACGGTGATCCTTCGCATTGGGGAGGGGACCATTCTCGCGCGACGGGGGAGGGCGGTGGATAGGGTTGACGCATGAATCCGGAGCGGCGCATCCATCTCGCCAAGGCGGCTCGTCCGGCCTACGACGCGCTCGACGCGTTCGCCCGCACGGTGGGCACCATCGCGCAGGATGCCGGCATCGACGAGCGTCTGAAAGAGCTCGTGCTCGTCCACAGCTCGCAGCTCAACGGCTGCGCCTACTGCGTGCGTGTGCATGTGGGCCGGGCGGTGGCCGCCGGTGTGACGGCCGACGAGATCGCCCAGCTCGCCACCTGGCGCGAGTCGGGGGTCTTCGACGAACGCGAGCGCACGGCTCTTGAGCTCGCCGAGGCGTATGTGCACATCGCCGACGAGGGCGTATCGGACGAGCTGTACGACCGCGTGGGCGGGGTCTTCTCCGAGGCGGAGTACGTCGCGTTGAGCTGGCTCTTCATCTCGATCAACGCGTTCAATCGCCTGACGATCGCGGGCCGGTACCCGGTGCCGCCGCTCCCGCGTCCCGCCGGATGAGCGGCGCGGCATCGCTCTCGGTACCGGGAGCCCTGAACTTCCGTGACACCGGTGGCCTGCGGGCAGGTAGCACCTCGACCCGGTCGGGCGTGCTCTATCGGTCGGGAAACCTCTTCCGTGTCGACGACGCCGGGCGCCGCGCTCTCAGCGATCTCGGGCTGCGCCGCATCATCGACCTCCGCGACGACGACGAGGTGCGTTCCGAGCCCACGGTTCTCGGCGATCTCGTCATCGCAACCCAGCGGGTGCCGCTGTTCCTGGGGTCGGTCGCCTCGTTGTTCCGCGCCGACATGTCGCTCGAGTCGATGTATCGCTCGCTCGTCGACGACTCGGCTCCGCGCGTGCTCGAGGTCGTCCGCGGGGTCATCGCCGATCAGCCGGTGCTCGTGCACTGCACGATCGGCAAGGACCGCACCGGAGTGACGATCGCGATGATCCTCGCGGCAGCGGGAGTGGACGAGGATGCCGTCGTCGACGACTACGCCCGCACGGAGACGATGCTGCCGGCCGAGCGCAACGCGCCGATCCTCGCGTATCTCCGCGCGCACCACCCCGACGCCCCGCAGCTCGTCGATCTGGCGACGCGCTCGCCGGCGCCGGTGATGCGCGGGCTCCTGGCCGACCTGCGCGAGCGATTCGGTTCCCCGGCCGACTACCTCCGGTCGCACGGACTCGCCGACGACGAGCTCGCCGAACTGCGCCGCATCATCCTGATGTGAGACCTCGGAGGAGGCGTGGGGTTTCGACTGGGTAGGTAAGGCATGCCTACACCGCGGGTATAGTGGAGTCATCATGACCGAGCTCCACAGCGCCGCCGCCTGTCGCGCCTCGAAGCACGTCCGGGTGCAGCACCTGGTGACGGCCGACGAGCACTCGCTCGCCGAGCTCGAGGTGCTCCTCGCAACGCTGCCGCTGTGCTCGACCGGGCGGGTCTTCGTCGAAGTGCCCGACGCCGCGTGGATCGGAACCGTATCGGCGCCCGCCCGCATGGTCGTGACTTGGCTCGACCGTTCGCGCCGAACCGGCGCCCCGGGTTCGGGCCGCGGCTGCGGGTCGGGTGAGGCGCTCTCTCGCGCCGTCACCGCGTGGGCCGACGAGATGCTGTGCACGGATGCTGCGAAGGCGACGCGCGTGCACTTGCTGGGCGGGTTCCTCGGCACGGCCGACATCGTCGATCACCTCACCGCGCGCTGCGGAATGGCCGCCGCGTCGATCCACACGCCCGAGCGCTTCGGGCTCGCGACCGCCCGCTGAGGTCTGTCAGCGGCTCTCGGCGCGCCGTGGGATGTAGTTGCCGTCGGCCAGTCCCGCGTCGATCTCGAATCGGTTGCGCAGGGGATCGCGTCCTGCGATCAGGTAGAGAAGCGGCATGAGCATCCCGTAACGCCGCCACTGCCGCGCGTGCACGGCCTCGTGCGTGAGGATCCGTTCGCTCGGCTCGCGGTCGCCGGTGAGGAAGCACGATCCGACGCAGACGCCGCCGCGACCGAACGTCCAGCCCGGCATCCCGCGGAAGACCCACAGCCCGTGGCGGCGCTCGACGCGGCCGGTCGACCACAGCGTTCCCCAGGCGAATCCGAAGGCGGTGCCGATTCGGGCGCCGAACTGGCTGATGGGGGAGTCGAGCAGCACCCGAGGGATGAGCCGATCCAGCGACTCGCCGCGTGCGACCGCCGCGTCAGCTCGCTGCCGCCATCCGTCGGGCGGCATGCGGACACCGCTCACGCCAGGGCTCCGACGACCCGGAGCACGGAACCCATGTCGTCCACCACGGCTTCGGGATGCGGCGGGGCGAACCCCGAGACGGATGCGCCGATGAGCGGGAGGCGTCCGCGCAAGACGCCGATCGCGTTCGTGAGGGTCGGGATGTCGAGCCCGAACGGCACGGCCGCGCTCACTCCCGTGATCGCCGCGGGGTCGAGCACGTCGAGATCGACATGGACGTACACCGATGCCGCGCCGGTGGCCGCCACCGCATCGGCCAGGCGGGCCGGATCGGCCAGCTCGTCGACGCCGAGATGCGTCAGACCCGTCGAACGCATGACCTCGGTCTCTGCATCGTCGAACTCGCGGGCGCCCGCCAGAACGATGCGATCGGCGGGCACCGCGGCATCCGGTGACAACGGGGTCGCATCGAACACCGCGCGCAGGGCCATGCCGCCGAAGGCTCCCGAGGGCGATGACTCGGGAGTGTGCAGATCGCCGTGCGCGTCGAACCAGACGACGGTCGTGTCGGGATGCAGCGAGGCCGCGTGCGCGATCGCCGGCACGGCCACTCCGCAGTCGCCGCCGACGACCACCGCGTGCCCGCTCTGACCCCCGCCGCTCGAGTCGGCCGCGACGTCATCGGCCTCCACGAGGGCAGCCGTGATCAGGTCGCGGGTGCGCTGGAGCGAGCTGAAGCGGCGGATGCCGCTGCCGAGGGCCTCACCGGCCTCGACGGGCACATCGACCCGGACGGTCGCGCTGCGGGGAAGGTCGCCCGCGATCGCCTCAGCACCGTCGATGAGGGTCATCGATCGTGTCGAGGGCGAGCCCTGCCATTGCGGGACCACGATGAATCGGGTCATTCCTTCGTCCTTCGTCGGGCGTTCTCAGCGGGTGGACGTCGACGCCCGGGTGGCAGCGCCGACCCGGGCGTCGATATCGGCGCTCAGCGCTCGATGGCGCCCGCGGCCCCGCCCGTCTTCAGCGCGGCGAGCCGTGCCTCGACCTCGGTGAGCTGACCGACATCCTCGAGGCTCTCGAACTGCGCGTCGAGGCTCGAGGCGGCGAGCTCCTGCTTGCCGGCGGCGAGCGCCTCCTGGCGGCGCACCTTGTCTTCGAAGCGACCGAGCTCGCTCGTCGGGTCGAGCACGTCGATCGACTTGACGGCGTCGTGGACGCGGTTCTGCGCCTCGGCGGTCTTGGCGCGCGCGAGCAGCTCGGAGCGCTTCGCGCGCAGCTGGTCGAGCTTGACCTTCATGCCGTTGAGGCCGTCCTTGAGCTTCTCGACGACCTCGGTCTGGGTCGCGATGGTCGGCGCGATGGCGCGAGCCTCGTTCTCCTCGCTGATCTGCCGCTGCAGCGCGACCTTCGCGAGGTTGTCGAACTTGTCGGCGTCGGCGGTGTTGCCCACCGCGCGCAGCTCGTCGGCCTTGCGGCTCGCTGCCAGGGCCTTGTTGCCCCACTCAGCCGCGGCCTGGACGTCTTCCTGGTGGTCGCGTTCGAGCAGGCGCAGGTTGCCGATCGTCTCGGCGATCGCCGACTCCGCGTCCGCGATCGAGTTGGTGTAGTCCCGCACGAGCTGGTCGAGCATCTTCTGCGGGTCCTCGGCCTGGTCGAGGAGGGCGTTGATGTTCGCCTTCACAAGCGTCGAGATGCGACCGAAGATGGACTGCTTTGCCATCGGGGTTCCTTTCGTGGGTGGTCTGGAAGAGGAGAAAGTCGTCAGAAGCGGCCGCCGCCGCGGCGAGAGCGGCCTCCGCCGCCGAAACCTCCGCCGCCGCTGCGACCACGGGAACCGCCGCCGAACCCGCCGCGCGATCCGCCGAACCCGCCGCCCAGGCCGCCGCCGAAGCCGCTGCCGCCGAAGCCCGACGAGCGGCGTTCGGACGACCCGCCTCCGAGGAGCGAGTTCAGCACCATGCCGCCGATCATGGCACCCATCATGCCGTTGGAGCTCGAGCCGGACGACCCTGTTGCGAAGCCGCCGACATCACTGCGCGCCGCGTCGATCGCGAGTCCGCTCAGCTGCGTCGCACGCGTTGCATCGGCCAGTGCCCGCTCGGGTTCGATCTGCGCGGTCGCCTCGGCGCGGTCGAGCGAGGCGCGTGCTTCGGCGATGCGCGTTCGGGCGGTCGCGCCGACGGCGCCGCGCCTCGTACCGATGTAGTCCTCCGCGGCGGAGACCTGGGCGCGGGCCTGCTGCAGCTGCTGTTCGAGCGTCTGCCGTGCGCGGGCGGCCCGCTGCGCGGCATCCCGGGCGCCGGCAAGCGCAGCGTCGATCGCGGAGTTCGCACCCAGGAGCGCGGACAGTGCCGCCTGCGGGCGGCGGTGCTCGCCCGTCAGCTGAGCGCGCGCGGCATCGATCTGCTGCCGCGTGGCGGAAGCGACCGCGGCGAGTGCGCCGTCGGGGTCGGGGACGCCGACCGCTGCAGCGACATCCTGTTCGAGGTCGGTGATGAGCGCAGCGGCGTCGCGCTCGGCGGTGGCGAGGTCGGTTGCGACCTTCTCGACCGAGGCTTCCAGCTGAGCAGCTTGAGCGACAGCTCCCTCGGCTGTGCGCAGCGATACGGCAGCGGCGGCGCCGTCGCCCGCCGCGATCGACTGCTGCGCCGACGCGAGCTGCTCATCCGCGTAGGTCAGGCGGCTGCGAGCCTGCTCGGGGTTGTCGTCGATGGTCGCGAGCTCCTCGGGGGCGTACGCCGATCGCAACCGCTCGAGAGAGGTGACCGCCCCGTCGAGCCCGGCCCCGGCGGCGTTGCGCTCCTGCTGGATGCGCGCGAGCGCCTCGGGAGCGTTCTGCTCGAGGTCGCGCAGACGGTCGAACTCGTCGGCACGCGCGTCCAGCTCGGAGTCGGCGTGCGCGCACAGCTCGAGGATCCGCGTGTGGATGGCGCGGACATCGGCCTCGGTGTCGGACTGGTCATCGTCCAGGCGCTGCTGCAGCGAGAACGCCTCATCGAGGTCGCGTCGCGCCTGAGCCAGCGTCTCGGCGAACGCAGCGGCTGCGTCGTCGCCGAACTGCGCAGTCGCGAATCCGAGCTCCTGCTCGCTGGTGCGGATGGCGTCGTCGGCTGCCACGAGCGCGCTGGCGGAGCGCCGGGCGAGCTGCTCGATCGGCTCGGCCGCCGCGCCGACGGCGGACGAACACGACGATGACCGCGATCACGGCGCCCACGGCGAGGATCCCGAGGACGATCGTCAGGCTCGAAACGCCCGAGCCGTCCGACGCGCCGCCGGGTCCACCGCTGGATCCACCGACCGCAGCCGCGAGCCCTCCGGCTGCGGCGAACGCTGCGCCGCCCCAATCCTCTGCACGGAGCTCCGGAAGGATGTCGCGGGTCTCGATCGTGCCCAGGGTGTCGCCGTCGACCGGGCCGTTGGTGTCGCCCGACAGGTAGAAGTTGCGCTGCTCGGTCGCGATCGCCAGCACGTACTGGGTCGTGCCGAGACCGCCGCGCTCGGCGACCGCGTTGGCCCAGCCTTCGGCGTCGGACGGACTGGTGAAGGCGTCGACGTAGACGACCCACAGATCGACGCCCGCCTCGGAGCTCAACGCGGTGAGCCTCTCGTCGACGGCACGCTCCTCGCTCGACGAGAGCGCATCGGCCTGATCGACGACGCGTCCCGAGCCGAGGTCGACCGGGTCGGTCGCCCAGGCCGCGGCGGAGCCGCCCACGACGAACATCAGGCTCGCCACGATCGAGAGCGTCACCGCTCGGAGCACGCGCATCCGTTCCCCTTCCGAGGTCGGAGAACCGGCCTCGTCTCCACTCTATTGAGGGCGTCGTGTCCGAGCCTATGCCGGGACTGTGAATCAGCGGGCAGCGGAATCGCGGCGCGGATACCCGGCGACGGGAACGGCCGCGGTTACGCTGACCGGCGGCCCGACGGGGCACGAGGCGGGAGGAATCATGGACGACAGATACGGCACCGATGTGCTCGCGAGCGGATGGCGGGACGCCGGACGCAAGGTCGTGCCCGAGGTGCCCGCCGATCCCGATCTCGTCGTCGAGGTCGCGTCGGACGGCTACTGCGGGGCCGTCGTGGCGGTGCGCGGCGGGAACGTCGAGCTCGAGGATCGCCTCGGAAAGGTGCGCCTGTTCCCGCTCGGGGGCGGCTTCCTCGTCGACGGCGAGCCGGTCAAGCTCGTGGCGCCGAAGGCGGCGCAGCCGGCCGGCCGGCTGCGGACCGCCTCGGGCTCGTTCGTGGCTCCGCAGCAGCGGGCGCGCGTGGCACGGGCGTCGCGCATCCTGGTGGAGGGGCGACACGACGCCGAGCTCGTCGAGAAGGTGTGGGGTGCCGACCTCCGCGTCGAAGGCGTCGTGGTCGAGTATCTGCAGGGGATCGACCTGCTGGCGGACCTCCTGCGAGACGAGCCGCCCTCCGCCGAGCGTCGCTACGGAGTGCTCGTCGACCATCTGGTCGCGGGCTCGAAGGAGACCCGCATCGCGGAGCAGATCCTGCGCGGTCCGCACGGCGCCCATCTCAAGATCGTCGGGCACCCCCACATCGACGTCTGGCAGTGCGTCCGCCCCGAGGCCGTCGGCATCCGTGCGTGGCCTCAGGTGCCGCGCGGCATCGAGTGGAAGACCGGCGTCTGCCGTGCCCTCGGCTGGCCCGCCGAGGACCAGGCCGACATCGCGCACGCGTGGCAGCGCATCCTCGGATCTGTTCGCACCTACCGCGACCTCGATCCTGCGCTGCTGGGCAGGGTCGAGGAGCTCATCGACTTCGTCACGGCCTGACCGAACGCGCCGGCTCGGCGCCGCCCCGGCCGGTCGATACCCTGGACTCATGCCGCAGACCGACGCGCCCGACACCGGTGACGAACCCCGCTACCGTGAGCGGCCCGTGTCGTTCGCGCGTCGCAGCGGACGGATGAGCGATGGACAGGAGCGAGCCTGGAACCAGCTCGGCGACTTCTACAACATCCCCGTCGAGCGCGATCAGGCCGTGCTGAGCGTCCGCCCAGGCTCGGAGGTCGATCCTGCGGCGTTGTTCGGCCGCAGCGCGCCGCTCGTGGTCGAGATCGGCTCCGGGCAGGGGCACGCCATCGTCGCGGCCGCGCAAGCCGCGCCCGAGACCGACTTCCTCGCCGTCGAGGTGTTCCGGGCCGGGCTCGCCCGCACCATGCTCGACGCCGATCGTGCCGGCGTGCGAAACCTGCGCCTCGTCGAGGCGAACGCGCCGGAGGTGCTCGAGCACCTGCTGCCGGCGGCATCCGTCGACGAGCTCTGGATCTTCTTCTCCGACCCCTGGCACAAGACGCGTCACACGAAGCGGCGCCTCATCTCGCCGGATTTCACGCCATTGGCCGCGCGGGTGATCAAGCCCGGCGGCGTGCTGCGTCTGGCGACCGACTGGGAGGACTACGCCCGACAGATGCGCGAGGTGATGGGGGATGCCGCGGGCTTCGCCCCCGCCTTCGACGGAGAGTGGGCGCCGCGCTTCGAGGGACGCGTGATGACGGCCTTCGAGCGTAAGGGCATCGCGAAGGGGCGCGACATCCGCGACCTCGCCTACCGCCGCATCGACGCGGCCTGACGGGAGGGCGGACGCCGTGAAGACGCACCCGGGACTGGCCGCTCGTCCGATCGTCTCGGCGAGCACCGTGCCGGCGCTTCTGGTGTGTCTGGCTGCACCCGCCTTCTTCGTGCTGCTGCAGCCCTGGCTCGGTTGGACGCTGCTCGTGCTCGGCCTCATCGCCGCCCTCGGTGTCGACCGGTGGCGCGTGGGCGAGGATACGCGGCCCTCGCTGGCGCGCGATCTCTCGCTCATCGCCCTCGGTCTCGTCGTCGTGAGCCTGATCGATCTGAAGGCCGAGCTCGACAACCTCGCGATGCTGCGCTTCACCCTCGCGCTGGGAGGTGCGGTGCTGTTGCCGTACCTCGTGTCTCGCTTCGTCTACCGCGATCACGCGATCCGCTTCCCCTGGCGTGGCGGAGGGCGCTGGACGACGTTCCAGTGGGTCTGGCTCGCCGCCGTGCTCGTGCTCGGGTGGCTCATCCTGCCCTTCTACTTCATCACCTCGGGCGTCTACACGAACTGGCCGGTCGTCGACACCCCCGATCTCATCGCGCGCCTCTTCATCGGCGTCGGTGCCGTGGGCATCTGGGACGAGCTGTTCTTCATCTGCACGTGCTTCGCGCTTCTCCGGCGGCACTTCGCCGACGTGTCGGCGAACGCTCTGCAGACGATCGTGTTCGTCTCCTTCCTCTGGGAGCTCGGGTACCGCGCCTGGGGTCCGGTGCTGACGATCCCGTTCGCGCTCCTTCAGGGCTACATCTTCCTGCGCACGCGGTCGCTCACCTACGTCGTGACGGTGCACCTGCTCTTCGACGCCGTCGTCTTCGGCGTCCTCGTCCACGCGCACAATCCGGGGCTTCTGGACGTCCTCTTCCTCGTCCCTGCGCCCTGACGCGAGCTACGCTGGAAGACGGGGCCCCGGCCGGGCCCGCGGACGAGGGAGCAGTACCCGCACCAGACAAGACTGACTCGGACAGGTCTGTCATGGCATGGGTGATCCTGATCGCATCCGGCGTCCTCGAGGCGGTGTGGGCCGCCGCGCTCGCGGCATCCGAGGGATTCCGGCGGAAACGACCGGCTCTGCTGTTCGCCCTCGCGCTCACCGCGAGCATGGCGGGACTCGCGTTCGCGATGACGGAGCTGCCGACCGGCACCGCCTACGCCGTGTGGGTCGGTGTCGGCGCAACGCTCACTGTCGTGTGGGCGATGGTCACCCGTCGCGAGCGCGCGTCGACCGCGCGCATCCTCTTGCTTCTGCTCCTGGTCGCCTGCGTCGTCGGCCTCAAGGTGGTGAGCTGACATGACACGTGCATGGACGATCCTGCTCGCCAGCGCGGTCTGCGAGGCTGTCTGGGCGACGGCCCTGGGCGAATCGGACGGGCTACGCCACCCCGTGCCGAGTGTCGTGTTCGCCATCGGTCTGCTGCTCAGCATGCTCGGGCTCGGACGCGCCATGAAGCACATTCCCATTGGTACGGCCTATGCGGTCTGGGTGGGGGTGGGCGCAGCGCTGACCGTGACCTGGTCGATCGCGACGGGCGCTGAGGCGTTCGCTCCGGGCAAGGTGGTCTTCATCGCTGGCATCGTGGTCGCTGTCATCGGCTTGAAGCTCGTTCCGGCCACGAGCAGGACTGCGGCGCGAGCGTCACAGCCGAGCGAGGAGCGCGGGACCGAAGACGAGAGCGGCGGCGATCGGCACGACGAGGGCCGCTAGGGCGATGATGCCGAGGATGGCGATGTTGCCCAGGATCGAGCCGACCAGGGCGCGACCGCGGCCGGCGGCGAGGTGGATGCGGTCGAGGGGAGAGAGGGGAGCGGCGGTCACGGTTCGACGCTACGAAGCGGTGGCCCTGCGAGGCGTCGGTCGATCGGCTGAGAAGCATCCCCCTGCGGGATGATCCGTGCCTCACGCGTGTCAATACCCTCGGTCCGCGCCGGCTCGGTGCGTAGCGTCGCGGTCACGCAACGACGAGAGGACGAACACATGAGCGAGCGAGAGCGCCCCGACATCCCGGGCGACGACATCGAGACCGGAACCGCCACCGGCGGGGCATCGGCCTTTCCCGGGGCTCCGAGCGCGGCGCCCGACGAGCCCGCGCCGGAGGGTCATGGCGGCGATGCCGACACGACGACCGATGGCGACGGTCAGCCGCTCGACAACCCCTCGGGCGGTTGAGGGGTCGCGCGACTGTCGCCATCGAGTCGGCTGTCAAGACGGCGACCGAGGGCTGGTCCCGGTGCGAGCCTGGACCCACGGATGACGACCACGCCAGATCGAAGGAGAAACGATGAGTGACAACGAAGACCCCCGCGCCATCCTGGCGGAGCTGCTGCCCGAGTTCCGGTTCGCCATGGTGACGACGGTCGACGAATCGGGGAAGCTCACAGCGCGCCCGCTGACGGTGCAGGAGGCCGAGTTCGACGGAGACCTCTGGTTCGTCGTCGACCGCGGATCGTCCGTCGCGACCCACGTGTCCTCGCGGCCCGCCGTCGGCGTCGCCCTCAGCAAGGACGACGCATGGGTCTCGCTCGCCGGTGAGGCGACCATCGTCGACGACCGCGCTCGCCTCGAACACTACTGGTCGAGCACTCTCGAGGCCTGGTTCCCCGACGGCCCGGACGACCCTCGCATCACGCTGCTGCGGGTCGACGCGATCTCGGGGGAGTACTGGAGCAGCGCCGGCGGACGCATCGCGACCGCCATCGGCCTGATCAAGTCGAAGATCACCGGTGAGACCTACGAGGGCCGCAACGAGAAGCTGGACCTCTGAGTCTCCGGGCCTCTACGCCACGATGGGCCGTCGCCGCTGCTGCGGGACGGCCCATCGTCGTCGTGCGGAGCAGTCCTACTTCGCGAGGAAGGCGAGCAGGGCGTCGTTGAACTCGCGGGCGTGGCTCACGTTGAGGCCGTGAGGCGCATCTTCGATGAGCGCCAGCTCGCTGCCCGGAAGCTGCTCATGGGTTCGCTTGCCCGAGCCTTCGAAGGGGACGGTGCCGTCGCCGTCGCCGTGGATGATCAGCGCGGGCACGGTCACCGCGGCCAGATCGCGGCGGAAGTCGGTCGTCGCCCACGCCTCCATCGACTTCAGTGCCGCGTGGTGGTCGGCCTGGCGCGCGAGTGCGAGGGCCTCCTGGCGCTGCTCCTCCGTGACCTTGAGCTCGCCGTCGACGGAGAAAAAGGCGGTCGTGAAGTCGTCGTAGAAGGTCGCTTCATCCGCTCGGAGCCCGTTCTCCATCTCGTCGGCGGCCTCCTGCGTGAGCGGGCCCTCGGGATTGTCGGGCGTCTGCGCCAGGTACGGCGGCACCGCGGCGGCGAATACGACACTGTGCAACCGGTCCTGGCCGTGGTTCGCGACGTAACGCGCGACCTCACCGCCTCCCATCGAGAAGCCGACCAGGGTCGCGTCGCGCAGATCGAGGGTGTCGAGGACGGATGCCAGGTCCTGGGCGAACGTGTTGTAGTCGTAGCCCGAGCGCGGCTTGTCGCTGCGACCGAAGCCGCGGCGGTCGTAGGCGACGACGCGGTACCCGGCCGCGGTGAGGGCGGGGATCTGCTCGGACCACGACTGCGCCGACAGCGGCCAGCCGTGGATCAGGACGACGGGGCGGCCCGAGCCGCCGGTGTCGTCGACGTGCAGCTCGATGTCGTTGAAGATGCCCTTGTGCGCAGTGATCTCAGTCATGACGACATCGTCATCGCGTCGGGAGTTTTTCTCGACCCGTTGACGGTTCAGAAAGCCGAGGCTAGGGCCCTGCGGCAGACTGGGGGGAATGAGGTCAGCATGACGCCCGGGGCGATCCGTGCCGGAAGGTGACAGCGTCTTCCGGATGGCGGCCCGGCTGCGGCCGCAGGTCGTGGGTCGCATGATCTCGTCCGGAGAGCTCCGCTCGGGCTCGGCTGCCGGGACATCCCTGGCCGGTTGGCGGATCGCGGGGCTCGAGACCCGTGGCAAACATCTGATCACCTGGCTCGATCCCGGTTTCGCACTCCACACGCATCTTCTGATGCAGGGGTCGTGGACGGTGACCCGTTCGGGACGCACGGTTCCGGTGCGCGTGCAGTCGGCCGTGCGAGTGCGAGCCGAGTTCGAGGGGGGTGTGACGCTCTGGGGCATCGACATGCCCGTCGTCGAGCTGTTGCGTGCCAATAGCGTGGCGACCGCGCTCGGTCACCTGGGGCCGGACCCGCTGCGC
Source organism: Microbacterium sp. AISO3 (assembly GCF_002204305.1). Classification (NCBI taxonomy): domain Bacteria; kingdom Bacillati; phylum Actinomycetota; class Actinomycetes; order Micrococcales; family Microbacteriaceae; genus Microbacterium; species Microbacterium sp. AISO3. The sequence goes on along the minus strand of NZ_NHRF01000003.1, from coordinate 372,096 downwards.
GATGATTGGGACGCTGTGGAGGCCGTGCGGCGGCTCGGCGCCCGTCCGGATCGAGCGTTCGTCGGCGCGCTCCTCGATCAGCGCAACATCGCGGGTCTGGGAAACCTCTGGGCCAACGAGCTGGCCTTCCTCTCGGGCGTCCACCCGTTCGATCCCGTCGCCACCGCCGACCTGGATTCGCTCGTCGCACGTGCCGCGCGTGCTCTGCGCCTCTCCGCGACAGTGCCCGGCATGTACCAGGTGACCACCGGCTCCACGCGGCGCGGCAGCGCCCACTGGGTGGCTGGCCGCGCCGGCAGGCCGTGCCTCAGGTGCGGGACGCGCATCCTCGTACGCGCCGAGGTGTCGGGTGATCCGGAACGGCGACGCACGTGGTGGTGCCCCGCCTGCCAGCCCCGCCGAAGCTGAAGGATCAGCCGGTGGGCGCTGCTCCGCGCTGACCCTGGAGACGGGGTGCCGGCTCGACGGAGTCGACGGCGTCCTGCATGCGCGAGAGGAAGTCGATCACGGCTGCGGTCGCCTCGGGCGTGGTCTCGTCGGCCACCTGATGCATACGGTCGTGCATGGCCGACAACGTGGAGCGGACCTCGTCGTCTGCGCGTTCCGTCGGTTCCAGGTAGACGCTGCGGCGATCGCTCGGATGCGGCACACGACGGAGGTAGCCCGCAGACTCCAGGCGGTCGAGCAGGCTCGTGGTGCTGGCCGAAGATATGCCGAGGTACTTCGCGACATCCCCCGGCTTCACGGGAATGTTGCGCGACTGCGCGCGCAGAAGCTGTCGGATGACCAGCAACTCGTTCTCGCCCATAGACATCGACTCGCGGGTCCGGCGGCGCATGGCCGCCTCCGCGGCCTGGTACAGGCGCAACGCCTCGAGCGCGCTGGTCGCACGCCGACGCCCGTCGTTGTAGAAGAAGCCGGTCATCTGCACACCTCCGCGTTCATGGCTGGTGAGTTTTACCTTAGCAGATATCTAACTTGACGAGATACTTGCCCACCTAGTAGCGTTCCGAACAAGTCATCCAGCATCTGTGAGGAGAGCAATCATGGGCCAGCTGTTCTACGGGAACACGTCCGAGTCGATCGAGGTCCCCGACCGCCTGCTCGCGCACCTCAAGGTGCTCGCCGCGACCAAGCTCCGCCGATCGGAGAGCTTCACGCTCACTTGGCGGCACGGGGCCGACGCCGCCGCGGGACGACAGACGATCTGGCTGCAGCCGTCCATCCCGCTCCGCTTCGTCTTCGACGGGCTCGAGGCGGAGAAGCTCGACTCCGCGCTGCTGACGGAGATGGCTCGTGCCGCCACCTCGTCCACCGGCCTCGTCGTCGACTTCGCCGACTTCGACGTCGCTCCCGCGCTTCCGGTCGCGCCCGCTCTGCCGACAAGCGGCGACATCGCACCCGTTCCGGGCGAACTGGCGACCGCAGCATGAGCCTTCTCCAGCACGCCCCTGCACCGACCCGCATCCTGAGCGCCCGGAACATCACCTGGTCGACGGTCGCACCCGGCTTCTACGTCGCCTCGACCGACGGCGAGTTCGTCGGGTCGGTCGACACCTCTTCCGACGGGCACTACATCGCTCTCGACGGCCAGGCCACTCCGATCGGACGCTACGCGACGCTCAAGGAGGCGCAGCGCTCACTTCTGACGACGGAGGCGCCGGGCAATCGTGCGCGGAAGTCCCGCGCACGCCGCAATCTGCGTACGGCCGCCACCGCGTCCGGCGCGCTGGCCGGTGCGCTCGCTCTGACGGCGGGAGCGCTCGCCCCGTTCATCTGAGACCGGACGGCAGAAGCCGTCGACGAAGAGAAGGAGGACGACATGAGCGACGACACCCGTCGTCAGACCGACGAGAACGCCTACGAGGGTCCGGACGTCGAGGTCTCGACGACCGACACGGATAGCGACGGCACGCGTGAGCCGGGTGGTCTCGGCAAGGACGGCACCATCCCGAGCAACCCGGACGGTGTCGCGGCCGGGCACACCGGGACTGCGTCGACCTTCGAGCCGGAAGAGGACGAGAAGTCTTCCTGACGTGCGCGAGAAAGGCCCGGAGACAGGTGCTCCGGGCCTTTCGCGCCTCACGGCGTCATACGCCGTCAGCCGGCTCCGTAGCGGTGGACCACTGCTCGAAGTCGTCCGTGTCCGGGGCGATTCGACCCCAGCTCGCATCGACGGTCATGTCGGCGTTCAGCAGGCATGCGTATTCGAGCGGCGCGTCGACCGTGGGATCGACGACGGGGACGACGACGTACCAGAGGCCGTCGGGGCGGAACGCGGATCGCGCATTCCCCCTCTCGATCTCGGAGCGATCGAGTTGCTCGGACGCTGGGACATTGCCGTCTCTGACCGCGAGTAGGCATGCGTCGAGCAGATCGGACGTCGACAATGACGGTGTCGGCTCCGACGAGGCCGAAGGCGTCGTCGGGTCCGGTGTCACGGACGGCTCCGGCGGGGGCGTCGGCGACGGGGTGGCGCTCGCGGTCGATGAGGGTGAGGGCGTCGAGGTCACCGCACCGCCGACGCCCGGGGTGGCGCAACCCGCGGTGAGCAGCGAGAACATGAGGACGGCGGGCACGCCGATGCGACGCCGAAGGTCGATTCCAGTCATGGGTTCTCCTCGGTCTCAGGTCTCAATGCCCGTGGCAGGAACGCGGAAGCTCGGGCCTTCGTACTGCCACACGTCCGGCCACCGCGTGATCACGCGATCCCTCTCCTCGGCGCTCGCGGTGTAGAAGTGATGCCGCGCGGATGGGCTCCAGAACCGTGCCACCGTAACCGTGTTCGGCACCGGCGAATCGGTGGGGTACACGTTGAATGCGACGCCCTCGTAAGCCCAGATGCCTGCCCAGCGCGCTATGACGTTGTCACGTTCGGTGGCATCTGCCGTATAGAAGTGACCGTTGTACAGCGCGCTCCAGAATCGGAAGACCGGTACGGTGCCGGGGGCGCTGGTCGCGAACGCGCGGTAGGCGATGCCTTCGTAGGACCAGATCTGGGGCCAGCGTGCGGCGACGAGATCTCGCTCCTCCAGATCTGCTGTGTAGAAGTGTCCCTGGTATCGATTGCTCCAGAACCGATACACCGGAGTGGCCTCCAGCGCCGAGCTCGGGGGGAGCGGCGCTCCCTCGATGAGCCACGCGGGGTTCCAGACGGTACCGGTGCGGTGGGGGCCCGAGAAGATCGCCAGGTGGAGATGGGCGTTGGCCTCCGTGCGCGGTCGAACGTCTCCCGTGTTCCCGGTTCGCCCGAGCGGAGTCCATCGGAAGACCCGCTGGCCCACGCTCACCAGAGGGCTGCCGCGTTGCATGTGCAGGTACTCCGAACGCACGCCTGCGGCATGCTGGACGACCACGAACACGCCGCGGCTCACGTCGCCGTCGTCACCGACAGCGGTCACGGTGCCGTCGGCGACTGCGAGGATCGTGGTCCCGATGCGGGGGTTCACGTAGTAGTCGGCGCCGATGTGCCCGCTGTACGTCTGCCCGGGGTAGCCGTCGACGCCCGATCCGCGCGTGGCGCGGCTGGCGAAGGGATACCCCCAGACGATGGGAAGCGCGGCATGCTCGGCAGGCGTCTTCACGGTGTAGGTCAAGGCTCGAGCGGGCGCCGCTGAGGCGAGCACCAAAGAACCGGCCGCGACGGATCCGAGCAGCACCGTGCGGCGGCTGAGCGCTCGCGGGGTCTCGTTCTCGTCCGTCGACACGTGAAGAACCTAACAGGATGTCGGGATCCTGCCGAGGGGCGGTCACCCGCCGCTCTCGGTGGCCGGGACCTTTCTCTTCGTGAAGGGGGCACGTCGATAGGGTCGGATGGTGCTCCGTCTGGTCTTCTTCGCAGCTGTCGGCGCGCTCCTGGGGGGCGCCGTGGTCGAGTATGTGGGGCCGCCGGATGCCGGCTGGGCGATCATGAGCATCGCGCTCCCGGTCGCGATCATCAGCGGGACCTTCATCCTCATCGGCCGCTCGATGGCCGGGGGAGTGGCGGTGTCGACGGACGACCTCCGTCGAGCCCTCGACTCTCGACGGCTCGGCCTCGCGCGCGTCGATGCGATCCGGCAGACCGGAACCCAGATCAACGATCAGCCGTTGTGCGAGATCGACCTGACCGTGCGCCCGATTCAGGGGGAGGCGTACGCGACCACCCTGCGCACCGTCGTCGCCCTGACGGAGCTTCCCGCGTTCCAGCCCGGAATCCGGCGTCAGGTCGCCATCCTCCTCGATGGCGGACCCGAGGTCGCATTCGTCGATGGTGAGCTCTCACCGGCCGAGGCCGGCAACCTCACGATCCCCGATCGTTCGTCGGTTCGGTTCGTCCCCATCGCGAGCCACACCCGAATCTCCGGCGGGCGCCGCAAGGGGCCTCTGATCGGCGTGGGGCAACGCGGCCGGCCGCTGCGCCGGCTCGTGTTCGCGGCTGTCGCCGTCGCGGTGGCCGTCCTTGTCGTCGCGCCCTATCGCGAGGCCGTTGCGCAGACCGTCGATGCGATGCTCGACGGCAGGGCGCACGTCGACCTGCGCCAGCCCGGACCGCTCGCGCAGGCCCAGGCCGCTCTCGAACGCGAGATCGGCCACGATCGCGTGAGCTCGATCTACGTCACCCCGGATTTCGTCGTCGTCGAGGCCCCGGTGACCCCCGGCACCACGCATACCGACAGGTGGATGTACCGAGGCGGTCAGGTCGAGCACTCCGGTGCGGCGTCGATCCAGCCGAAGTCGGCCACCGAGGCCTTCTCGTGGGACGACGTCGATCTCGCACGCATCCTTCCGACCATGGAGGATGCCGCTGCACAGAGCGGGCTCCCGGTCGGCGACGCGGGGGCGACGGCCGGGCGAACGCGGGGCGGCGCCGAAGCGGTGTCATCCGGTGAGAAGTCGGGGCCCGTCGAGATCAACTTCTCACTCGAGAACGACTACGAGAGCGCGTCCTTCCGGATGTCGGCTGACGGGAGCGGGCTCAGCCGCGATTGACCTGCAGTCCCCGCGACTTACGGGCGGGCCGCGTCGTTGGACCCAAGGCGAGTCAGCGCGGAACGGAGGCTGCTCTCGACGAGCGCGTCGTCGGGCAGGGTGTGCGGCGGCAAGAACATCCGTGTGATGAGGGGCCCCATCAGCAGGTCGTAGACCTGATCGGCGTCCATATCGGGCCGCTCGATCTCTCGTCGCGCGACCGCGGCGTCGATGACGTTCTTGACGCGCACCCGGCGCGGTCGGATGAACTCGGCGTCAAGCAGTGCCGAGAGGTCGTCGTCCGTCCTCGCGACCCCGACGAGGTCGACCAGGCTGTTTCGGGCGACTGGATCCGACAGCACTGCGATGCCCTCCTGTTGGAGCGCCCGCAGGTCGCCGGCGAGCGAGCCGGTATCGGGTGCCTGGCCGGGCCCGAATCGGCGAGCCAGCACGATGACGGCGAGGTGGGCCGCGCTTCGGAACCGCCGATAGAAGGTGGGGCGCGTCGAGCCGGCCCGGCTCACGAGCCCGTCGACGGTGAGAGCGGAAAAGCCGTCCTCGGCGAGGACCTGCTCCGCCTCCCGGAGAAGGTCTTCGGTGATGTCCTGCGCGCGCGGACGACCGACCCTCTTCCCGGACATGCCGTCACTGTAGCTGCGGCGTCTTCGCGCACGCTCAGGACCCTTCGTGGTGCGGATCGTCGCCGCAGGTTCCGGTACCTTTCGTGCCGAGCGTCGGCACCGGCCCCGGGTCGACGACGGCCCGCTATTCTGTGAGTGCCCACCCGTGCCCTATCGAGAAAGAACACCCGTGAGCAATCGCCATTCCTCCACCGACCAGGAGGGTCGATCTTCGTACCCCCTCGCTGAGAGAGGGGGTGAATCCGAATGATCGAAGCAGTCCTGACGCTGCTGTTGGGAATCCTGCTGACGCTGGCGATCATCGCCGCCTGCGGCTTCTTCGTCGCGCAGGAGTTCGCGTACATGTCCGTGGACCGCTCCCGCATGGCCGCTCGCGCCGAGAAGGGCGATGCGCAGGCCGCCCGCGTGCTCGCGATCACCAAGCGCACGTCGTTCATGCTCTCGGGTGCGCAGCTCGGCATCACCGTCACCGGTCTGCTGATCGGTTACGTCGCCGAGCCCCTCATCGGCGAGTCGATCGGGACGCTGCTGGGCGGCGTCGGCATCGACCCCGCCGTCTCGGTGCTCATCGGAACCGTCGGCGCGCTGCTGCTGGCCACCATCGTGACGATGATCTTCGGTGAGCTGTATCCGAAGAACCTCGCCATCGCGAGCCCTGAGCCGCTCGCCCGCGCGCTTGCCGTGCCCACCCGCATCTACCTGATGCTCTTCGGCTGGCTCATCACGGTGTTCGACGTCGCCGCGAACGCTCTGCTGCGGCTGCTTCGCATCGAGCCGCTCGAGGATGTCGACGAGAGCGCGACCGCGCGCGACCTCGAGGCGATCATCGAGGAGTCCCGGGCGAGCGGCGACCTGCCCGACGATCTGTCGATCATCATCGACCGCATCCTCGACTTCCCGCAGCGCGACGTCGAGCACGCCATGGTCCCGCGCTCACGCGTCGACTCGATCTCGCCCGATACGACGGTAGGCGAGGTGCGCGCGCTCATGGCGACCGGGCACACCCGGTATCCGGTCATCGGCGACGAGGACGAGCCCGTCGGTGTCGTCGAGCTGATCGACCTGCTGCGGGGCAGCTACGCCGACGACGTACCCGTCTCGACGATGATGCGCGAGGCCGTCGTGCTGCCGACGACGATGCAGCTCCCGGTCGCCCTCGACCGCATGCGGCAGACGCGCAACGAGCTCGCCTGCGTCGTCGACGAGTACGGCAACTTCGACGGCATCCTCACGATCGAGGATCTGACCGAAGAGGTCATCGGCGAGATCTCGGATGAGCACGATCTCGAAGTCCACGAGATCGTGAACGTCGGCGACGACCACTGGCGTCTGCCCGGCGACATCCACCTCGACGAGGTCGAGCGCCTCATCGGCTTCGACCTGCCCCGCGACGACGCCGAGACCATCGCCGGACTCATCATCAGCGAACACGGCGACCTGCTGCCCGAGGGCGCGGTCGTGCGCATCGACCTGCCCGAACGTGCGTCCGAGACCGTTCAGGGGCTGCGGATGCAGCGCTGGCTCGATGTCGAGGTCGTCGAGGTCGCCCGGCTCGTTCCGTCCGAGCTCGTCGTGCGTCTGCACGAGGTGGACCTGGATGCCGCTGAGGCGGGACCCGCGGGTGACGGCGATGCCGTCGTCGCTGCTGGTGCCGCAGATGAGGAGGTCGCCCGATGAGCTGGTGGGTCGTCACGATCATCACGATCGCGCTCATCGTGGCGAGCGCGTTCTTCGTCATCGTCGAGTTCGCGCTGCTCGCGGCCCGGCGTCACCGTCTGGAAGAAGAGGCCGACCGCAGCGCATCGGCGCGGGCGGCGCTCCGCGGCGTCAACGAGCTGACCGTCATGCTCGCGTTCGCGCAGCTCGGCATCACGGCGTGCACGTTCCTGCTCGGTGCCATCACCAAGCCGGCGATCGACTACGCGCTCGCGCCGGTGTTCGAGCAGTGGGGTCTTCCCTACGTTCTCGCCGACATCATCGCGTTCATGCTGGCCCTCATCGTGGTGACGTTCCTGCACCTCGTGATCGGTGAGATGGCGCCCAAGTCGTGGGCGATCGCCCACCCCGAGGTCGCAGCGAAGGCGACGGGCATCACCGCCCGTGCGCTGACCTGGCCGCTGCGTCCGTTCCTGTTGTGGATCAACCACATCGCGAACCGGCTCGTGAGGGCTTCGGGGGTCGAGCCCGTCGAGAAGGCTGCCGCGGGCGGGCAGGACGCCGATACGATTCGCGAGATCGTCGCGCACTCGCGTGCCGCGGGGACGCTCGAGGAGCAGTACTCCGAGCCGATCGCGCGCGCCATCGCGCTCGGATCGCTGACCGTGGGCGACATCGTGCGCTCCGACCGCGTCCCCACCGCGGTGTCGGCGACGGCCACCGCCGCCGACGTGCAGGCGGTCGCGGCATCCTCCGCGCACCTGCGCATCCTCGTGGGGGAGGGGGCGTCGAGCCGCGTCGCGCACGTTCGTGACACGCTCGCGGTCGCTCCAGAGACTCCGGCGCTCGAAATCGCCCGTGAGGCGCTCGTGCTGGCGCCCGATGCGTCGGCCTACGACGCGCTCGCGCGCATGCGTCGGGGTCATGTTCAGCTCGCGACGGTCGTCGACGGCGACCGGCTGCTCGGTGTCGTCACCCTGGATGACCTGCTGCGAGAGGTGCTGCCCGGCGCCGCCGAGGCCGAGCTGGTGGCGCCGGCGAGTTGAATCGGGGCTCGAGCTCGCTCAGTTGACAGTTCCCGCCGCCTCTCACCTGCTGAGGCGGCGGGGACCGCCAGATGAACGCCCAGCGTCGCAGAATCCCTCTAAGCTACTGTTGGTAACTTAGAGGGAGGCATCATGAGCGAGGGCACGCGGCGGCGGATGCTGCGGCACGAGCGTCGCGCGCAGCTGCTGGCGGTCGCTCGCGAGCTGATCCGCGAGCGGGGCACCGATGAGTTCACGCTGGGCCGGCTCGCCGAGCGCGCGGGGGTGACCAAGCCCGTCGTGTATGACCACTTCGGCGATCGTGCCGGCGCCCTGGCCGAGCTCTACCGAGAATTCGAGGATCAGCAGCGGGCGGCCCTCGTCGCGGCGCTCGCCGACGCGTCGCTCACGCTCGATGCCGTGTGCGGCGCCATCGCCGGAGCCTACATCGACTGCTCGATCGCCGAGGGGCGCGAGCTGGCGGACGTGGTCTCGGCGCTCGATGGATCTGCGACGCTCGTCGAGGTGCGCCGCGAGGCGGAGGCGGCCTACCTCGCGCTGTGCGACGACGTGCTCGCCTCGTGCGGCGTTCGTCTCGATGACGCCGGCGCGCAGGCCCTCGTCGGTGCCGGCGATGCCCTCACGCGAGCAGCGCTCGACGAACGCGTGAGTCCCTCGGCGGCGCGCTCCACCCTCACGCGCGTCCTGCACGCCCTCGTGACACCAGCCACCGAACCGGAGGAATCATGACCATCTCGCACCAGCCCACGCCGGGCGCCGCTCACTGGGTGCTCGCCCATCCGCGATCGACCTCGTTCAACGCCCGGCTCTTCCGTGACGGGGTCGCCGAGCTGTCGCGGACCCGCAGTGTCGAGACATCCGATCTGTACGCCCAGCGATTCAACCCGGTCTTCCCCGACAGCGAGCTCGACGTCACGCTCGGGCGGGCATCGGGACCCGCCGGAGGCGAGTACGGGCGCGTCCCCTTCCCGGACGAGGTGATCGAGGAACAGCGCAAGCTCGCGGCCGCGGAGCTGCTCGTGCTGCAGTTCCCGCTGTGGTGGTACGGGCCGCCCGCGATCCTCAAGGGGTGGATCGACCGCGTGCTCACCAACGGCTTCGCCTACGGCGACATGGACCCGGAGCTCGGTGTCCCGCGGCGCTACGGCGACGGCGGGCTGGCCGGCCGGCGTGCGCTCGTCGTCGTGACGGTGGGAGAGGACGAGCGCTCGATCGGGGAGCGCGGAATCAGCGGCGACCTCGACTCGCTCCTGTTCCCGCTGACCCACGGCGCGCTCTGGTACGTCGGGATCGAAACCCTCGACCTCCATGTCGTCTACGACGCCGACGGGCTGGATGCCGCGGGCGTCGACCGCGAGGCCGAGCGGCTGCGTGCCCGCATCGCCGGGCTCGACAGCGAGACGCCGCGCCGGTACCGAGCGCTCCGCGACGGTGACTACCGCGGCACCCGGTCGCTGCGCGGCGACATCCATCCCGGTCGGACCGATCTCGGCATCCACCTCGCCGATTGACCGTCGCCGCGGACGCAGAAGGGGCAGTCGATCAGTCGACTGCCCCTTCTCGCACTGGTGCCCCCGACAGGAATCGAACCTGCGACCTTTGGTACCGGAAACCAACGCTCTATCCCCTGAGCTACGGAGGCGTGCCGATCGAGACTATCACCGCGGAGGCGACCGAAACGACCGTGGGGGAGGTGGCGACGCTCACTTTACAAGTGTTAAAGTCGTTGCATGACGCAAAACAACTTCGCTTACGATGACGCAGCCCGCATGGTCGCCGTCGGCACGAAGGCTGAGAGGGATGCGCGTCGCGCCACGCGATGGTTCCGGGTCTTCGTCGTGGCGCAAGCCGCGTACGCGCTCGCGTTCACCCTGTCGATCGACGTCGCCGGCGTCGGCTATTGGAAGGCGTTCGCGCCCTTCCTCCTCGCCACGCTCTGCATCTGGATCATCGCGTTCCGCTACCAGCGGTCGGTGCCCCGTAACGGACTGCGGAATATGGGCATCGCGATCGCGACGTGGTTCGCGCTGTACACCCTGATGCTCGACCCCGCGCTCCAACTGCTGCAGCTCTCTTCGCCGTGGTGGTGGGTTCTCGCGGGAGTCGTGTCGGTCTCTCCGATCCTCGCCTGCCTCTTCCCGAGCTCACGCCGATGAGTCATCCGCGCAAGGACATCGACGCCCTCATCCACTCGCCTGTGCGGTTCTCGCTGCTGGCTGCCCTCCGCAATCTCGAGGACGTCGACTTCCGCTTCCTCGCCGACCTGCTCGAGGTGAGCGACTCGACCCTCTCGCAGACGCTCACCGTGCTGGCCGACGCGGGGCTCGTCGAGGTGCGGAAAGAAGCCGTCGGCCGGCGGACGCGGACGTGGGTCGGCATCACGGATGCCGGTCGCGAGGCGTTCGCCCGTCACCTGGCGACGCTGCAGGCGATCGTCGAATCCGGGTCGGCGACGCCGGTAGCACCGGCATCCGATCACAAGCAACCCCAGGACGCACCCGTATGACACCTCGCGCTCGCCTCGTCACCGAGAACGAACTGGAAGCTGCTGCCGATGCGCTCGCGGCAGCGTTCGAGAACTACGCGTGGACACGCCACGTGATCCCCGAGGACGACTACGCGTGGCGGCTCCGTGAGCTGCAGCTCGTCTACCTTCGGCATGCGCACGTCCACGGCTTCGTCGGGATCACGGGCCCCGCTGACGGAGTGATCGCCGTGCTCCCGTCGGATGCGCCGGACCCGGCACCGGGCGTCGTCGACCGCATCGTGCAGTTGCACGGCGACCGGCTCGGGCGGCTCGGTGACGCCACTTCCGAGCCGGGCGAGCCGGACTCGTGGCGCATCGAGACGGTCGGCGTCATGCCCGCCCGTCAGGGGCGCGGTCTCGCATCCGACCTCATCCGGTTCGCGCTCGCGGAGGGCGCACGGCGGGGCGCCAGCCGATTCGCGCTCGACACGTCGGACGAGCGCAACGTCCGGCTCTACGAACGACACGGCTTCTCGGTGGTGTCGCGGACCGAGCTGCCGGAGACGCCACCGGTGTGGAGCATGAGCACCCGCGTCGGCCGTGCCGCCGCGATGAACGAAAGGACCCGGGCATGACCGCATCCGACACTCTCGCGCGCTACATCGCCGCGACCAACACCCACGACTTCGACGAGGTCGAACAGGTGCTCGACCCGAGCGCGGTGTACTACTTCGGCGATGCCACCTGCGTCGGTCTCGCGGCGGTCCGTACCTACTTCGAGCGGACCTGGGCGCTCATTCCCGATGAGGTCTACGGGGCGGAGGACGTCGAGTGGGTCGTGGATGCCGCCGACGCGGCGGTGGCCGTCTACACGTACCGGTGGAGCGGACACATCGACGGACAAGCCCGAAGCGGTCGCGGTCGGGCGACCAACGTCTTCCACCGCACCGGCTCGGGCTGGCGCCTCGTGCACGAGCACCTCAGTGCGGGGCCTTCGTAGGCCAGCGGCTCAGGGGACGAGCGGCTCGGGGGCGGGCTCGGCGGCGACCACCGGTGCTTCGGTGATCGCCGCGACGTCGGCCGCGAGGCGATCGGCGAGATAAGCGTGCCCCGCCGTCGAGGGGTGGTCGCGGCCCGTGGCGCTCGTGTCGATGACGTCGCCGTAGTTGGCCTCGGTGATCCAGTCCTCGGCGATGGGGGACAGGTACCACCAGCCCCGGGCGCCGGCGAGCTCGGCGAGGTCCCGGTCGATGCGGGCCGTCTCGCTCTCCACGGGAAGCACCTGCGGCGCCGGACCGAGTACGACGATGCGCGCTTCGGGGTAGGTCGCCGCGAGGTCGTCCCACGCCGCGTTCACAGCGTCGCGGTACCCGGCCGCACCTTGCCTGCGGTCGTTGATCGACCCCTGAACGATCACGAGGTCGGGATCGAGCGCGGGGTCGAGCGCGGCGATTCGGTCACCGAACGAGGGCCCGTCGATGCCCGGCTTGAGGTAGCCGCTGCCGCGAACGCCGTCGACGATCGTCGTCCACCCCGTTCGCTGAGCGACGACATACGCGTACCCGAGCGTCGGATCGGATGCCGCGGAGCCGTACGTCCACGAGTCGCCGAAGATCAGAACGCGCGCACCCGTGGGAAGCGCGAGCGGCGCCGCCTCGACCCTGACGACCGTGCCGGGGGCGGCTGCCACCGGCGCCGCCGTGGGCGCCGCCCAGGGGCGCAGGAACGCCGTCAGCGCCAGCGCGACCACCGCGGCCGAGATCGCCGAGACGGCCCACACGCTTCTGCGGCGGGGACGGGCGTTTCGGGTTCGCACACGCTGAGGGTACGTCATCCGATCGGGTAGGAAGGACGGGTGACTCCCGATCGCCCGCTTCCCCCCGGCTACACGCTGCACACCACGCCTCCGAGCGTGGCCGATTACGTCGCTCTGCGCACCGAGAGCGGGCTGTCGCCCAAGACGCCGGCGCAGGCTGCGGCTGCGATCGCGGGCACATGGGCGTTCCGACGCGTCGCGGACGCCGACGGCCGGAGCGTCGCGATGGGGCGCATCGTCGGCGACGGCGGGTGGTACTTCCTCGTGGCAGACATGGCCACCCTTCCGGCGCACCAGGGCAACGGCTTCGGGTCGCTCATCCTCGACGAGCTGCTCGCCGAGATCCGTGATCGTGCGGACGAGGGCGCGTACATCACGCTCACCGCCGATCCGCCGGGGCGCCGTCTGTACGAGTCGCGCGGGTTCACCGACGTCGCCCCGGCGCGTACGGGGATGAGCATGGTTCTGCGGACCGTGCGGCCCGAGGCCTGACTCCCTCAGTCGCGGACGGCGGCGACCGCCTCGATCTCGACCAGCTGGTCGTCGTAGCCGAGTACCGTCACACCCATCAGGGTGCTGGGCACGTCGTGGTCGCCGAACGCGTCGCGCACGACCTCCCAGGCGGTGACGAGGTCGGCCTGCGAGCTCGAGGCGACGAGAACGCGGGTGCTGATGACGTTCTCGATCCCTGCGCCGGCAGCGGCGAGCGCCCCTCTCATGTTCTCGATGCAGGATGCCGCCTGCGCGGCGTAGTCTCCGACGCCGACCGTCGACCCGTCGGCGGCGAGCGGGCAGGAACCGGCGAGGAAGATGAGGCGCGCGTCCGCGGGGGCGGTGGCGGCGTACGCGTATTCAGCGGCATCCGAGAGAGACGATGCGCGGATGAGGGTGACGGTCTTCGACATGAGGGCTCCTCGTTTCGTGGCCGACCACCAGCCTGCCATCGTGGGCGATCCGATCACCGCCGGGAGCGGCCCGACGGCGCTTCGCCGCGTGCGAGGATTACCCGGTGCAGCGCATCCTGACGGCCGAACTCGACCTCCAGATGACCGGTCCCGTCGACGTCATCCTGCAGATCGCCGCGTCGCGCGCGGCGTCTCTCCGCGACGAAGAACTGAGCATCACGCTCGCCGGCCGCTCGCTCTCCGTCTCCGAGATCGTCGACCCGCCCGCCTCTCCCACCGGCACCCGCATCCACCGCGTCGCTGGCGAGGCGGGGACGATCGCCATCCGCTACCGGGCGGTCGTCGACGGCACCGCCGCCCCGTCGCCGACGAGCGAACTCGACACCATCGCCTATCTGCGGCCGAGTCGCTATGCGCAGTCCGACGAGGTGTTCGCGCACGCGCGCCGACAGTTCCGTGGCCTGCAGGGGCCCGCACTGGTCTCGGCGATCGGCGACTTCGTGGCCACGAACACGACCTACGCGCCCGGCCTCAGCCTCGGCACCGACTCCGCGGTCACGACCCTCGCGACCGGACAGGGGGTGTGCCGCGACTACGCCCACCTCGTCATCGCGCTGCTGCGGGCGATGGACGTTCCCGCGCGCTACGCCGCCTGCTATGCGCCGGGGCTGCGTCCGATGGATTTTCACGCGGTCGCCGAGGCGTATGTCGACGGGGCCTGGCACGTCATCGACGCGACCCGGCTGTCGAACCGCCGCGGTCTCGTCCGAATCGCGACCGGCCGGGATGCCGCCGACTGCGCGTTCCTCAGCTACTACGGCGGCAACGTCGCGCTCACGCATCTTCGCGTCGATGCCGAGGTCGCCGGGGGAGACGCGACCGTCGACGATCCCGCCCGAGACGATCACGAGGCGTTCATCACCCTCGCGTGATGCCGTCGTCGAGACGTTCAGCATCGGGCCTGCGGCCGCCCGCCTAGAATCGGAGGGCTATGAATCCCGATGCTCTCGCCGAAGCCCTCCTGTCCGTCGTCGCCCCTCTCGCCGAGGCGCGACGCCCCGGCTCGAGCGATGGCCTCACCGCCGCCGACTTCGTCTTCGAGCGTCCCAAGAACCGCGACCACGGTGACTGGGCGTCGAACGCGGCGATGAAGCTCGCCAAGCGCGTCGGCACAAACCCGCGTGAGTTCGCCGCCGAGATCGCGGCGGCGCTCGCCGAGACGCCGGGCGTGGCATCCGTCGAGGTCGCCGGCCCCGGGTTCATCAACATCCGGCTGGATGCCGCCGCCGCCGGCGCGCTCGCACGAGAGATCGTCGAGGCCGGGGCCGCCTTCGGCCGCAACGACAGCCAGGCCGGCAACTCGATCAACCTCGAGTTCGTCAGCGCGAATCCGACGGGGCCCATGCACATCGGGCACACGCGGTGGGCGGCGCTCGGTGACGCGATCGCCCGGCTGCTGCTGGCCAGCGGGGCCGAGCTCGTTCGCGAGTTCTACATCAACGACGCTGGCGCGCAGATGCAGCGGTTCGGGCGTTCGGTGCTCGCGAGCGCCAAGGGAGAGCCCACGCCCGAAGACGGCTACCCGGGCGCGTACATCGACGACCTCGCGCGGCGGGTCCTGTCGGCGCGCCCCGATCTGCTGACCCTCGCGCCCGAGGAGCAGGAGCAGGTCGCACTCGACCTCGGCTACGAGCTTCAGATGGCCGACCTGAAGGACTCGCTCGAGAAGTTCAACGTGCACTTCGACGTCTTCTTCAGCGAGCGGCTCCTGCACGCGACCCCCGCCGACGGCGGACCGAGCCTCGTCGACCAGGCCGTCGACCGCCTGCGAGCGCAGGGACACGTCTTCGATCAGGATGACGCCGTCTGGGTGCGGACGACCGACTTCGGTGACGACAAAGACCGCGTCATCCGCCGTTCCAACGGCGAGTACACCTACTTCGCCGCCGACGCCGCTTACTACCTCAACAAGGGCGATCGCGGTTTCGCACACAAGATCTACCTGCTGGGCGCCGATCACCACGGGTACGTCCACCGTCTGAAAGCGCTCGCGGGCGCGGCCGGTGACGACCCCGAGAAGGACATCGAGGTGCTGATCGGCCAGCTCGTCTCGGTCAACGGTGCCCGCCTGTCCAAGCGCGCCGGGAACATCATCGAGCTCGACGACCTGCGCGACTGGCTCGGCACCGATGCACTGCGCTACTCGCTCGCCCGTTACCCCGCCGACTCGCCGCTGACGCTCGATCCGGAGATCCTGCAGAAGCGCACGAACGACAACCCCGTGTTCTACGTGCAGTACGCGCACGCCCGCACGCACAACGTCGCGCGCAACGCCGCCGACTCCGGCGTCACCCGCGACGCCTTCGCTCCGGAGATGCTCGACCACGAGACCGAGTCGGCTCTCCTCGGCGCGCTCCAGGAGTTCCCGCGCATCGTGGCCTTCGCCGCCGAACTGCGCGAGCCGCACCGCGTCGCCCGGTACCTCGAGGAGCTCGCGAGCCTCTACCACCGCTGGTACGACACCTGCCGTGTCACGCCGCTCGGCGACGAGGAGGTCACCGACCTCCACCGCACCCGGCTCTGGCTCAACGACGCCACCGGACAGGTGCTGCGCAACGGGCTCGACCTCTTGGGCGTCAGCGCCCCCGAACGGATGTGACCGACGTGAGCGGTGCCACGCAGCCCACCGTTCCGCTGCCCGAGGCGATCCCCGTGTCGCCGAAGCGACGGCGGCGGGCACTGCCGTGGATCATCGCTCTCGTCGTGGTCGTCGGCCTCGCGATCGCCGCGTGGTTCGTCGCCGAGAGCATCACGCGCAGCATCCTCACGAACACCGTGCGCGAGCAGATCATCACCCGCCTCGCGCTGCCCGAAGACCAGCAGATCGACGTCGGCTTCGACGAGCCGGTGCTGCCGCAGGTCATCGGGGGCCGGCTCGACCGTCTCGACGTTTCCAGTGACGGCATCCCGCTCGGCGACGTCCTGGCCGACGTGTCGGTGCGCGCGACCGATGTCCCCATCCGAGCCGACGGGG
The DNA here is from genome assembly GCF_002204305.1 of Microbacterium sp. AISO3. Taxonomy (NCBI): domain Bacteria; kingdom Bacillati; phylum Actinomycetota; class Actinomycetes; order Micrococcales; family Microbacteriaceae; genus Microbacterium; species Microbacterium sp. AISO3. Next base: position 355,581 of record NZ_NHRF01000003.1, on the reverse strand, counting down.
GCGACATCGGGTCGGCCGAGGCGACGGTGGTGTTCGCGGAGGACCAGCTGGAGACCCTGCTCTCGCAGGTCTCCGGGGTCTCGGGAGCAGGGGTCGAGCTCGACCCGCCGAACGTGACGGTGCAGGTCGAGATGCCGCTGTTCGCGCTCTCCGTCCCGCTCGGACTCGACCTGACTCCGAGCGCCGTGGACGGTGACATCGTTCTCACGCCCGCCGCCGTGCGGCTCGGCGGTGCGGAACTGACCGGCGACGACCTCCGTCAGCGGTTCGGCTCGGCCACCGACGGGGTATTGCGCGACTACCCGATCTGCATCCGCGATCGCCTTCCCGCCGGGTTGACGCTGCGCGAGGTGCGCGTCGAGCGCGGCGCACTGGTCGCCGAGGTCGACGTCGACGGAGCGATCATCCGCGATCCGGCGCTTCAGGCCGACGGAACCTGCGCCTGAGCCAGCCGCCTCGCCGCGCTCAGTGGCCGTGGGCGAGGAGCAGCGCGATGGCGACCACGGCGACCAGCCCGAGCAGCAGCGCGGATGCGATCAGACGCTGCAGCGCTGTCAGACCCGTGCGCGCGCTGGCGAGCAGCACGACCCCGACGAGCACCGCCGCGTCGGCGATGATCCCGATGATCAGCGCCGTATCGAGGTCGATGACGTCGAGCAGGGCGAGGAGCAGCGCGAGCAGGGGGAGCGACGCGGTTCCGAGGGCGACCACGGCCGTCCGCGCCATGACCGCCAGCTCTCGTCCGCTCGGAAACTGCCGATGCCCGATCTGATGGGCGATGACTTCAGCGACGAAGCCGGCGGCGGCGATGGCGAAGATGCCGACCGCGAGGGCGAAGATCGACTCGGTGACCGTGACGTGCTCGGCGGTGAAGAGGCCCGCGAGGATCGCCAATCCGGTCACGGTGGCGTAGATGCGTTCCTTCAGCGCGCCGATGCGCTCGTCGAGTCTTGCTGCATCATCGGTGTGATTGCCCATGGTCGCCTCCTGCGCCAGGCTACAAGGATGGAGTGCTCATGACAGCGGATGCCGGCGGTCCGCCTCTTCTCGTCGTCGCGGATGCGGCCGCGTGGCGAGCCTGGCTCGATGTCCACGAGTCCGACTCCGACGGCGTGCGGCTGGTGCTCGCGAAGAAGAACGTGACGGAGCCGACGTCGCTGACGTACGCCGAGGCGCTCGACGAGGCGCTCTGCAGCGGCTGGATCGACGGCCGGCGGAACTCCCGAGACGAGTCCACCTTCCTGCAGCTGTTCACACCGCGCCGCGCCCGTTCGATCTGGTCGCTGCGCAACGTGGGGATCATCGAGCGGCTGGTCGCGGAGGGTCGCATGCGCCCGAGAGGGCAGATCGAGGTCGACCGTGCGCGCGCCGACGGACGGTGGGAGCGCGCCTACGCCGGGCAGGCCGGGGCTGCGATGCCGGTCGACCTCGAGGCGGCGCTCGCGGCGTCGCCCGCGGCATCCCGCCGGTTCGCCGCGCTCCGCGCCGCCGAGCGGTACTCCATCCTGCATCCTGTCCTGAGCGCGCCGTCGGATGCTGCGCGGGCCGCACGGATCCGCCGGGCCGTCGCCCGGCTCGCGGAAGAGGACACGCCCTCGTCGCTCTCGTGAGCGGGCTCACGGCCGTGTCTGTCGCGGGCGGTCACACCGGCGGAGCCCGCACGGCGGGTGTCCTAGACTGGCGGCACCGTCGCGGCCTCGTCTGCCGGACGGTCAGCGTCTCTCCCGATTGGTGTTCCCGTGTCCGCGTCCGACGTCCGCCCTGCCGTGCCGGAATGGCTGCTTCCTCCCGCCGACGTCAACGCACTGGTCGAAGCCGTCTGGCCGCCTCGCGCCGGCCGCGACGACAGCGGCGCGCTGTCGATCGGCGGTATCGCGGCGACCGACTTGGCCGCGCAGTTCGGCACGCCGCTCTATGTGCTCGACCAGGATGCCGTCGTGGCGCAGGCGCGTCGCGTCCGTCAGGCATTCGACGCCGCCGCCGCACGTCACGGCACGACCGCGCGCGTCTACTACGCCGGCAAGGCGTTCCTGAGCACCGAGATCGTGCGCTGGGTGACGGCGGAGGGACTCGCGGTCGACGTCGCCACCGGCGGCGAGCTCGCCGTCGCGCTGGCGGCCGGAGCGGATCCGGCGCGCATCGGGCTGCACGGCAACAACAAGTCACGCCTCGAGCTCGCGCGCGCCGTCGAACTCGGAGTCGGGTCCGTCATCGTCGACAGCCTCGTCGAGATCGACCGGCTCGCCGAGATCGCCGCCGCACGCGGGGCGGTCCAGCCGGTGCTCGTCCGCGTCAACAGCGGCGTGCACGCCGAGACCCACGACTTCCTCGCGACGGCGCACGAAGACCAGAAGTTCGGCTTCGCGCTCACGGATGCCGAGGCCGTGGTCGCTCGCATCCGCGAGCTGCCCTCACTGCGTTTCGTGGGGCTGCACTGCCATATCGGATCGCAGATCTTCGGTACGGCGGGCTTCGCCGAGTCGGCGTCGCGGCTCGTGGCCGTCCACGCCCGCCTTCTGGGCGGCGGCGACGTGCCGGTGCTGAACCTCGGCGGCGGCTTCGGCATCGCCTACACCAGCGTCGACGACCCGACCCCGATCGAAGACCTGGCCGACGGGATCGTCGCGGCCGTCGCCCGCGAGTGCGAGGCCCACGGCATCCCGCTGCCGATGCTCGCCTTCGAGCCCGGCCGCGCCATCGTCGGCCGCGCCGGGGTGACCCTGTACGAGGTCGGCACCACCAAGCCGGTCCGCGTCAGCGACGAGCTCGAGCGCCTGTATGTCAGCGTCGACGGCGGCATGAGCGACAACGCACGGCCCGCCCTTTATGGAGCGGCATATTCGGCACGAGTCGCGAACCGTCGCAGTGACGCGCCCGCTGCGCTCTCGCGTGTCGTGGGGCGGCACTGCGAGTCGGGAGACATCGTCGTCGATGCCGAATACCTGCCCGCCGACGTCACCCCGGGTGATCTGCTGGCCGTCCCGGCGACGGGCGCCTACTGCTACTCGCTCGCCAGCAACTACAACTACGTCCCCCGCCCGCCCGTCGTCGCCGTCTCGGACGGCGTCGCCCGGGTGATCGTCCGCGGCGAGACGATCGATGACCTGCTCGCCCGTGACGCGGGCATCCCCACAGAAGGAGCCGAATGACGGACTATCGCCGCCTGCGCGTGGCCCTGCTCGGAGCCGGCGCCGTCGGCTCGCAGGTCGCCGCCCTGTTGCTCAAGCACGGAGACGAACTGGCCGATCGGGCCGGAGCCGCCCTCGACCTCGTGGGCATCTCGGTGCGCGACATCGATGCGCCGCGTGACGTCGAGCTGCCCCGCGAGCTGCTGACGACCGACCCCGAGCCGCTCCTCGTCGGCTCCGACATCGTCATCGAGCTCATGGGCGGCATCGAGCCCGCGCGCACGAGCATCCTCCAGGCGATCGGTGCCGGAGCCGACATCGTGACGGCGAACAAGGCGCTGCTCGCGACCCACGGACCCGAGCTGTTCGAAGCGGCCGACCAGGTGGGCGCGTCGATCTACTACGAGGCTGCGGCCGCCGGCGCCATCCCGATCATCCGCCCGCTGCGCGACTCGCTCGCCGGCGACCGGGTGCAGCGCATCATGGGCATCGTCAACGGAACGACGAACTACATCCTCGACCGCATGGACCGCGAGGGGTCGGACTTCGCCGACGTCCTGGCCGACGCGCAGGCGCTCGGGTACGCCGAGGCCGACCCGACGGCCGACGTCGAGGGGTACGACGCCGCCCAGAAGGCCGCGATCCTCGCGTCGCTCGCCTTCCACACCGCCGTGCCGCTGAACGCCGTGCACCGCGAGGGCATCACCCAGATCGACGCCGACATGATGGATGCCGCACGCAAGGCCGGCTACGTCATCAAGCTCCTCGCCGTGTGCGAGCGGCTCGCCGACGCCGAGGTGTCGCCGTCGGGCGAGACGATCTCGGTGCGTGTGTACCCCGCGCTCGTCCCGCGCGAGCACCCGCTCGCGAGCGTCCACGGAGCCAACAACGCCGTCTTCGTCCAGGCGGAGGCCGCGGGCGATCTGATGTTCTACGGCGCGGGCGCGGGCGGGGTGCAGACCGCGTCGGCCGTGCTGGGCGACGTCGTCTCGGCCGCCCGCCGCCACATCGCCGGCGGCGTGGGCGTGGGGGAGTCCACCCGGGCGAACCTGCCGGTCGTCCCGATCGGACACGTCACGACGCGCTACCAGATCACACTCGAGGTCGACGACCGCTCCGGCGTCCTCGCCGCGGTGGCGGGCCTCCTCAGCGACGGCAACGTCTCGGTGGCGACGCTCGAGCAGACGATCGTCGCCGACGGCGATGTCCAGACCGCCCGCCTGGTCATCGGCACCCACACCGCCCGCGAGCAGGACCTCAGCGATGCCGTCGCCTCGCTCGGCGAGAGCGGCGTCGTCAAGCGCGTCGTGTCGGTGCTGCGGGTGGAGGGGGACTGACATGGCGCATGTCTGGCAGGGAGTGCTGCGCGAGTTCGCCGACCGCCTCGACGTCACCGACACCTCGACCGTCGTCACCCTGGGGGAGGGCGGCACGCCGCTCGTCCCTGCTCGCGAGCTCTCGCACCGTACGGGCGCCGACGTCTGGGTGAAGTTCGAAGGTATGAACCCGACGGGTTCGTTCAAGGACCGCGGCATGACGGTCGCGCTCTCGCGCGCCGTCGAGCACGGCGCGAAGGCGGTCATCTGCGCCTCGACGGGCAACACGTCGGCGTCTGCGGCGGCCTACGCCGCGCACGCCGGCATCACGGCTGCCGTCCTCGTCCCCGAGGGCAAGATCGCGATGGGCAAGCTGAGCCAGGCCGTCGCGCACGGGGGGCGTCTCATCCAGATCCGCGGCAACTTCGACGACTGTCTCGAGATCGCCCGCGAACTGGCCGACCATTACCCCGTGCACCTGGTCAACTCCGTCAACCCCGACCGCATCGACGGACAGAAGACCGCGGCGTACGAGATCGTGTCGCAGCTGGGTGACGCGCCGGACTTCCACTTCGTGCCCGTCGGCAACGCCGGCAACTACACGGCTCACGCTCGCGGCTATCGCGAGGAGGCCGCCCGCGGGGCAGCGACGCGCGTGCCGCGGATGTTCGGCTTCCAGGCCGCCGGATCGGCGCCGCTCGTCCGCGGCGAGGTCGTGAAAGACCCCGACACCATCGCGACGGCGATCCGCATCGGCAACCCCGCGTCGTGGCACCTCGCCCTCGAGGCGCGCGATGCGACCCAGGGCTGGTTCGGAGCCATCGACGACGAGCGCATCCTCGCGGCGCAGAAGCTCCTCGCGAGCACGGCCGGCGTGTTCGTCGAACCCGCGTCGGCGATCACCGTCGCAGGACTCCTCGACCGTGCCGAAGCGGGCGTCATCCCCGCCGGCTCGACGGTCGTGCTGACCGTCACCGGTCACGGCCTGAAGGACCCGCAGTGGGCTCTCCGCAACGCGGACGGCCGTCAGGCCGAGCCGGTCGTCGTCGACGCGACCACCTCCGAGGTGGCATCCGTGCTCGATCTCGCGCCGGAGGCGACGGCATGACCCGGTCGGTCCAGGTGCGCGTTCCCGCGACCAGCGCCAACCTCGGCCCCGGCTTCGACACTCTGGGGCTCGCGCTCAGCGTCTACGACGAACTCATCGTCACGGAACTGCCGGGCCCGGGCCTGGAGATCACCGTCGCGGGCGAGGGCGCCGCCGACGTCCCGACCGATGCCTCGCACCTCGTCGTGCGGGCGATGGCCTACGCCTACGAGGCGTTCGGGCGGACGATGCCCGGCGTGCGTCTCGAGGCGGTCAACGCGATCCCGCACGGGCGGGGGATGGGCTCGTCGGGTGCTGCGGTCGTGTCCGGCCTCCTCGCGGCGAAGGGCCTCCTCGCGGGTGACGTCGAGATCGGCGCCGATGCGCTGCTGCGCCTGGCCACCGAGCTCGAGGGGCACCCCGACAACGTCGCGCCGGCCCTGTTCGGCGGCCTCACGATCGCGTGGGTCGACGAGCACGGCCCGCAGCACAAGAAGCTCCTCGTCCACCGCGGCGTCGCGCCGCTGGTGTTCGTGCCGGACTTCACGATGTCGACATCCGTCGCCCGAGGATTCGATCCCCTCCAGGTCACCCGTGAAGACGCGATCTTCAACCTCTCGCGCTCCGCGCTGCTCGTCGCGGCCCTCACGCAGAGCCCCGATCTGCTGCTGGCCGCCACCGAGGACAAGCTCCACCAGTCCTACCGGGCGCAGGCGATGGTCGAGACCGACAAGCTCGTGCGCGCCCTGCGCGCCGAGGGGTTCGCGGCGGTCGTGTCGGGTGCCGGCCCCAGCGTCCTCGTGCTCGCCGATGGTCCGGGCCAGCGCCTCGCCGCCGCCGAGGTCGCCGCGCATACCACAGACACCCCGTGGGACGCGCGGATGCTGGCGGTCGATGTGCGCGGTGGTATGGTGAGGGACCATACGGAGGGTTCCACACCTTTGTGATCTGAGCCTCCGTCGCAATTCTGCGAATCACCGCGAACACCCCTGATCCATACCCCGTGCCGTCGGCCGGACGCGTGTGGCAGGTGGATGGCGCCCGCCGTGGACGGCGCTGGACGCGGTTCTGACATATCCACCGTTTAAGAGGAGCACTCGTGGAGTCCAACTCCGAGAACCTGACGATCGACGAGACCGTCGACGCCCCGACCGAGGAAGCGGCCGAGCAGCAGGATGCCGTCGTGGAGACGCCCACTGAGGCGGCTGCCCCCGCTGAGGAGACGCGCGCCGAAGCCGCGGCATCTGACGCCTCGGACGTTGCTGCTGCCGAGGCGGACGCCCCGGCGGAGGCCGTGGAGACCGCCGAGGCCGCGGCGCCCGCCGAGGCCGCAGCGCCCGCGGAGCCCGCAGCGCTCGCGGAGAAGCCGGCGAAGGCGCCGCGCAAGCGCGCGCCCCGCCGCGCCAAGAGCACCGATGTCCCGGCCACCGACGAGGCGCCCGCCGCGGAGACCGCTGCGTCCGACGCGCCCGCGGAGACCTCCGCGTCCGACGCGGAGGCGCCCGCCGCGGACGTCGTCTCGGCAGAGGCCGCGTCGACCGCCGACGAGACGGCTCCGGCCGCCGATGCCGCCGAGGCGACCGCCGACGCAGAGACCACCCCGGCGGAGACCACCGAGGCGCCGAAGAAGCCGGCGCGTGGCCGTGGCCGCGGCCGCAACGCGAAGAAGGACGCCGAGACCGAGGCCGCTCCGGGCACCGACGCCCCGGCCGAATCCGCCGACGCTCCGGCTGCCGAGGGCGCTTCCGAGACGCCCGCCGAGCAGGCGCCGGACGCCGAGGCATCCTCCGACGACTCGTCGAAGACCGAGTCCGGAGAGGGCGACGGCGAGTCGTCCGGCCGTTCGCGGAGCCGGTCGCGCAGCCGCAACCGCAACCGCAACAAGGACAACGCCCAGGGCAACCAGGGTCAGGCCGGCCAGAATCAGGGCGGCAACCAGAACCAGGGCGCGGGTCAGAACCAGGGCGGCAACAACGGCCCGGACGACGACGACGCGCCCGGCCAGAGCGGCCGTGGCCGCCAGCGCAACAAGCGGCGTGGCCAGGGCGGGGGCGGCGACGAGTTCGAGACCGAGATCAGCGAGGACGACGTCCTCATCCCGATCGCCGGTGTGCTCGACGTCCTCGACAACTACGCCTTCGTCCGCACGACCGGCTACCTCCCCGGCCCGCAGGACGTCTATGTCTCGCTCGGCCAGGTCAAGAAGTACAACCTGCGCAAGGGCGACGCCGTCGTCGGCGCGATCAAGCAGCCCCGCGAGGGCGAGCAGTCGAGCCGGCAGAAGTACAACGCGCTCGTCAAGGTCGACTCGATCAACGGCCTGTCCGTCGAGGACGCCGCCGGCCGCGTCGAGTTCGGCAAGCTGACGCCCCTGTACCCGCAGGAGCGCCTGCGCCTCGAGACCGGCCCCGAGAAGCTGACCCAGCGGATCATCGACCTCGTGGCCCCGATCGGCAAGGGACAGCGCGGTCTCATCGTCGCGCCGCCCAAGGCCGGCAAGACGATCGTGCTGCAGCAGATCGCCGGCGCGATCGCGCAGAACAACCCCGAGGTCCACCTCATGGTCGTGCTCGTCGACGAGCGTCCCGAAGAGGTCACCGACATGCAGCGCACGGTCAAGGGCGAGGTCATCGCCTCGACATTCGACCGTCCCGCCGAGGACCACACCACGGTCGCCGAGCTCGCGATCGAGCGCGCCAAGCGTCTCGTCGAGCTCGGCCGCGACGTCGTCGTGCTGCTCGACTCGATCACGCGCCTCGGCCGCGCCTACAACCTGTCGGCTCCGACGTCGGGACGCGTCCTGACCGGTGGCGTCGACGCGTCGGCGCTGTACCCGCCCAAGCGCTTCTTCGGCGCGGCGCGCAACATCGAGAACGGTGGTTCGCTCACGATCCTCGCGACGGCGCTGGTGGAGACCGGGTCGAAGATGGACGAGGTCATCTTCGAGGAGTTCAAGGGCACGGGCAACAGCGAGCTGCGTCTGTCGCGTCAGCTGGCCGACAAGCGCATCTTCCCCGCCGTCGACGTCAATGCCTCGTCGACGCGTCGCGAAGAGATGCTGCTCTCGTCCGACGAGGTCAAGATCACCTGGAAGCTGCGCCGTGCCCTCGCCGGGCTCGACCAGCAGCACGCGCTCGGCGTCATCCTCGACAAGCTCAAGGAGACGCAGTCCAACGTCGAGTTCCTCGTTCAGATGCAGAAGTCGATCCCGGCGCCGACCACGCACTCGGGCGGGCACGACAACAGCATCCGCTGATCGTGTTCGAGTCGGTCCGAGGGCTGCTCGACGAGCACCGCGCGGTTCAGGAGGAGCTCTCCGATCCCGCGGTGCACGCCGACGCCGCGCGCGCCAAGCGCGTGAACCGGCGCTACGCCGAGCTGTCGCGGATCGTCGCGGCCCACGACGCGTGGGTCGCGGCAGCCGACGACCTCGCGGCGGCTCGCGAGCTCGCCCGTGAGGACGACGCGTTCGCGGCGGAGGTGCCGGCCCTCGAGGAGGGGCTGCGCGAGGCGCAGGAGCGCCTGCGTCGCCTGCTCATCCCGCGCGATCCCGACGACGCCCGCGACGTCATCATGGAGATCAAGCAGGGCGAGGGGGGAGCGGAATCCGCTCTGTTCGCCGCCGACCTGCTGCGGATGTACATGCAGTACGCCGCCTCGCGCGGCTGGAAGACCGAGCTGCTCGAGCGCAACGAGTCCGACCTCGGCGGGTACAAGGACGTTCAGGTCGCCATCAAGGGATCCTCCTCCGACCCGTCGCAGGGAGTGTGGGCGCACCTGAAGTACGAGGGCGGGGTGCACCGCGTGCAGCGGGTGCCCGCCACCGAGTCGCAGGGGCGCATCCACACCTCCACGACGGGCGTGCTCGTGTTCCCCGAGGTCGATGAGCCCGAAGAGATCACGATCGACCCGAACGACCTGAAGATCGACGTCTTCCGCTCCTCGGGCCCCGGCGGGCAGTCGGTCAACACGACCGACTCCGCCGTGCGGATCACGCACGTGCCCACGGGCATCGTCGTCTCGATGCAGAACGAGAAGAGTCAGCTGCAGAACCGCGAGGCCGGCATGCGCGTGCTGCGCGCCCGGCTGCTGGCGAAGCAGCAGGAGGAGCGGGATGCCGCGGCATCCGACGCCCGCCGCTCGCAGATCCGCGGGATGGACCGGTCCGAGCGCATCCGCACCTACAACTTCCCCGAGAACCGCATCGCGGATCACCGGACGGGCTACAAGGCCTACAACCTCGATCAGGTGATGGACGGCGCCCTCGGACCCGTCATCGACAGCTGCATCGCCGCCGACGAAGAGGCCCGCCTGGCGGCTCTCGCCGACGACTGACCCTCGCGCTTCCTCGCGCTGGCGCGTCGACTCGCCAGGATCGGCGGGTCCGGTGGCCCCCGCATCCGCCGTTTCTGGCAAGTCGACGGGAGCCGGCGATCAGACTCAGATGTGGTACTCGGGTGCGGTCAGCACCGCGCGGGTGTCCTCGCCCTCGCGGCGGACACGAGGACGGGCGGGCACGCCGACGAGCACCGAATCGGCGGGGGCGTCCTTCGTGACGACCGCGTTGGCCCCGACGACGCTTCGGGCGCCGATCGTGATCGGACCGAGGATCTTCGCGCCGGCGCCGACGGCGACACCGTCCTCGAGTGTGGGATGCCGCTTGCCGGCGTGACGGGTGCGACCGCCCAGAGTCACCCCGTGGTACAGCATGACGTCGTCACCGACGACGGCGGTCTCGCCGATCACGACGCCCATGCCGTGGTCGATGAAGAAACGCCTGCCGATCCGCGCTCCGGGATGGATCTCGATCCCTGTGAGCCAGCGGGTCAGCTGCGACCCGGCGCGCGCGAGGAATCGCGCGCGCCGGAGCCACAGCCGGTGCATGATGCGGTACGACCAGACCGCGTGCAGCCCCGGGTACAGCAACGCGATCTCGAGGCCGCTGCGCGCCGCGGGGTCGCGGAGCTTCGCGGCGGCCAGGTCTTCGCGGATGCGTGCTCGGAGCGATCCCATCAGTCTTCGCGCAGGTCCTCGAACAGCGGGGTCGAGAGGTAGCGCTCACCGAACGAGGGGATGATCACGACGATGTTCTTGCCCTCGGCCTCGGGACGCGCTGCGACCTGGAGCGCGGCCCAGACGGCCGCACCCGACGAGATGCCGACGAGGATGCCTTCCTTCTGCGCGACCTCGCGCGCGACGCGGATCGCGTCGTCGAAGGTGACATCCTGCACCTCGTCGATGACGCCCTGGTCGAGGATCGGCGGAATGAAGTTCGGCCCGATGCCCTGGATCTTGTGGGGGCCGGGCTTCCCCTCGGTCAGCAGAGGGGAGTCCTTCGGCTCGACCGCGACCACCTTCACATCGGCGAGGCGCTCCTTGAGCACCTGGCCGACGCCGGTGATCGTGCCGCCCGTGCCGATGCCGGCGACGAAGTAGCCGACCTGGCCGTCGGTGTCGCGGAGGATCTCCTCGGCCGTCGTGCGGCGGTGGATGTCGGGGTTGGCCTCGTTGGCGAACTGCTTCGCGAGGACTGCTCCCGGCGTCTCGGCGGCGATCTTCTCCGCCTCCGAGACGGCGCCCTTCATGCCCAGCGAAGGGTCGGTGAGCACGAGCTCGGCGCCGTACGCCTTGAGCAGCAGACGGCGCTCCATCGACATCGACGAGGGCATCGTGAGGATGACGCGATAGCCGCGCGCTGCGCCCACCATGGCCAGAGCGATGCCGGTGTTGCCGCTCGTGCCCTCGACGATCGTGCCGCCGGGCTGGAGAGCGCCGGCCTTCTCGGCGGCGTCGACGATGGCGATGCCGAGGCGATCCTTGACCGACGACGCCGGGTTGTAGAACTCGAGCTTGGCGAGCACCGTGCCCGGCAGGCCCTCGCTGACGCGGTTCAACCGCACGAGAGGCGTGTTGCCGTACGCGGTGGTGATGTCGGGGTGGATGCCGTGGGTGACCGGGTCGGACATGTCTGCCTTTCGGGTTTTCGAGCGGATGCCGCGTCGCGGCGGGATCGTCGCCCCAGCCTATTGTCGCCCCTCGCCGTGGGAGCCGAATGTGACGAATCCGCACTCGTGATTAGGCTTGTCGGCGCCATGAGCACCGCGCCCCCTCCCGCATCGACCCTGACCGAGGTCCTGCGTGCCGCGACCGCCGAACTCGAGGCCGCCTTCGTCCCGACCCCGCAGGTCGACGCCGAGCTCCTCGCCGCGCACGTCCTCGGCATCGGACGGGGCGAGCTGTCGGCCGCGGTCTTCCGCGGTGACTCGATCGGCGAGGAAGAGGCCGCGCGACTGGCCGACCTCGTGGCCCGCCGTGCGGCGCGCGAGCCCCTGCAGCATCTGACCGGGGTCGCCCCGTTCCGCCACCTCGAGCTCCGCGTCGGTCCCGGCGTCTTCGTGCCGCGTCCCGAGACGGAATCGGTCGCGCAGATCGCGATCGACCTGCTGCGTGCTGCCGCGGGCCCCGAGCCCGTCGCCGTCGACCTCGGCACCGGGTCGGGTGCGATCGCCCTGGCGCTGGCGACGGAGGTGCCGCACGCCCGGGTCTTCGCCGCCGAGAATTCCGTCGACGCGTTCATCTGGACGAAGGAGAACTTCGCCCTCGTCGGGGCTTCGAACGCCCGCCTCGCCTTCATCGACCTCGAGCGCGCTTTCGCGGAGCTCGACGGCACCGTCTCGGTGCTCGTGTCGAACCCGCCCTACGTGCCCGACGACGCGATCCCGCGCGACCCCGAAGTGCGGCTGTGGGACCCGCCGGCGGCGCTCTACGGCGGCGCCGACGGCCTGGATGTCGTGCGGACCCTGTCGCGAGTCGGGCTGCGCCTGGTGCATCCCGGGGGCAGCATCGTCATCGAGCACGGCGAGCTGCAGGGGGCCGCGATCCGCAGCATCCTGGCCTCCGACGGGTGGTCGGCAGCGGCCACCCATCCCGACCTCACGATGCGCGACCGCACCACGACCGCCGTCCGCTCCTGAGAGCGGCCGGGGTCCGCCGTACACTGGAGCGGTCATGTCTCCCGTTTTCGACTGCCGCGACGAGACCCAGGTCCTCCCCGGCATGCGCCAGGCGCGCCAGGCCATCGGCCGCGGCGATCTCATCGTCCTGCCCACCGACACCGTCTACGGTGTCGCCGCCGACGCGTTCAGTGCCTCGGCCGTCGCCAAGCTGCTCGCCGCGAAGGGACGGGGACGGCAGTCGCCGCCCCCCGTGCTCGTCGCCGGCATCGCCACGATGCGCGCGCTCGTGGCAGAGGTGCCCGAACCGGTCGAACGGCTCGTCGAAGCGTTCTGGCCCGGCGGCCTGACGATCGTCCTGCCGGCCCGGCCATCGCTGTCGTGGGATCTGGGCGAGACCCGAGGGACCGTGGCCGTGCGGATGCCCGCCGACCGCTTCGCTCTCGAGCTTCTCGAGGAGTGCGGGCCGCTGGCGGTCTCGAGCGCGAACCGCACGAAGATGAACGCCGCCGTCACGATCGACGACGCGGTGCGGATGCTGGGCGACAGCGTCTCGGTCTATCTCGACGGCGGCCCGGCCGCGACCGGCATCGCCTCGACGATCATCGACGCGACGACGCTGGTCGGCTCCGACCCCGCTCCCGTGCGCGTGCTGCGCGAGGGAGCTGTCAGCCGTGAGGCGCTGCGCGACGTGCTCGGAGACCTGCTCGAGCCCGACCCGGAGCCCGAGCACGCCGAGGCGGCGAACCGCACGCCGATGGAGCCCGGCTCCGGGAGCGGTACCGGCGAGACCGCCGGCGGCAGCGTCGCGTGAGGCTCTACCTGGCCACCTTCGTGGTCACGGCCCTCGTCACCTTCGGGCTGACGTGGCTCGTCCTCAAGGTGAGCCTGCGGTACAAGCTCTACCCCGAGATCCGCGACCGCGACGTCCATAAGACGCCGACGCCGCGGCTCGGCGGCGTCGGGATGTTCCTCGGCGCCACGGCGGTCATCCTGACCTCCTCGCAGATCCCGTTCTTCGCGATCTTCTGGGCCAAACCCGAACCGATCTGGGCCATCCTCGCCGCGACCGCCCTCATCGTCGTGGTCGGGGTCGCCGACGACCTGTGGGACCTCGACTGGCTCATCAAGCTCGGTGCGCAGTTCGCCGCGGCGGCCATCGTCGTCGGTTTCGGGGGAGTGCAGATGTACACGATCCCCCTCGGCGGTCAGACGGTCGTGTCGAGCGCCGCGAGCTTCACCATCACGGTGTTCTCGATCGTCGTCGTGATGAACGCCGTCAACTTCATCGACGGTCTCGACGGCCTCGTGGCGGGCGTCGCGCTGATCGCGAACGGCGTCTTCTTCACCTACACCTACCTGCTCGGGCGCGACTTCGGCGCGAGCAGCTACGCGAACCTGGCATCCTTCCTCGCCGTCGTGCTCCTCGGCGTGTGCGCCGGGTTCCTGCCGCTGAACTGGAACCCCGCGAAGCTCTTCATGGGCGACTCCGGAGCGCTCATGATCGGACTGCTCATGAGCTGCTCGGCCATTCTCGTCACGGGCACCCTCGTCCCGGCCACGGGCGACAACGACGTGTTCGGCCGATCGCAGCTGCTGGGTGCGTTCATCCCCATCCTGCTGCCGGTCGTCGTGGTCCTCCTGCCGCTGCTCGACTTCGGGATGGCGGTCATCCGCCGCATGTCGCGGGGCAAGTCGCCGTTCTCGCCCGACCGCAAGCACCTGCATCACCGCATGCTCGACATGGGTCACAGCGACCGCGACGCCGTGCTGATCTTCTACGCCTGGACGACGGTCGTCAGCCTCTCGGTGCTGCTGATGTACATCGGAACCACCGCCGCCTGGCCGGGGGACTACCTCTTCGGCCTCGGCTCCCTCGTCCTCGGCGTCGCCGCGTGCCTCGTCGTGACCTTCATCCCCGCGCGCCCTCAGCGCCCGGCCGTCCCCGTGAAAGAGCCCTCCTCGTGACTGCGAACACCCCCGATCCCGCCGCTCGCCGCCGCATCTCCAGCACGCCCATCCTGCGCGCAGCGCTCACCTGGGGATTGATCGTCGGCGTCGTCGTCGCGGCGGCGCTCGCGCTCGTCGGCGGACTCGTCGCGGGCACGGAGGGCGCGTGGAGCGGTGTGCTGGGCGCGCTGGTCGGCATCGTCTTCCCGGCGTTCACCGCGCTCAGCATCCTGATCGGCAACCACTGGTACGGGCACCCGCAGTGGCTCCAGATCTTCTTCGCCGTCGTGCTCGGCGGGTGGCTGCTGAAGTTCGTCCTCGTGATCGTCGCGCTGCTGCTGCTGTTCCAGGTGGAGTGGCTCGAGCGGGGGATCTTCGCCCTCGCCGTGATCGTGGCGGCGATCGCGTCGCTCGTCGTCGATCTGGTCGTGCTCAGCCGGATGCGGCTCTCGGGGGCCTCGGATGTCGCGCTTCCGACGCGCGACACGATCCAGGATTAGGTCGAGCCGTAACCTTTGGTAGTGTGGGACTACACTCTGCGGCTGGTGTGCAGTGGCGACACTGAGGCCCCGCTGGAGTTGTTCCCCTTCTAACCCTCACCGAGCTAGTCCTGGCTGGCCCGAGAAGCTGGAGCCAATACGTTGACTCAAGCGACGACGATTGTCGCAGCGGCGGCATCGGACAACGAGTTCCACCCGCCGTCCATCTCCGACTTCTTCCCGCCGGCTCTGCTGTTCGAAGGCACGCCCTTCGAATTCACCCGGATCAGCATGGTCCAGGTCATCGCGACCGTGGCGCTGGTGATCTTCCTGGTGGTCGGCACGCGCCGCCTCTCGGTGGTGCCCGGCCGGTTCCAGAGCGTGGTCGAGTTCGGCTTCGGCTTCGTCCGCGACCAGGTCGTGTACCAGGTCCTGGGCGAGAAGGACGGCCGCCGCTTCCTGCCTCTGCTGACGGCGATGTTCTTCACGATCCTGTTCATGAACCTCACCGGCGTCATCCCCGGCATGAACATCGCGGGAACCTCGGTGGCCGGTGCGCCGCTGGTGTTCGCGCTCGTGGCGTACGTCATGTTCATCTACGCCGGCATCCGCAAGCACGGCGTCGGGCACTTCATCAAGAACTCGCTCGTGCCGAGCGGTGTTCCGGTCTACCTGCTGCCGATCATCGCGCTCGTCGAGCTCATCTCGACCTTCATCGCGCGCCCGGTGTCGCTCTTCCTGCGACTGCTGCTGAACATGATGGTCGGCCACCTCATGCTCGTGCTGTTCTTCGCGGCGACCCAGTTCTTCCTCCTGGGCCTCAACGCCTTCACGCCGCTCGCGGCGGGAACGCTCGCGATGGGCTTCGCCTTCACCCTCTTCGAGATCTTCGTCTCGATCCTCCAGGCCTACGTCTTCACGATCCTCACCGCGGTCTACATCCAGCTCGCGGTCGCGGAAGAGCACTGACGAGCAGCTGACCGGCTGCTCGCCCTACGAAAGGAAAACACCAGTGGACGCAACGACGGTTCTCGCCCAGGTCACCGGCAACATCGCGACCGTGGGTTACGGCCTCGCGGCCATCGGCCCGGCCATCGGCCTCGGCATCATGATCGGCAAGACCATCGAGTCGACCGCCCGTCAGCCCGAGCTCGCAGGCCGCCTGCAGAGCACCATGTTCATCGGTGTCGCGTTCATCGAGATCCTCGCGCTGATCGGCATCGTCACGCCGTTCATCTTCAACGCGCTCTGATCCCGACGCGACCCACAGATAAGGAGACAGGATGCTGAACGCTCTTGTCACGCTTGCGGCGGAGGAGGGATCCAACCAGGTCCCGATCCTCCCGGCGGTCTACGACATCATCTGGTCGGCTGTCTGCTTCCTCGTCATCATCTTCGTGGTGGTGCGCTACGCGATGCCGCGCCTGAACACGGTGCTGGACGCGCGCAGCGCGGCCATCGAGGGCAACATCGCCAAGGCCGATGAAGCCCAGCGCAAGGCCGAGGCGGCACTCGAGGAGTACACCGCTCAGCTGGCCGAGGCCCGCAAGGAGGCCGGTGAGATCCGCGACGCCGCTCGCGAGGACGGTCGCAAGATCGTCGCTGAGGCGAAGCAGAACGCATCGGCCGAGGCCGAGCGCCTCACCGCGGCAGCGCACACGCAGATCGAGGCCGAGCGTCAGGCGGCTGTCGTCTCGCTGCGCAGCGAGGTCGGCACGCTGGCCCTCGACCTGGCCGGCGGCGTCATCGGCGAGACCCTGTCCGACGACCAGAAGGCTCAGGCCGTCGTCGACCGTTTCCTCAGCGAGCTCGAGGCCTCCGAGAAGGCGTCGAACTGATGGGCAGCGCGACCACTCAGGCACTCGTCGCGACGACGGCGGCCATCGCCGAGACCCCCGGGCTCACGCTCGACGTGTCCGGTGAGCTGTTCGTCGCCGCGCGGGCTCTGGCGGACTCGCCGCAGCTGAGCGGCGCGCTGACGGACAACGCGGCCTCGCCGCAGGCCCGCGACAAGGTCGTCGGCGACGTGTTCGGTCCGGCCTTCGCGCCGCAGACCGTGTCGCTGCTGCGCACCGCCGTCGCGCAGCGCTGGTCCTCGGTCGACGACTTCGTCGACGCCGTCGAGGAACTGGCGATCCGCGCCGCGGCGGTCGCCGACCAGGGCGACCTCGAGAACGAGCTTTTCGGGGTGCTGCACACCGTCTCGGCCAACCCCGAGCTCGAGCTCGCCCTCGGCAGCCGGCTGGGTGAGGCCTCGGCCAAGGGAGCGCTCGTCGATCGTCTCCTCGAGGGGCGCGCCGGTGCCGCCACGCGGCTCATCGCGTCGGCGATCGTGCAGCGTCCGCGCGAGCGCCGCGTGCGTCAGCTGCTCGAGCGGGCCATCCGCATCGTCTCGAACCAGCGCGGCCGCGTCGTCGCGAGCGTCCGCACGGCGACCTCGCTCAACGATCAGCAGCGCGCCCGCCTCGCCGAGACCCTCTCGAACCGCTACGGCACGCCTGTCGCGCTCAACCTCGTCGTCGACCCCGCGGTCGTCGGCGGGCTGCGCATCGAGATCGGCGACGACGTGATCGACGCGACCGTCGCCTCCCGCCTCTCCGATCTCCGCCAGCGACTGGCGGGCTGACCCACCTCACCGCCCGCAGGGGCGCACCGGCCGGATGCATCCGGACCCTCAGACTCAGGACCGAAGGAACACCATGGCAGAACTGTCCATCAGCCCGGATGTCATCCGTGACGCGCTGAAAGACTTCGTCGCCGCGTACGAGCCCACCGGGGCCGCCGCGACCGAGGTCGGCACCGTCGTCGACGCGGCGGACGGCATCGCCCACGTCGAGGGTCTGCCCGGCGTCATGGCGAACGAGCTCGTCCGCTTCGACAACGGCGTGGAGGGTCTCGCGCAGAACCTCGACGAGCACGAGATCGGTGTCGTCATCCTCGGCGACTTCGCCGGCATCGAAGCAGGCCAGAAGGTCACCCGCACGGGCGAGGTTCTCTCGGTCGGTGTCGGCGAGGGCTACCTCGGCCGCGTCGTCGACCCGCTCGGCAACCCGATCGACGGTCTCGGCGAGATCGCCACGACCGGCCGCCGCGCCCTTGAGCTCCAGGCACCCGGCGTCATGCAGCGCAAGTCGGTCCACGAGCCGATGCAGACCGGCATCAAGGCGATCGACGCTATGATCCCCGTCGGCCGCGGTCAGCGTCAGCTGATCATCGGCGACCGCCAGACCGGCAAGACGGCGATCGCGATCGACACGATCATCAACCAGAAGGCCAACTGGGAGTCGGGCGACGTCAACAAGCAGGTTCGCTGCATCTACGTCGCCATCGGCCAGAAGGGCTCGACCATCGCTTCGGTGAAGGGCGCGCTCGAGGACGCCGGTGCCATGGAGTACACGACGATCGTCGCGGCTCCGGCATCCGACCCCGCCGGCTTCAAGTACCTCGCTCCCTACACCGGCTCGGCCATCGGTCAGCACTGGATGTACGAGGGCAAGCACGTCCTGATCATCTTCGACGACCTGTCGAAGCAGGCCGAGGCATACCGCGCCGTCTCGCTGCTGCTGCGTCGTCCGCCGGGCCGCGAGGCGTACCCCGGTGACGTCTTCTACCTGCACTCGCGTCTGCTCGAGCGCTGCGCGAAGCTCTCGGACGACCTGGGCGCGGGTTCGATGACGGGTCTGCCGATCATCGAGACCAAGGCCAACGACGTCTCGGCGTACATCCCGACCAACGTGATCTCGATCACCGACGGCCAGATCTTCCTGCAGTCCGACCTGTTCAACGCCAACCAGCGTCCCGCGGTCGACGTGGGCATCTCGGTGTCGCGCGTCGGCGGCGACGCTCAGGTCAAGTCGATCAAGAAGGTCTCGGGAACGCTGAAGCTCGAGCTCGCCCAGTACCGCTCGCTCGAGGCGTTCGCGATGTTCGCGTCGGACCTCGACGCCGCGTCGCGTCGTCAGCTGGCGCGTGGTGCGCGTCTGACCGAGCTGCTCAAGCAGCCGCAGTACTCGCCGTACCCCGTCGAGGAGCAGGTCGTCTCGATCTGGGCCGGAACCAACGGCAAGCTCGACACCATCGAGGTCGAGGACGTCCTGACCTTCGAGCGCGAGCTGCTCGACTACCTCAAGCGCAACACGTCGATCCTCGACACGCTGCGTGAGACGAACGTGCTGGGCGACGACACCGTCGCCGAGCTCGAGAAGGTCGTCGACGAGTTCGTGCTCGAGTTCCAGGGCGGAAAGGGCCAGGCCATCAACAAGCCCGGCCACGAGGAGACCGCCGCCGCCGAGGCCGATGACGTGAACCAGGAGCAGATCGTCAAGGGCCGCCGCGGCTGACGCGGAGGACGACACACTTATGGGCGCACAACTCCGGGTCTACAAGCAGAAGATCAGTTCTGCTCAGACGACCAAGAAGATCACGAAGGCGATGGAGCTCATCGCGGCTTCGCGCATTCAGAAGGCGATGGGACGCGTCCGCGCGTCCTCTCCCTTCGCGCGGGCTGTGACGCGTGCCGTCTCCGCGGTGGCGACCCACTCCGACGTCGAGCACCCGCTGACGACCGAGCGCGAAACGATCCGTCGTTCCGCCGTCGTCATCTTCGCCTCCGACCGCGGCCTCGCCGGCGCGTTCAACTCGCAGATCCTCCGTGAGGGTCTCGAGCTGGCCGAGCTGCTGCGGTCGCAGGGCAAGGAAGTGGACTACTACCTCATCGGTCGCAAGGCCGTCGGGTACTTCCAGTTCCGCCGGATGCGGGCTGCGGGGGAGTGGACGGGTGACACCGATACGCCGCACTTCAGCACGGCCGAGCAGGTCGCCGGGGCTCTCCTCGACGCCTACGCTCAGGGCGGCGAAGACGGCGGCGTCGACGAGATCCACCTCGTGTACAACCGTTTCGTCAGCATGATGACGCAGACGCCGGAAGCGGTCCGTCTGCTGCCCCTCGAGGTCGTCGAGGCCGATGCCGCGACGGCGGACCAGGCTCCGGTCTATCCGCTGTACGAGTTCGAGCCCGACCCCGAGACGGTGCTCGACGCGCTGCTGCCGGTCTACGTCCAGAGCCGCGTGTTCAACGCGCTGCTCCAGTCGTCCGCCGCGAAGCACGCCGCGACGCAGAAGGCGATGAAGTCGGCGAGCGACAACGCCGACAAGCTCATCACCGACTACACCCGCCTGCGCAACAACGCTCGCCAGGCCGAGATCACTCAGCAGATCGCCGAGATCGTCGGCGGCGCCGACGCTCTGGCGTCGGGCAAGTAAGACCAACCGAAAGAGACAGACATGACCACCGTCACTGCCGAAGCCACGTCGGTCGTCGGCCGCGTTGCGCGCGTCACCGGCCCCGTCGTCGACATCGAGTTCCCGCACGACTCGATCCCCGACATCTACAACGCGCTCAAGACCACGATCACGATCGACGGCGCGTCGACCGAGATCACCCTCGAGGTCGCTCAGCACCTCGGCGACGACCTCGTCCGCGCGATCTCGCTGAAGCCGACCGACGGCATGGTCCGCGGCCAGGAGGTGCGCGACACCGGTGGCCCCATCACGGTCCCCGTCGGCGACGTCACCAAGGGCAAGGTCTTCAACGTCACGGGCGACGTTCTCAACGCCGCCGAGGGCGAGACCATCGAGGTCACCGAGCGCTGGGGCATCCACCGCCAGGCGCCGAGCTTCGACCAGCTCGAGTCGAAGACCCAGATGTTCGAGACCGGCATCAAGGTCATCGACCTCCTCACGCCCTACGTCCAGGGTGGAAAGATCGGCCTCTTCGGTGGTGCCGGCGTCGGCAAGACCGTCCTCATCCAGGAGATGATCCAGCGCGTCGCGCAGGACCACGGTGGTGTGTCGGTGTTCGCCGGTGTCGGTGAGCGCACGCGTGAGGGCAACGACCTCATCCACGAGATGGAGGAGGCGGGCGTCTTCGACAAGACCGCCCTCGTCTTCGGCCAGATGGACGAGCCGCCGGGGACGCGTCTGCGCGTCGCCCTGTCGGCCCTGACGATGGCGGAATACTTCCGCGACGTGCAGAAGCAGGACGTGCTGCTCTTCATCGACAACATCTTCCGCTTCACGCAGGCCGGCTCCGAGGTCTCCACGCTGCTGGGCCGCATGCCCTCGGCCGTGGGCTACCAGCCCAACCTCGCCGACGAGATGGGTGTGCTCCAGGAGCGCATCACCTCGACGCGCGGTCACTCGATCACCTCGCTGCAGGCGATCTACGTCCCCGCTGACGACTACACCGACCCCGCCCCGGCGACGACCTTCGCTCACCTCGACGCGACGACCGAGCTCTCGCGCGAGATCGCGTCGAAGGGTCTCTACCCGGCCGTCGACCCGCTGAGCTCGACGAGCCGAATCCTCGACCCGCGCTACATCGGTGAGGACCACTACCGCGTGGCCACCGCCGTGAAGCAGATCCTGCAGAAGAACAAGGAACTGCAGGAGATCATCGCGATCCTCGGTGTCGACGAGCTCTCCGAAGAGGACAAGATCGTCGTGTCGCGTGCACGTCGCATCCAGCAGTTCCTCTCGCAGAACACCTACATGGCGAAGAAGTTCACCGGTGTCGAGGGCTCCACGGTCCCGATCAAGGAGACCATCGAGTCGTTCGACGCGATCGTCAAGGGCGACTTCGACCACGTGGCCGAGCAGGCCTTCTTCAACGTCGGCGGTATCGGCGACGTCGAAGAGAAGTGGGCGAAGATCCAGAAGGAGAACAGCTGACATGGCTCTGACGGTCACGCTTGTCTCCGCCGAGGCGGAGGTCTGGTCGGGTGAGGCATCCCTCGTCGTGGCCAAGACCGTCGAGGGCGAGATCGGCTTCATGGCGGGGCACGAGCCGGTGCTCGCCATCCTCGCCGAGGGCCAGGTGCGCATCACGCAGCCGGGCGGCGAGAAGATCGTCGCCAACGCGCAGGACGGCTTCCTGTCGATGGAGGGTGACGAGCTCACCATCGTGGCTGGCAACGCCGCGCTGGCCTGACCCGTACCGCGTCTACGAGAGACCGCACCCTCCGGGGTGCGGTCTCTCGCGTTGAAGGGAGACAACGGATGCTGGTGCTGCTGCCACCCTCCGAGACCAAGCGTGCCGGCGGCACCGGCGCGCCGCTCGACATCGACGCGCTCGCGTTGCCGCAGCTGGCCCACGAGCGACGGGCCGCGGTCACTGCCCTCGTCGCACTGTCGGCGGACCCGGATGCCGCAGCGCGGGTGCTGAAGCTCAGCGCCCGTCAGCGGGGCGAGGTCGCGGTCAACGCCGAGCTGACGACGTCTCCGACGATGCCGGCCGTCGACCGCTACACGGGTGTGCTGTTCGATGCGCTGGGCTCGACGAATCTCGATTCCGCCGCACGAGACTGGCTCGGGGAGCACGTGCTCATCCAGTCGGCGCCGTTCGGTCCCGTCGCCGCACTCGACCCGATCCCCGCGTACCGTCTCGCGGCCGGGGCATCACTCCCCGGCATCCCGCCGCTTCGGCGTCACTGGGCTGCCGCAGGTTCCGCCGCGCTGGGGGAGACGAATGCGCCTTTCGTCTTGGATCTGCGATCCGAGGCCTATGTGGCGCTCGCTCCGGTGCCTGCGGCGACGTCGTCGGCCTTCGTACGCGTCGTCTCCGCCGGCGCCGACGGGACGGTACGCGCGCTGAACCATTTCAACAAGCACGCGAAGGGGGAGCTGACCCGCGCGCTCGCGCTTTCGGCGCCGGCGGTGGCGTCGCGAGCCGATCTCGTCGCCTGGGCGGATGCGAACGGGTGGGTGCTGCGCGAGGCAGCGGTATCCGGCGAACTCGAGCTCGTCGTCTGAGTCAGCGGGGACCGGCCGTCACCGTCTCACGCGACAGCCCGTGTTTCGCTAGCATGAGCGGCGACCGACGACGCGAGCGCGTCGTCCAGGTCACGACTGAGGAGGTCGTTCATGTCGGGTTACTACGACGATGGTGCGGGGGCGGGCGCGGTTCTCGCCCTTCTCCTACTGATCCTTCCCATCATCCTGATCCTCGCGCTCGCGGGCTACATCATCAGCTCGTTCTTCTACATGAAGATCTTCGAGAAGGCGGGCGTCCAGGGCAAGTGGCGAGCGTGGGTCCCGTTCTACCGCGAGATGGTGTTCGCCAAGCTCGGCGACATCTCCCCGTGGGTCATGCTGGGCGCGATCATCGCCACGGGCGTGCTGAGCAACATCCCGGGCATCGGCTTCATCTTCGGCTACCTCGCGATCATCGCTCTCGCTCTGGCGAGCGTTCGCGTGGGCCAGAAGCTCGGCAAGGACTGGCCGCTCGTGCTGCTCTACATCCTGCCGGGTATCGGCGGCTTGATCTGGCTGGGTATCGCAGCCTTCTCGAGCTCGCCGTGGAACCCCAACGTGCAGCCTTCGCCGTGGCGCACCTCGTTCCTTCGCGACACGACCGTCTGGCAGGGGATCCCCGTTCAGCCCGATGGCGGAGCAGCTCCTGCAGCCGGCGCCTACGGTGCCCCCGGCGCCGGATACGCTCCGCCCGCGGCCCCCAGTGCCCCGCCGGCCGGTGCTTACCCGCCGCCCGCCGCGCCGCCGGCACCTCCGGCCGGTGCCTACCCGCCGCCGGCAGCACAGCCGCCCGTCACGCCGCCGACCACCGAGCCTCCCGCTCCGGACGCCCCGCGGCAGTGAACACCCGAGGAGCCCTCGTCGAAAGACGGGGGCTCCTCCTCGTCTCGGCCGTGCACACCGTGCCCCGGGTCTACGGTGGAAGGATGGACGACGCAGTGCAGACCCGGCGACTCGGAACCTCCGGCCTTCTCGTCTCGGCCGTCGGGCTGGGATGCAACAACTTCGGTCGGCGGGGGACGCCCACACAGACGCTGGACGGCACGGTCGCCGTGCTGGATGCCGCCTTCGACGCCGGCATCACCTTCTTCGACACCGCCGACATCTACGGCGGGGAGCCCGGCCTGTCCGAGACTCTGATGGGCGAAGCGCTGCGCGGGCGCCGTGACCGCGTCGTCGTGGCCACGAAGTTCGGCCACAGTGCGGTGGACCTCGGTCTGCCCGGCGCCAAGGGGTCGCGCGTCTACATCCGTCGAGCGGTTGAGGCGTCGCTCGAGCGTCTGCAGACGGACTGGATCGATCTCTATCAGCTGCACACGCCCGACCCCGAGACGCCCATCGAGGAGACGCTCGACGCGCTGTCGGAACTCGTTCGTGAAGGGAAGATCCGTTACATCGGCCATTCCAATTTCGCGGGGTGGCAGATCGCCGAGGCGGAGGCGGTCGCACGCGCCCGCGGGGATGTGCCGTTCGTCTCCGCGCAGAATCACTACAGCCTGCTCGCGCGCGCCGCCGAGCGAGAGGTGCTGCCGGCCGTCCGGCACTTCGGCCGTGGCTTCCTGCCGTACTTCCCGCTGCACAACGGCCTGCTGACCGGGAAGTTCACGCGGGATCACATTCCCGCCGACACGCGTGTCGCTCGGGAGCGGCGTCACCTGTGGGAGAACGCGCCGTGGGATGCCATCGAGGCCTACCGCTCGTTCTGCGATGAGCGGGGCATCACGATGGTGCACGCGACCTTCGGCTGGCTCCTGGCGCAGCCCGCGCTGAGCAGCGTGATCGCCGGCGCGACCTCTCCCGAGCAGGTGCGCTCGAACGCCGCGGCGGCCTCGGCGTGGCAGCCCAGCGCCGATGAGTTGGCGACGATCGACTCGCTCTTCCCGCTTCCGTCGGACCCCGCCGCGGGCTGACGGAATCCCGCACCACGGGTGCGTCCACTAGAGTGTGACACGCCCATCCGTCGACGAAAGAAGAGTGACAGCGTGCCCGACCCCACGACCCAATCCCGGATCGTGGACGTCCCGTCCGGTGCGATCGAACTCCGGTGGGCCGCCGCGACCGATACCGGACGTCGACGCGACAGCAACCAGGATGCCGTTCTCGCGCAGTATCCGCTGTTCATCGTCGCCGACGGCATGGGCGGACACATCGGCGGCGAGATCGCCAGCGCGAGTGCCGTCGATCGTCTCCGTGGTGTCGCCGATCGCGGCGTCGTCACTCCCGAAGACATCGAAGAGGCTCTCGAGCGGGCCGTCGGCGACATCGCCGATCACCCCGAGACGACCGACGACGGAACCGGCACCACCGTCACCGGCGTGTACCTCGACATCGTCGACGGCGAACCGCAGTGGACGACTTTGAACATCGGCGACTCGCGGGTCTACCTCCTGCGCGACCAGGCGATCGCTCAGGTCACGACCGACCATTCCGTCGTCCAGGAGCTCGTCGCCGCGGGGCGGCTCAGCCCCGAGGAGGCGGAGCAGCACCCGTACGGGAACGTCATCACGCGCGCCGTCGGGCCGAGCGACGGTGTCACTCCTGATTACGTGCGTCTGGATGTCGTCGACGGCGACCGGTTCGTCATCTGCAGCGACGGGCTCACGAAGGAGCTGACGGACTACGGAATCCTGCATTTCCTGCTCGAGAACCCCGATCCCGCTGCGGCGGTCTCGGCGATGATGACCGCCGCGCTCGAGAACGGCGGTCGCGACAACGTGACGATCATCGTGCTCGACGCGCACTTCCGCAGCGCCGACGACGCCTCCTCCCCGAACGCGGACTGAACCCGGCTCTCCACCTCCTGCGCCATTAGGAGAGCGGCACCACGAGTGCGTTGCTTGACTCGGACGCGTGCATCCGACCGTCCCCTTCGACGACCCGATCCGGCTGCCGCCGCCGCGGCCTGAGACACGGCGTCCGCCGCTCCCGGTGTGGGCGCTGGCGGTCCCGGTGGCGGGTGCCGTCCTGCTCTGGCAGATGACGGGGTCGCCGACGGTGCTGTGGTTCGCGGCGCTCGGGCCCCTCGTCGCGGTCGCCTCGCTGCTCGACGGGATGCGCGTGGCGCGTCGAGAGCGGCGGAGCTCCGCGGGGAGCGCCGCTGCCGGCCTGCGGTCCGCTCACGCCGAGCTGAACGAGCGCCACGCACACGAGCGCGCCGACCGCTGGCGCACGACGCCGGATGTCGCCCGACTCCTCGCCGCCCCCGACGACCTGTGGCGTCCGAGGCCCACCCGCGACCTGGTGGTCGTGGGATCGGGCGACGCGCCGTCGCGCACGCGTGTCGATGGTGACGCGCCGCCGGAGTTCCGGCAGGCCGCCGCCACCGTGCGCAACGCGCCGGTCACGGTCCCGCTCACGGCGGGGATCGCGGTCGTCGGGCCCGCGGCGCCCGCGGCGTCGATCGCGCGAGCTCTCGTGCTACAGATCTGCCTCGTCCACGGGCCGGGCGAAGTCTCGCTCGTCGCCGCGGCCGAGGACTGGGCCCGAGAGCTCCCGCACGCGTCGGTGCTCGCAGGATTGCGGCTCTGGTGGGGGTCAGGGGTGCCACCCGCGGATGCCGACATCGCGATCGTGTGCGTCGACTCGGTTACCCCGCCCCCGCGATGCGCCGCCGTCGTGCGAGTCTCCGGCGTCGACGAAGCGGTGCTGGGGTATGGCGGTTCCTCCTCGGTGCTGCGTCCGGAGACGATCGGCCGGGCCCAGGCGATGACGATCGTCGCGCTGCTCCGCGAACGGGCCGCCGCGGTGGGCGGCGACGACGTGACGCCACTGCCGTTCGACGATCTTCCTCGCCCCGGCGGCGCGGGGATCACCGCGGTTCTCGGAGCCGGCCGCGGCGGTCCTGTGATCGTCGATCTCGTCGACGATGGGCCGCACGCGGTCGTGGTGGGGGCTACCGGCAGCGGGAAGAGCGAGCTGCTCGTGACCTGGATCGCGTCGCTCGCACGGGCCTCGCCGCCGTCGCGCGTGAACTTCCTGCTCATCGACTTCAAGGGCGGTCGGGCTTTCGACGCGTTGACGTCGTTGCCGCACGTGGCAGGCGTGGTGACGGATCTCGACGACCGGAACGCTGTGCGTGCGATCGAGAGCCTCGCCGCCGAGGTGCGGCGCCGGGAACGCGTCCTGGCCGAGCTCGGGGCACGTGACATCGCCGAGGCGTCCGATGCGCTGCCGCGGCTGGTGGTCGTCGTCGACGAATACGCCGCGCTCACGGCCGCTCACCCCGCGATGCACGACGTGTTCGCCGACATCGCCGCACGCGGCCGCGCGCTCGGGATGCATCTCGTGCTGGCGACGCAGCGTGCGGCGGGGTACCGCGAAGCGGTGCTCGCCAATGCGCCGCTGCGGATCGCCCTGCGTGTGGCCGATGGCGCGGAGTCGCGGGCCGTGCTCGGCTCGGCGGACGCTGCGGCACTGCCCGGCGGACGCGCGGACCGCGGTGCCGCGCTGGTGAAGCGTCCGGCGGACGCGCAGCCGCATCTGCTGCGGGTGAGTCTGTGTCCTCCCGAGGCCATTGCGGACATCGCTCGAGCCGCCGCGGGAGCGACTCCGGCCCGTCGCCCCTGGCTGCCGCCGCTGCCCGCTCACATCGCGCTGGCCGACGTGCGGCGGGAGGGCGCCCTCGTTCTGGGTGTGGCCGACGAGCCGGCAGAGCAGCGTCGGCGCGTCGTGGTCCTCGACGGACGTGCGCCAGGAGCAGGGGTGCTCGGACGCGCGGGGTCGGGGCGCACGACGCTCCTGCGAACCATCGCGGCACAGGTGCCCGCCGACCGGCTGTGCTGGGTACCCGGCGACCTCGAGGCGGCGTGGGACGTCGTCACCGTGCTCGACGACGTTCCGGAGGGCTGGGTGGTCGTCGTCGACGATCTCGACCGCCTGCTCGCGGCGTTGCCCGACGACTACAGCGCCGCCGCGGCGGCGATCCTGGAACGCGTCGCGCGCGACGCTCGAGCCCGCGGCATCCAGTTCATCTGCGCGGCGCAGCGGATAACGGGAGCCGTCGGGAGGATCATCGACCTCCTGCCCGATCGTGCGGTGCTCACAGCGGTCTCGCGGTCGGAGCACGTCTCGTTCGGCGGTGACCCATCGCACCACGACCCGTCGGCGCCGGCGGGGCGGGGGAGATGGGGTGGTGCGCTCGTCCAGTTCGCCGATCCCGGCGACGTTCCTCCGCCGCCCGTCGAGGCAGCGCTCCCCGGTGTGTTCGAGCCGAGCTTCGCCACAGCGTTCGTGGCACCGCCCACGGGCGCCACGCAGGCGGTGCTCGACCACTGGCGCAGTCGCGGCCTCGAGGTCACCTCTGTGGAGCAGACGACATCCCTACGCCCGGGGAGGGTCGTGTGGGGCACCCCGGAGGCATGGATCGGTCGCTGGCGCGGCGCGGCGGCAGGCGCGCAGACGCGGGTTCAGCTCGTGGTCGACGCCGCCTGCGGGTCCGAGCTGCGGCTCGTGACGGGCAGCCGGCGGTTGCCGCCCTACGCCGCGCCGGGCCGCGGGCGCGCGTGGGTCATCGACACGCGGACGGATCGTGTCCGCCGGGTCGTCCTGCCTCTCAGCCCAGCACGTCGGCCAGCGAGCCTGCCGTGAGATCGTGCGCTGCTGCCACGCCCTCGTTCACGACCTGGCCCGCGGCGGTGTTGAGTCCGGCCGCGAGCGCCGGGTCGGAACTCAGCGCCCGGCGCCAGCCGTGGCGGGCGATCTGCCGCACGTAGGGGAGTGTCGCGTTCGTGAGAGCTGAGGTCGAGGTGTTCGGCACAGCGCCGGGCATGTTCGCGACGCAGTAGAACACCGTGTCGTGCACGCGGAAGGTGGGATCGGCGTGGGTCGTCGGCCGGGTGTCCTCGAAGCAGCCGCCCTGGTCGACGGCGATGTCGACCAGCACCGAACCCGGTCGCATGCGTGCGACGGTCTCGTTGCGCACGAGCTTGGGGGCTTTGGCGCCGGGGATCAGCACCGATCCGATCACGAGATCGGAAGCCACGACCGCGCGTTCGAGATCGAGCGGGTTGGAGGCGGCGGTCTTGACCCGCCCCTGGAAGTGGTCGTCGAGGAAGCGAAGGCGCTGGATGTTGGTGTCGAAGATCGTCACGTCCGCGCCGAGGCCGGCCGCGATGTATGCGGCGTTCGCGCCGGCCACTCCGCCTCCGATGACCGTGACCGCGGCGGGCCGGGTGCCGGGGACACCGGACATGAGCAGGCCGAGACCGCCGGCCGAGCGGAGCAGCGTGGAGGCGCCCACCATCGGGGCGAGGCGGCCGGCGACCTCGCTCATCGGTGCGAGGAGCGGCAGGCCCCCGCCGGGGAGCTGCACGGTCTCATAGGCGATGGCGGTGATGCCGCTCTCGACGAGCCGTTCGGTGAGCGGGCGGTCGGCCGCGAGGTGCAGGTAGGTGAACAGGACCAGGTCATCGCGGAAGCGGTGGTACTCGCTCGCGATCGGCTCCTTGACCTTCAGCAACAGCTCGGCGCGCGCCCAGACCTCGTCGGCGTCGTCGAGCAGCACTGCTCCGGCGTCGGCGTACTCCGAATCGGGCAGCGACGAGCCCTCGCCGGCACCGCGCTGGACGAACACGTCGTGGCCGTTGACGACGAGGTCGTGCACACCCGATGGTGTGAGCGCAACGCGGTACTCGTTGTTCTTGACCTCGCTGGGAACGCTGATGCGCATGGCAGTCCTTTCTGCGCTCCCTCGTGAGGAGCCGCTACACCGTCGGCCGGATGATGCCGACGTTCTGTCCGCCGCCGAGCACGGTCAGCGGAAGATGAGAGATCACGCGGGCTACGGGTGCGGCCTCGAGGGCGCCTGCCCGCACCAGCAGGGTGAGCGCGATCGCCGACGCGGCGCGGCCGTTGCCGTCGAGCACCTTGAGGGCCACCGTGGTTCCGTCGGGGGCCACCATGACGAGCACGCCCTCGGCGCCCGTCTTCGCGAAGACTCCGAGTCGCTCGATCGCGACGGTGTCGGGTCGCCCGGGACCATCGATCGTCCAGGGATTCTCGCGAACGGCCCGCACGAGGGCACCAGCCATGCGGTGCAGTGCGAACGGCGAACGCTCGCTCGCGGTGCCGATGCGCTGGATCGCGCGCCCGAGCGCGATGAGGCTCATCGCGTAGACGGGGGCGCCGCATCCGTCGATCGCCATCGCCGAGGCCTTCGTGCCGGTCAGTCGTTCGATGACCTCCCGCGTGTGCACCTGAAGCGGATGCTCAGGGTCGAGATACGTGGCGGTGTCCCAGCCGCTCGCGACGCACGCAGCCAGCATCGCGGCGTGCTTGCCCGAGCAGTTCATGCGGATGCGGGTGGGGGTGCCGAGTTCCCGCACGATCTCGTCGCGCGTGGCGGTGTCGCCGGGCCAGGCCGGTGGGCAGCCGAGATCGTCCTCGCCGAGGCCTGCGTCGTTCAGGATGCCGCGGACGACCGCGACGTGCCGATCGGTGCCGGAGTGGCTGGCGGTGGCCAGGCCGAGCCGTTCCCCCTCGAGCGAGGCTCCGGCGGTCATGCTGGCGAGTGCCTGCAGGGGCTTGAGGGTCGAGCGCGGCAGGATCGGTGCGTCTACGTCGCCGAGGGTGCGGATCGGGCTGCCGTCGGCTCCCAGGACGACCGCTGCGCCGGCGTGACGGGACTCGATGAAACCGCTGCGCTCGACGACCGCGAGCTCGACGGCGGCGGGAACGGCGAAGGTCTGCGGCACCCCGACAGCCTACCGTCGCGGGCCCCGCCGTGCCGCGTGTCAGACTGTCTGCATGTTGGGTGAGCACCGCTATTCCGTCCGGGCCGAGTGGACCGGGAATCGCGGCACCGGAACGAGCGGCTACCGAGACTACGACCGGGCCGTCACGCTGAGCATCGACGGAAAGCCGTCGCTCGCGGCGTCGAGCGACAAGCCGTTCCGCGGAGACCCGACCCGGTGGAACCCGGAGGATCTGCTGCTCTCGGCGCTCTCCGAATGCCACCTGCTGTCGTACCTTCACGCGTGCGTGACGGCGGGGGTCGTCGTCGTCTCGTACACCGATGACGCGACGGGAACGATGCGTGAGGACGGGCGGGGTGGCGGCGCGTTCGCGGAGGTCGTCCTGCGACCCCGGGTCGTCGTCGCGGAGGCCTCGATGCGAGAGGCGGCGCTCGAGGCGCACGCTCAGGCGAATGCCTGGTGCTTCATCGCGAACTCGGTGAACTTCCCGGTGCGCCACGAGCCGACGATCCTCGTCTCGGGCGAGGAGTGACCTGTCTGGTCAGCGGCGTTCGTGCGGCAGAGCCTGCTTGATCCGCTCGACGGTGTTCTGCGGCGGGGCTTCGTTGTAAGCGCCTGCCAGCTCCTGACCTGACAGGGCGTGGATGGCAGCCATGATCTCGTCGGTGGCGTTGCGGCGGGCTCGACCGGAGTCCGCCGAACCGTGGTGGCTGAGGTCGAGTGGCTCGCCGAAGCGGACGGTCACCCGCGGACGGAGCCGCGGGAACTTCGCCCCGACGGGCATGATGTCGCTCGTCCCGATGAGTCCGACGGGGATCACCGGTGCGCCGGTCTGCAGCGCGAGGAAAGCGACACCGGTGCGCCCCTTGTAGAGGCGGCCGTCGAGAGAGCGCGTGCCCTCGGGGTAGAGCGCCGTCGACCATCCGGCGTCGAGCATCTTCTTCTGCTGGTCCAGGGCATCGAGCGCGGCTTGGCCTGCTCCGCGGCGTACCGGGAACGCGCCTGCAGCGTAGAAGAACTCGCGCGACAGCCACCCGCGGAATCCGGTCCCGTCGAAGTAGCTCGACTTCGCGAGGAACCGCACCGGGCGTGGCGACGCCATGGGGATCACGAAGGAGTCGATGAAGGAGAGGTGGTTGCTCGCCAGGATGACGGCGCCCTTCCGGGGGAAGTGCTCGCGTCCTTCGATGCGCGGCCGGTAGATCATGCGAGCCAGCGGTGCGAGCACCCACCGGCCGATCACGTAGGTGAGACCGATTCCCGGGACTGCTTCGACGGCGGCTGCGGCTTCGTCGTGCTCGCCGGGCTCGCCGGACTGCGGCTCGGTTGCGTCAGCGTTCACCAGACGAGGCTACTGCGGAACGCATAACTACGCGGACATGTTGTGCGAGCGCACACGACCGACGTGGGCGGGCGAGGCCGTATCGAGTACGGATCGTCAGAACGGTGGAGCTCCCGGTCCGGGTGGACCCGCGGTCGTGAACGCCACCAATGGTGGCGGTGCGTCGTCGCGGTAGACGCGTCCGGTCGGTGAGGTCCAGACGAGCCGCCCGCCCGGGAGCTGTCGGACTCGCCAGCGGGTGTGGTGTTTGACGTCGTGGTGTCGTTTGCAGAGGTTGGCGAGGTTACGCACGTGCGTTGGCCCGCCCTCGGATGCGGCGATGGTGTGGTCGAGCTCGCAGCGGATGGCGGGTTGCCGGCATCCGGGGAATCGGCAGTGCCGGTCGCGGGCCCGCAGCAGTCGCACCATGGCGGCGGTGGGCCGGTAGGTGTCGCACTCCAGCACGGTTCCGGTGACCGGGTGGGTGAGGAGCCGGTCCCACGAGGTGGCGTTGCCCGCCAGCTCCCGTGCGGTTGCGGCGTCGATGGGGGAGCGACCGGCGAGATCCGCGGGACCCTCGTCTTGGCCCGTCAGCGTCAGCGCAGACACGGCGACCTGCACGTGCGCGCGGATGGCTCCGAGGGTTCCGTCGCCGTCGCCGGTCGCGGTGGGGTCGAGGGCGGGTGTGCCGGCGAGGAGGAGGTCACTGAAGACGTCGGCGCGGACCTGGTCGATCGTGCGGGCATCGTCGATGAACGACGACCCGTCGCGAATCGTCGCATCGGCATCGCGGCCGCCACCGTTGGCGTCGGTTCGTGCGTCGGCTCGAGCGTCAAGCGCGTCGGCTCGAGCGCCCAGCGCGTCGGCTCGAGCGTCAGCGCCGATCGCGTCAACGCCCGCCGCGTCGGCGTGCTGCCGCACGTTGATGATCTCCCGGGCCTGCCGCGTCAGCCGGTCGACAATCCCATCCGCGATCACCGTCGGCAGGGTCGCGATGAGATTCGACATCCCATCCGCGCCTGCCTGCACTCGCACGCACCGCCCCGCCGCGGCCTCTTCATGTCGCTCGGTGAACGTCCGCGGGTGCATCCGCTCGGCGATCATCCGCAACGTGTCCCGCACCCGGTTGGGTGTCTCGCCCTCACACCGCTCGATCGCGACGCGTTCGAACTCCGCCCGCTCCTCCGCAGGCACCAGGCATCCCGTCTCCTGGATGACCCGCACATGCCCGCGGACGATCCGCCCCGCCTCCCACGCCGCCATCGTCACCGGATAGTTCTCCACCAGGTCCCGCGCCTCATCGATGCGGCGCTGCACGGTCCGGTCGGTCGCCACGAACACCCCAGCCAGCTCCGCGGCGATTCCACGCAGCGCCATCTCCCGCGCCTTGACCCTCTCCGACGACCCGGCGGCCTGCTTCTCCGCGAGAACCCCAGCGGCGGCGAGCACCCGAACCTCACGCACCTGGCCAGCCCGAACCACGTCCGCCGCCCCCTCGGCATCCGCGACCAGCATCGCGAGCTCAGCGACATCAGCGTCGCTGCCCATCCCGCCGCTCAGCCCGCCATTCGAATGCATGTTCTAATATTGCCACGGGCCTCCGACATCGCCCCGTCGCAATCCACAACGCTGACGGAGGGCGCCCCGGGTTCTCAGCGCGCACTGATGCTGGTGCGAGAGGATGACAGTTCCGTCTCCCCGATCGAAGAGGTTCTCCGTGCGTCTGCGCCCGTTCGCCGCTCTGTCCGTCGTCGCCGTCTCGGCGCTTGCGCTCGCCGGTTGCGCGGGCGGTGACACGGCCACCGAGTCGCCCAGCCCCAACGCTTCCGGCGGGTCGGAGCAGTGCCTCGTCGACGCCCAGCCGGGGGAGTCCTCCGACAGCATCGAGGTGTCGGGCGCGGCGCCCGAGCTGACGGCGACGGTCGACCCGGGCCTCGAGCCCGCCGAGATCGAGCGGACGCTCACGACCCGCGGCGACGGCGAGGACCTCCACTCGGGCGACCTGGTGTCGGGGTCCTACGCGATCTACGACGGCGCGACGGGCGAACTGCTCGAGCAGTCGCGCGACACCTCGCCCGACGACTCCGGGCTGGTTCCGGTCCTGCTCGACACCCAGCAGTACTCGGTGTTCGTCGCGGCGCTCGAGTGCGCCCCGCTCGGCTCGACGGCGGCTCTGGCGATTCCCGGGTCGGCGTTCGGCGAGGGCCGGACGGCCGTGGTGGTCGTCGCGGAGGGCGTCGAGAAGCTCCCGACTCGGGCGACCGGCGCCGACCAGGCGCCCGTCGACGGCATGCCGACGGTCGAGCTCGCCGACGACGGCGCCCCCACCATCACCCTCCCCGGCACCGACGCGCCGACCGAGGTGAAGCTGGCGAACCTGAAGACCGGCGACGGCGCCACGATCCAGCCCGGCGACACCGCATTCGTGCAGTACACCGGCGTGAAGTGGTCGGACGGCTCGGTGTTCGACTCGAGCTGGGACCGCGGCCAGCCTGCGGCGTTCCCGACGAACGGGGTCGTCGCCGGCTTCCAGCAGGCCCTGGAGGGGCAGCAGGTCGGCTCGCAGGTGCTCGTCGTCATCCCGCCGGCCGCGGGTTACGGCGCGCAGGAGGGCAGCGAGCTCCAGAACGAGACGCTCGTCTTCGTCGTCGACATCCTCGGCGTCCAGCGCACGCCCGCGCCGGCCGCAGACTGAGGTCGCCCGCCGCCGCGCCAATCAACCCGGCACCCCCGCAGCACCTAGGCTGACGGGATGCGTCGCGTCGTCATCCTCGGCTCCACCGGTTCGATCGGGACGCAGGCGCTCGACGTCATCGACTCCCGGCGCGACCGGTTCGAGGTCGTCGGGCTTGCCGCCGGGTCGAACGCGCGGATGCTGGAGGAGCAGGCAGCTCGCTTCGGGGTGACCCGCACCGCACTCGGCGCGGCTGATGCGGAACGTCTCGTCCGTGATGTCGACGCCGACGTGGTGCTCAACGGCATCACCGGGTCGGTCGGGCTGGGGCCCACTCTCGCCGCGCTCGAGTCGGGTCGAACACTGGCGCTCGCGAACAAGGAGTCGTTGATCGTCGGCGGCGAGCTCGTCACCTCTCTCGCCGCGCCCGGTCAGATCGTTCCGGTCGACTCCGAGCATTCCGCCATCGCGCAGGCCCTGCGGTCGGGCGAGTCCGACGAGGTGCGCCGGCTCGTGCTCACGGCATCCGGCGGGCCGTTCCGCGGCCGCCGGCGCGACGAGCTGGCCGCCGTGACCCCCGCGCAGGCGCTCGCTCACCCCACCTGGGATATGGGACGCGTCGTGACGACCAACTCCGCGACGCTCGTCAACAAGGGGCTCGAGGTCATCGAGGCCCACCTGCTGTTCGGCGTGGACTACGACCGCATCGACGTCGTCGTGCATCCCCAGTCGGTGGTGCACTCGATGGTCGAGTTCATCGACGGCTCCACCATCGCCCAAGCCTCGCCGCCCGACATGCGCCTGCCGATCTCGCTCGGCCTCGACTGGCCGCGCCGAGTCGCGGGCGTCGGCGCTCCGCTCGACTGGACACGTGCGGGCGAGTGGACCTTCGAGCCGCTCGACCACGCAGCGTTCCCGGCTGTCGCCCTCGCCAAGCGCGTGGGCGGAGAGGGGGGAACCTACCCGGCGGTGTTCAACGCCGCGAACGAGCAGGCCGTCGAGGCGTTCCACGCCGGGGCGCTGAGCTTCCTCGGGATCGTCGAGACCGTCGAGCGCGTCGTCGACGCGCACCGTCCGCCGAGCGAGCTCACACGGGAGTCGCTCGCGGAGGCCGAGTCGTGGGCGCGGAACGCCGCTGACCGCGCGATCGGTGCGACGCGATGACGGCCGCCGTCAGTAGACGGTGAGGCCTCGCGCCGCGAACTGACCGCGGACCCGCGCGAGCAGCTCGGCATCCGGCGTCGGTCGCCCGGCGAGCGGGTAGGGGCTGCCGAGTCGCTCCCACTTCGACGTACCCATCTGATGGAACGGCAGGACCTCGACGCGGTGCACGTTCTGCCATCGGGCGACGATGTCGGCGACGGCGTCGACGTTCTCCACGGCATCCGTGAGTCCGGGCACGAGCACGAACCTGATCCACACGGGCGTGCCACGAGCGGCCAGGCGGTCGCCGAAGTCGATCGTCGGCTGCAGGTCGCGCCCGGTGACCTCGCGATAGGTGTCGGGCAGGCCCGACTTCACGTCGAGCAGGACGAGCGAGACGTCGTCGAGCAGCGCATCGGATGCCGCGCGACCGAGATTCCCCGAGGTGTCGATGGCGACGTGGACGCCGAGCTCGGCGGCGGCCCGGGCCAGGCGCGTGACGAAGGCCGCCTGCTGCAGCGGCTCACCGCCGGAGATCGTCAGTCCTCCTCCCGTCGCCCGGAAGACCGGCAGGTACCGGCGCAGACGGGCGACGATGTCATCGAGCTCGGTGAGCTCGCCGTCACGCTGACGCCACGTGTCGGGGTTGTGGCAGTACTGGCAGCGCAGCGGGCATCCCGCGAGGAAGAGGGTCATCCTGGTGCCGGGGCCGTCCACGGAAGTGACGAGCTCCCAGGAGTGCACGCTCGCGACATGCCCGGACCGTCGTGCGGCGAGACGGTCGTGACGGGGGTCGCTCAGATCGGCGGTGCAGGCCGCGCCCGGCACCAGGATGGCGGACACGGGACTCAGACTCCCGTGTGGAAGGTGCGGCTGAGGACGTCGAGCTGCTGCTCTCGGGTCAGTCGCACGAAGTTGACCGCGTAGCCGGAGACCCGGATGGTCAGCTGCGGGTACTTGTCGGGGTTGACCATCGCGTCCTCCAGCGTCTCGCGCGTGAGCACGTTGACGTTGAGGTGGTAGCCGTCCGAGGCCATCTGCGCGTCGAGGAGTCCCACGAGGTTGCGGACCCGCTCGTCCGGCGTGCGCCCGAGCCCGCTCGGCGTCACGGTCGTGGTCAGCGAGATGCCGTCCTGGGCCTGGTCGAAGGGCAGTTTCGCGACCGACAGCGCCGCCGCCAGCATCCCGTGCGTATCGCGCCCGTTCATGGGGTTCGCGCCCGGGGCGAAGGGCTGGCCGGCACGGCGTCCGTCGGGGGTGTTGCCCGTGGCCTTGCCGTACACGACGTTCGACGTGATCGTCAGCACCGACTGGGTGTGGACCGCGTCGCGGTATGTCTGGTGCTTGCGGATCATCGACATGAAGTCCGACACCAGCTCGCGTGCGATCTCGTCGACGCGGTCGTCGTCGTTGCCGAAGGTGGGGAAGTCGCCGTGGACGAGGTAGTCGACGACGAGACCCGACGCATCGCGCACCGGCTCGACCTTCGCGTACTTGATGGCCGAGAGCGAGTCGGCGGCGACCGAGAGGCCGGCGATGCCGCATGCCATGGTGCGCAGGACGTTCCCGTCGTGCAGCGCCATCTCCAGACGCTCGTAGGCGTACTTGTCGTGCATGAAGTGGATGCAGTTGAGCGCGTCGACGTACGTCTCGGCGAGCCACTCCATCATCACTCGGAAGCGCTCGCGCACGTCGTCGTACCCGAGCACGTCTCCCGAGACGGGGGCGGCGGCCGGCGCGATCTGCTTGCCGCTCACCTCGTCGCGTCCGCCGTTGATGGCGTACAGGAGAGTCTTGGCGAGGTTGACCCGAGCCCCGAAGAACTGCATCTGCTTGCCGACCGTCATCGGCGAGACGCAGCATGCGATCGCCGCGTCGTCACCGCACAGCGCGCGGATGTGGTCGTCGGACTCGTACTGGATCGACGAGGTGTCGATCGAGACCTGCGCGCAGAACTCCTTGAAGCCGTCGGGCAGCGCGTCGGTCCACAGCACCGTCAGGTTGGGCTCGGGTGCCGGGCCGAGGTTGTAGAGCGTCTGCAGGAATCGGAAGGCGGTCTTGGTCACGAGCGTGCGTCCGTCCTCGCCGACACCGCCGATCGACTCGGTCACCCAGGTCGGGTCGCCGGAGAACAGCGCGTCGTACTCGGGCGTGCGGAGGAACCGCACGATGCGCA
This sequence comes from Microbacterium sp. AISO3, assembly GCF_002204305.1. NCBI lineage: Bacteria > Bacillati > Actinomycetota > Actinomycetes > Micrococcales > Microbacteriaceae > Microbacterium > Microbacterium sp. AISO3. The sequence continues at coordinate 317,854 of NZ_NHRF01000003.1, read as the reverse complement.
GCTTGATGACGAGGTCGTCGACGAGCTCCTGCGCCTCGACCTCGGTGAGGATGCCGCGCGCCATGTCGCGCTGGATGTAGGCGTCGAGGAACGCGGTGTTGCGCCCGAAGCTCATCGCGGCGCCGTTCTGCTCCTTCACCGCCCCGAGGTAGGCGAAGTACAGCCACTGGATCGCCTCGCGGGCGGTGGCGGCGGGCCGGGTGATGTCGAAGCCGTACGAGGCGGCCATCTCGGCGAGTTCGTGCAGGGCGCGGATCTGCTCGGCGTTCTCCTCACGCGAGCGCAGGATGTTCTCCGTCGAGGGGTGCATGTCGAGCTCCGCCCGCTCGACGTTCTTCGCCGCCACGAGCGCGTCGGTGCCGTACAGCGCGACGCGCCGGTAGTCGCCGATGATCCGGCCGCGACCGTAGGCGTCGGGAAGGCCCGTGATGATGTGGCTGCTGCGGGCTCGGCGGACGGCCGGCGGGTACACGTCGAAGACGCCGTCGTTGTGGGTCTTGCGGTAGCGCGTGAAGATCGTCTCGAGGGTCGGGTCGACCGGATAGCCGTACGTCTCGAGGGCTCCCTTGACCATGCGCCAGCCGCCGTTCGGCATGATCGCGCGACGCAGCGGCGCGTCGGTCTGCAGACCGACGATCAGCTCGTCCTCGCGCCGGATGTAGCCCGGAGCGTGCGACGTGATCGTCGAGGGGGTGAGGGCGTCGACGTCGTACACGCCGCGCTCGCGCTCTGCCGGGAACATCTCGCTGAGCGTCTGCCAGAGCCCGGTCGTGCGGGCCGTCGGTCCCACGAGGAACGACGCGTCGCCGGTGTAGGGCTCGTAGTTGCGCTGGATGAAGTCGCGGACGTCGATGTCGTCCTGCCACGGGCCCGGGGCGAAGCCCTCCCACGCGGCGGGGACCGCGTCGTCGTCGTGTGCTGTCGTGGTCGGGATGACTGTGCTCATCGTGGGTCCTTCGTCCTGTCGGAAGGCCCGCCGGGGAGCGGGGAAGGCGCTGGTCGTGCCTGCCGCGGCGTGCCTGCGACCGACGTTACGCCCGGGCCGCAGAGGGTGTGGCGATCGTGCACGGTAGCGACAGGACGGCGGGGGACCGCCGATTTTTCACAGTGGTCCGACCACAACCGCGCTCAGTCGGCGTAGGGCACGGCCCAACTGGGCTCGGGCACCGGCCAGCCGGCATCCCGAAGCGCTCGACGAGCGAGCTCGCGAGCCGAGTAGGGCGTGCGGACTCCGCGGATGTCGCGGTAGTCCTGGTGTCCCGGGCCGGCCCACAGGATCGCGTCGCCCTCTCCGACGAGCGAGACGGCTTCGATGATCGCCTTCTCCGGCGGCGACGACTCGCGGATGTCGGCATCCGGTCGCGCTCGCCGAGCGCCCTCGAGCAGGGTGGCCCGAATCGCGTCGGGATCCTCGAAGCGCGGGTGGTGGTCGGTCACGATCAGGATGTCGCTGCCGAGGACAGCCGTCGCCCCCATGTCGTGCCGCTTGGTCTTGTCGCGATCGCCGTCGGCGCCGAACACCATCACGACGGTCCCGGGGGTCACGCGCCGCACGGCGGCGAGGGTCTTCTCGAACGCGTCGGGGGAGTGCCCGAAATCGACGTACACGGCCGGCCCGCGGTCGCCCGAGACGCGTTGCGTGCGGCCGGGCAGGTGCGCATCGATGCGGTGCCCGTCGAGCACGCGCACGAGCTCGTCCCACGCGTATCCGCCCTCGAGGAGCATGACGATCGCGAGACCGGCGTTCGCGGCCATGTGCCGTCCGATCACCGGAACCGTCGTCGTGAGCTGTCGGCCACCGGACCCGACCAGCCGGAACTCGGTGCCGTCCTGCCGCTCTTCGACGATCTCGACGGTCCAGTCCGCTGTCGCTGCGGGGGTCTCGGCGATCGCCGGGGTGATGATCGTCGTCACGGGGATCTCCGCGCGCGCCACGATCTGCGCGCCGGCGTCGGAGTCGAGGCACACCACCCCGCGTCGCGCCCGGTCCGCGAGGAAGAGCGGCAGCTTCGCCTCGAAGTACTCCGCCATGTCTCGGTAGTCGTCGAGGTGGTCGTGGGTGAGGTTGGTGAAACCGGCGACGTCGAAGACCACTCCGTCGACGCGGTGCCGGGTCAGCGCTTGCGCGCTCACCTCGACGGCGACCGCGTCGACGCCGCGCTCGCGCATGAGGGCGAGCAGCGCGTGGAACTCCGAGGCCTCGGGGGTCGTGAGCCGCGACACGATGACGTCGCCCGCGATGTGGCGCTCCGCCGTCGAGGACAGGCCCGTGACGACTCCGAGCTGACCGAGGATCCCCTCGATGAGGTGAGAGACGCTGGTCTTGCCGTTCGTCCCGGTCGTGCCGAACAGCAGGGGGAGACGGTCCTCGCGGCCGGTTCCGTAGACCCAGGCCGAGAGCTCGCCCAGTCGGGCCCGCGGATCGTCGACGACGACGATGGGCAGACCGGCGTCGGCGGCGAGCTCGGCCCCGCGAGTGTCGGTGACGATGGCCGCTGCGCCCGTCGCGGCGGCTTGCGCTGCGAACTCGGCACCGTGCCGGACGCCACCCTGGATCGCGACGAAAGCCTCGCCCGGGCGTAGATCTGCCGTCGCGAGGGTGATGCCCGTCACGGTGACGTCGGTGGCGGCGCCGACGATCCGCCCGCCGACGTGCGCCGCGAGCTCTGTCAGGGAGCGGCGCGGCGGACTCTCGGGGCGGAGGACGGGAGGGAGGTTCGGGGCGTCGGTAGGCATTGCGACCATTGTCTCACCCCGGTTCCGGGGCGGCCGCGTCGATTGACGCGCCCGCCCCGGGTGTGCTCAGGCGCGTCGGCGGGTGATGGCCAGGACGAGCGCTGCGGCCGCGACGACGAGAGCCCCGGCCGAGAGCCAGATGGGCAGGGGATCGGCCGCCGGAGCGGATGCCGCGGCGGTCTCGGTACCGGAATCGGCGGTGTCGCCGGACGAGTGGCCGCCCTCGGAGTGTCCGTCGTGCGCGTCGGCCGCCGCTGCTCCGACGACCACGACGGGAGCCGGGTATTCGAGGTCGTCCGGGTCCTGACCGTCTTCAGCGACCTGCACCCAGGCGGCCTCGCCGGTCTCGCACTGCTGCGTGACGGGGAAGGCGAAGCTCTCGCCCTCGGCCGAGCCGGGGAAGATCACGTTCATGCCGGCAGAGGCTGCGTACGCGTCGGGGATGGGCGCGACCGCCGTGTACGTCACGCGTGTGGGGATGCCGTTCTCGCCCGCCTCGGTCGTGATAGTCCACGCGCCGTCGATGACGGGGGTCGCGCCCTGTGCCTCGGCGGGGATGTCGACGACGAGTGCCGTCGTGGGCGACCCGTCGCAGCCGTGGCTGAACGAGAAGTCGATACGGGTCGAGCCGTTGGCGGCGACCTCCTCCGGCGTCACGTGCACGTGTGCCGAAGCGGCGAGCGGGAGGGCGAGGGCGAGGGCGGCACCGGCGGTCACGCCGACGGCCAGGCGCGCACGGCGGCGCGCGGTCATGGTGCGGGTCATTGTCATCTCTCAGAACATGCGGGCGGCGTCATGCGGCCCGCTACGGGAAGGGGAGGTCACACGGTGGCGACCGGCGGACCCCGCAGTGACAGAGAGAAACGGAGGCGACGGGCCGCCGCGACGCGTTCGCGGCGCGGGACGGGACGGAGCATCGGAGTCCGCGCACGAACCGACGGCGACATCAATCGCACGAACCGCAGGATGCCGCGATGGATGGCGCGCACCAGGCGTTCGCCGGCGACGAGCGTGGCGACGGTCACGGCGGCGGCGAGAACATGCGTCGCCGTCATTCCCGAGCTCACGGCGTGCGTATGCGTGAGAGGCGCGAGGGCGGGGAGCCCTCCGCCGTGGGTGTGCGGGACCGGCGCCGTCGGATCAGCGGCACCCGCGATCGAGAAGAAGGTGTGGAACAGGCCCTGACTGGCGAGGACGACCAGGCCGGTGCGCCATGCCGAGGGTGCGCGGCCGACGAGCCAGACGGCCGCGGGCGCCGCGAGCAGCGTCGCCACGACGATGAGCCAGAGCGGCGCCAGCCCGCCCGAGATGGTGTGGGCCGTGGCGGCGAAGACGGTGGCGATCGCGGCGGAGGCGGTTCCCCGCAGCGCGCGAGCACGCCGCACTGCCGCACTCTGCGCCCGCTCCATGGTGGGAGTTTACGGCCTGGGCCGATTCAAAGACTCGGCGGGTACTCTGAGCGGTCGTGACCGTCCTCGCTTTCGTCATCGGCGTCGTGCTGCTCGTCGTCGGGCTCGCCGTCTCGATCGCGCTGCACGAGGTCGGGCACCTCGTCCCCGCCAAGCTGTTCGGCGTGCGTGTCGGCCGCTACATGATCGGCCTGGGGCCGACCCTCTGGTCGCGGCGCTTCGGCGAGACCGAGTACGGCGTGAAGGCCCTGCCTCTCGGTGGCTACATCTCGATGTCGGGCATGTATCCGCCGGCACCCGAGGATCCCGAGGCCGCCACCCGGCGCAGCGGTCGCTTCTTCGGGGCGATGGTGCAGGACGCCCGCCTCGCCAACGCCGAGACCCTCGTCGAGAACGACACGCGACCGGCGTTCTACCAGCTGTCGGTGTGGAAGCGCATCGTCATCATGGTCGGCGGGCCGCTCATGAACTTCGTACTCGCGATGGTGCTCTTCGGCATCGCGCTGAGCGCCATCGGACTGCCGAGCGTTTCGACGACGATCGCCGGCGTCAACGAGTGCGTCGTCCCGGCCGGCGTCGAGCGCACGACGTGCGAGCCCGGTGATCCCGTCTCACCGGCCGCGGCAGGCGGCATACGCCCCGGCGACATCATCGTCGCCGTCGACGGCACCGAGGTGACGGGCTACGTCGAGGCGACCGCGATCATCCAGGCGTCGCCGGGGCGCACAATCCCGATCATCGTCGAGCGCGACGGCGACCGCGTCACGCTGGAGGTCACCCCGATCGCCGCCGAACGCCCCGTGATGGCCGCGGACGGGACGACCGAGGTGAAAGAGGTCGGCTTCGTCGGTATGACGGGAACGCGTATCAACGTGCCGCAGCCGATCTGGACCGGACCGCAGGCGGCGGTCGAGCGGCTCGGCGCCGTCGCGAGCGTCATCTGGCAGCTGCCCGTCAAGGTCTACGAAACCGGAGTCGCCCTCGTCACCGGTGCGGAACGCGATCCCAATGGGCCGCTGTCGGTCGTCGGTGCCGGGCGCATCGCGGGGGAGGTCGCCGCGACCGAAGCGCCCATTCAGGACCGCGTCGTCGACCTGCTGAGCCTGCTCGGCTCGCTCAACATCGCGCTGTTCATCTTCAACCTGCTGCCCCTTCTGCCCCTCGACGGCGGACACGTCGTGGTGGCCCTGTGGGACGGGATCAAGCGTGCCTGGGCGAAGCTCTTCCGCCGCCCGGCGCCGCGGCCGGTCGACGCCACGAAGCTCGTGCCCGTCACTTTCGTCGTCGTGATCGCGCTCATCGTCATGGGCGGGACGCTGATCCTCGCCGACGTCTTCAACCCGATCTCGATCCTCGGCTGACGCGCTCGCCGCGCTGCGGCGGCGGTCAGGTGGCGACGGGCTCGAGCGCGAACCCGATGAGCCGCTCGAGCGTCGGCAGGCCATCTCGAGACAGGATCGACTCGAGGTGCCCCTGCACGGAGGCGTATCCCGGACCCCGGAGCGCGTACACGTCACCCGACGACGGGTCGGCCGCGATCTCGGTGTCGCCGAGGCGGTCGGTGCCGGGAGCGACGCGCGCCGTGAACGTGTTGTAGAACCCGATGGATGCCGGCTGCCCGAACACATCCACGCTCTTCTGCAGGCCCTGATGGGGCGACGCGAGAGGGGCCAGCGCGATGCCGAGCCGGTCGGCCAGGATCTGGTGGCTGAGGCAGACCGCGAGCAGCGGAGTGCCCGCGTCGGCGCGCCGGCCGACGAGCTCTCGCATGCGGGCGATGCGAGGGCTCGCGCCGTCGCGCGGATCGCCCGGGCCGGGACCGAAGACGACGAGGCCGGCCTCGTCGACCGCGGCATCCGTCACCTCGTGCCAGGGAGCGATGCGAACGGTGAACCCGAGGTGGTGCAGCTGGTGTCCGAGCATCGTGGTGAAGCGGTCCTCGGCGTCGACGACCAGCACCTCGCGGCCCGCGTACGGCCCGCCCTCGGCGGCCTGCGGGTCGAGCCAGAACTGCGCGAGACGCGCGTTGCGTGAGGAGAGCAGGGCCGCGATGGTCGGATCGTCGCCGAGCCGCGGGCGGTGCGCGGCCGGCGCGTCCTCGTCGACGGCCGTCGTGTCGGCGATCGCCGCGGGCGCTTCGTCGCGGTCGACGGCGCCGATCGCGCCCAGGACGCCGGCCGCCTTGCCGTGGGTCTCGCCCACTTCGCCCGCCGGGTCGGAGTGCCGCACGAGCGTCGCGCCGACCGGCACGCGCAGCCGGCCGTCGACGAGGTAGGCCGTGCGGATCAAGATGGGCGCATCGAGGTCGTGGCCGCCGCCGGCCGCGGGCGTGAACAGGGCCGCGACGCCGGAGTAGTACCCGCGGGGCGTGCGCTCGTGCCGCGCGATCACGGTGCACGCGTTCTGCATGGGCGAGCCCGTGACGGTGGGGGCGAACATGGTCTCACGGAGGATGTCGCGGGGATCCATCGTGCTCGAGCCGCGCAGCATGTACTCGGTGTGGGTCAGGCGCGACATCTCCTTCAGATGCGGCCCCGTGATGCGGCCCCCGTCGGAGCAGACGGCCGACATCATCTTCAGCTCCTCGTCGACGACCATGAACAGTTCCTCGGTCTCCTTGGTGGAGGAGAGGAACTCCGTCAGGGTCTCGGCAGTCGCGCCGCCGCGGGGATGCCGGAAGGTGCCGGAGATCGGGTTCATCGTCACGATGCTCGTCCCGGGCTCCGCGGGCGCCCCGCTGCGGGCACTGACGTGGGCCTCCGGGCTGGCGCCGACCGCCACGTGACCGTCGGTCACGACGAGGAAGGTCCAGTACGCGCCGCGCTCGTGCTGCAGCAGCGCGCGGAACCAGGTGAGGCCGGCGGTGACGGCATCCGTCTCGACCGTCGCGGTGAAATCACGGCGGATGACGAAGTTGGCGCCCTCGCCGCGGCCGATCTCGTCGGCGATCACGCGGCGGACGATGTCGGCGTAGTCGTCGTCGGAGATGTCGAACCCGGCGTCCTCGAGCGGCACGCGCTCCGACGGCAGCTGGCGCAGTGCCTCGGCCAGGGGCAGGGAATCGTGGTCAGCGACGCGCAGGCAGCGCAGTGGTGCCCGGTCGTCGTGGCACACGAAGCCGCGTTCGACCACCTGACGGAACGGCACGAGGGCGAGCACCTCGCGCGGAGTGCCGTCGGGATCGTCCAGCGGGATGTCGGCGAGCCGGTCGACGTCGACGACGTCGCCGCGGAGCACATCGACGCTCGCCCCGTCGCGCGCGATGAGCGCGAACGGCTCACCGCTCGCGGCGAGATCGGTCAGGGTCGGGAGGGAACCGGTCATCGTCGTCTTTCTTCGTCGGAGCGCCCGCCCCACGAAGAAGACCGCCGGGCCTTCAACGCCGGGCGGTCTGAAACGTGTGCACGTCGAACACACCGCCTAGGCGGTGTGCCACCAGGAGAGGCGCGTGCGCATGGGCCGAAATTATCACACCCGCACGAGGGATGCGGTGTCGCGCGGCTCCCAGCCCGTCTGCGGCCCTGCCGCGTAGGCTGTGCCCGTGCCAGCTGTCAATCTCGGGATGCCCCAGGTTCCGGACGTCCTCGCCCCCCGCCGCAAGAGCCGGCAGATCCGCGTCGGAAAGGTGCTCGTCGGGGGAGGAGCCCCCGTCAGCGTGCAGTCGATGACGACGACACCCACCACCGACATCAACGCGACGCTGCAGCAGATCGCCGAGCTCACGGCGTCCGGCTGCGAGATCGTGCGCGTCGCCGTACCCTCGCAGGACGACGCGGACGTGCTCCACATCATCGCCAAGAAGAGCCAGATCCCCGTCATCGCCGACATCCACTTCCAGCCCAAGTACGTCTTCCAGGCGATCGACGCCGGATGCGCCGCGGTGCGCGTGAACCCGGGCAACATCCGGAAGTTCGACGACCAGGTCGGAGCGATCGCGAATGCGGCGAAGGCCGCGGGCGTCTCGCTGCGTATCGGCGTCAACGCCGGTTCTCTCGACCGTCGTCTGCTGGAGAAGTACGGCAAGGCGACCCCGGAGGCCCTCGTCGAGAGCGCGGTCTGGGAGGCGTCGCTCTTCGAGGAGCACGACTTCCACGACTTCAAGATCTCGGTCAAGCACAACGACCCGATCGTCATGGTCAAGGCCTATCGGCAGCTCGCCGAGCGCGGTGACTGGCCCCTGCACCTCGGGGTGACCGAGGCCGGCCCGGCGTTCCAGGGGACGATCAAGAGCGCCACCGCGTTCGGCATCCTGCTGGGAGAGGGGATCGGAGACACGATCCGCGTCTCGCTGTCGGCGCCGCCGGCCGAAGAGGTCAAGGTCGGACACCAGATCCTGCAGTCGCTCAATCTGCGGGAGCGCAAGCTCGAGATCGTCTCGTGCCCGTCATGCGGGCGCGCGCAGGTCGACGTCTATACGCTCGCCGACGACGTCACGGCGGGTCTGAAGGATGTCACCGTGCCGCTGCGCGTCGCGGTCATGGGCTGCGTGGTGAACGGGCCGGGCGAGGCTCGCGAGGCCGACCTCGGCGTCGCGTCGGGCAACGGCAAGGGCCAGATCTTCGTCAAGGGCGAGGTCATCAAGACCGTGCCCGAGTCGGAGATCGTCGCGACGCTCATCGAAGAGGCCCGCCGTATCGCCGACGAGCTGGGCCCCGACGCGCCCCTCGGTACGGCGCAGGTCGTCACCGCCTGAGATCGGTTCCATAACGCTTCGACGGCGGATGCCGCGGCCGGCGTGCCGGTCCTGCCAGGCTGAAGGCGTGCTCCGTCGTCCCGTCGCGTTCCTGCCCCTCGCGATCGCCGCCGTTCTCGCGGTGGGATGCACCCCCGTCGAACGTGCGGCGGAGACCCCGTCGCCGGTCAGCCCGTCGTCTGCCGCCCCCACCCCGACACCCACCCCGACGCCGAACCTCGAGCCCGTCCGGGCGTTCGACGCCGATTGCGACCAGATGCTCACGGTCGAGCAGCGCGATGAGCTTCTCGGCGCGGGCTCGATCACCGTCGCCGAGCAGATCGCGTTGTGGGAGCCGGAGCGTCCCGTGCCCGTGGAGGCCGACCCCGTCGGCACCGTGGGGGGTCTCACCTGTACCTGGTTTGCGGCGGAGGGCGTCGAGCCCGCCGCGGGTGTCAGGAACCTCACCACGATGGTGCTACCCGCCGCGGCGGTGACCAACGAGATCGCTGCCGCCTACTCGGTCGCGTTCTGCGAACCGAATTATGATTCGAGCGCCTGTCGTTTCGGCGTCCGCGTGGGAGACGACTGGGTCAGCGCAACCGTCGGCTCCGAGGTCTATGAGGCGCCGGAAGAGCTTCTGAGCGCAGCCGTCGAGGCGGTGTCGCGGAACCTCGCGTCGGCGACGAAGCCACGCCCCGTCGACCGCATCGACCAGACCTGGTCCATCCCCGACTGCGTCGAGCTCGGGGAGGCCATCGGTCTCGAAGACATCGTCGGCCCCTACCGACATGGCTACTGGGAGGGGGCGGAGCAACCCGAGGACGTCCTGTTCGCCTCGGCCGGTATCGCGCTAACCTGCCCGATGTTCTCCGACGGTGAGCGGCTCCACTACGACACGCACGAGTTCCGCATCCTCGCCCCTCTCGCTGCCCCCGGTCTCGGCTGGCAATGGAAGCAACTTCGTACGGGTAACGCCGAGGCAGCGGTCGCCGTTGAGGTAGCAGGCGCCGCGGACTCGTTCGGCGTCGATCGGGGTTACGGGTCGGTGCTCGTCTACGCGACAGACGGCACGAACGTCGTCAGCATGTGGTCTCAGGACGCCGAGGTCGCAGCTCAGGTCCTGTCTCGGATGCTCACCGCGCTCTCCAGCTGAAGCGAAATCGCATCAGGCGATCGTGCCCGCGGCGTAGGACGCGTCGACGTCGGTGTCGAGCGATGTACGGATGGCGATGCGCATCGCCCGCGCGATCTCCACGAGAGCAAGCGACGGCTGACCGACGGGAGCGTCCGTGCTCGCGTAGGGCACATGGATGAAGCCCGCCCGGCGGAGCCCGGAGTCGTCGACGTCGAGCACGGTGAACATCGCGTGGTTGCAGACGAAAGTGCCGGCCGAGTGCGAGACGGTGGCGGGGATGCCGGCATCCATGATCGCGGCGGTGATCGCCTTGACGGGCAGGGTCGCGAAGCGGGCGGCCGGCCCTCCGGGTGACGACGGGACGTCGACCGGCTGGTCACCGGCGTTGTCGGGGATGCGCGCGTCGAGAAGATTGATCGCGACACGCTCGATCGTGATGCCTGCGCGTCCGCCCGCGAGGCCCGTCGCGACCACGACATCCGGGTCGTGCGTCGCGATGAGCTGGCGGAGCCTGCGCCGAGCGCCGTCGAACTCGACGGGAAGAACCGCGGTGACGAGCTGTTCCGGCCCGTCCCACTGATCGGCGACAAGGCGGACGGCATCCCCAGACGGGTTGGTCGCGTCTCCCGCGAACGGCTCGAACCCGGTCAGCAGCACGGTCGTCATCCGCTCAGATTAGTTCGCACGACCGCGAACCTTCGCGGCAGTGCCGGACACTACAGGGTGTGGGAGATGATGAGGCCGCTGCATGGCAGCGACTGCGGGCGGGCGACGAGTCCGCGCTGGGAGACCTGTTCGACAGATACGAGTCGCGGCTGTTCCGGCACGCGAGCCGCCTGCTGACCGATCGCGAGGACGCGAAGGACGCGGTCGCCATCGCCTTCTTCGAGCTCTGGCGCAAGCGCGCGAGTGTGCGCCTCGTCGACGGGTCGCCGCTGCCGTGGCTGCTGACGACCGTTGCGAACACGGCGCGCAATCTCGAGCGATCGGGGCGGCGCTACCGAGCGCTGTTGGCGAAGACCCCCGCGGCGTCCGCATCCGCGGCGCCGTCGGCCCACGACGAGAGCGGTGTGCTCGCGGCACTCAAGCAGCTGCCGGCCGGTGAGCAGAGCGTCGTCGTCCTCAGCGTGCTCGAGGGCTACCCCGAGCGCGATGTCGCTCAGACCCTGGGGATCCCCGTCGGCACGGTCAAGTCACGCCTCTCACGGGCAAAGAGCCGGCTACGAGACGAGATGACGGCGTTGGAGGCATCGTGGACCTGAACGATCAGCTCACCCCGAATGAGCACGGCGATCTGCGCGATCGCATCATCGCAGGAGCGGGGCGTATGAGCGCGACCCGCGCTCGGCGCTCGCACCTGGTCGCCGGCGCCGCCGCCGTCGTACTCGTCGGGGGTGTCATCTCGGGTGTCGCCTTCGCCACGGCACGGTCGGATCACCGCATCGCCACCCCGGTTGAGACAGCGACGCCTGTGCCCCCGTCTCCGACCCCGCCGTCGACACCGACGCCGACGCCGACCTCGCCGCCCACGACGCCGTCACCCCCTGCACCGTCCCCGCCTGCGGCTGCGCTGCAGGTGGCTAATGGAGACTGCGAGGCAGTCCTGCCCGCTGACAGCCTCTCGGATGCCGTCGAATCCGACGCGCAGTTCATGGCAGATGATTCGGCTGCGGGCGACGTCACGCTAGCCACATTGGGCGGCCTGTACTGCCGCTACGCCGTGAACAGCGGCATGATGGAGCTCGTGGTGCTGCCCGCGGAGGCCGCAGCAGATGGCGTCGTCGACGAGTTTGGCGCTGACGACTGCCACGACCGCGAGGTGGGGAGGTTCTGCTACCGGGTCAGCGCGGGCGAACGCTTCTGGGCGATCGTCGCCAGCTCTTCGCCGCAGGATTCTGGCTCCGACTCATCGGACCTGCTCCCCATTCTCGAGCGAGTCGACGGCTCGCTCGCCATGCTCCCGAGCGCCCACGCTGTTCCTCCCACACGACAGTGGCGGACGCCGATCGCGTGCTCGGATGCCGACACGGCTGAGCTGGCCCAGGTTGTCGGGGCGAGTCTGACGGTCGAACCTGGAACGGGATGGCCCGCGAACCTGCACACAGCCATCGCCAACGCTGCGCACCGAGAAGCGAGTTGCCTCTGGTACACCGCTGACGGCCTCACGGCTTTCAGCATCACCGTGCGCCCAGGCGCCGGGCCCGTATGGGCAGACGCGGCGAGTTCGGCGGGGGCGGGAACCCCGGTCGAGGTCGCGGGCGCGACGGACGCCCGCGTCGGTGCGAGCGCATCGGGCGATGAGGCAGTGGTCGCCACGGACGGCGTGAACCTCATCGAGGTCCGAGGGCGAGGTGCGGATCTGGCATCTGTGGCTTCGGCCTACCTGATGCGACTGGGATGACCCGCCGAGCGCACATCGCGGCCCCGCGGCATCCGTAGACTCGACTCGTGGTCACCCGTATGTCGCACCTGTTCCTCCGCACGCTCCGTGAAGACCCCGCGGGCGCCGAGGTCGCCAGTCACAAGCTGCTGATCCGCGCCGGCTACATCCGACCTCAGGCGGCGGGCATCTTCGCGTGGCTGCCGCTCGGCCTGCGCGTCAAGGCCAAGATCGAGCGCGTCGTGCGCGAGGAGATGGCCGCGGCCGGCGCCCAGGAGGTGCACTTCCCGGCCCTGATGCCGCGCGAGGCGTACGAGGCGACGGGGCGCTGGGAGGAGTACGGCGACCTGCTGTTCCGCCTGCAGGACCGCAAGGGCGGCGACTACCTGCTCGCGCCTACGCATGAAGAGGCGTTCACGCTCCTGGTGAAGGACCTGTACTCGTCGTACAAGGACCTGCCGCTGACGATCTACCAGATCCAGGACAAGTACCGCGACGAGGCGCGCCCCCGCGCCGGTCTGCTGCGCGGCCGCGAGTTCACGATGAAGGACGCCTACTCGTTCGACGCGAACGACGCGGGGCTCGAGGCGAGCTACCAGGCCCAGCGCGACGCGTACGAGCGCATCTTCCAGCGCTTCGGTCTCGAGTACGTGATCGTCCAGGCGGATGCCGGCGCCATGGGCGGGTCGCGGTCGGAGGAGTTCCTGCACCCCACGCCCGTCGGCGAGGACTCGTTCGTGCGCTCGGCGGGCGGCTACGCCGCGAACGTCGAGGCGTTCACCACGGTCGTCCCCGAGGCGGGGCCGATCGACGGGCTGCCGGAGCCGGTCGTCTTCGACTCGCCCGACACCCCCACGATCGAGACGCTCGTGGCACACGTCAACGCGAACCTCGAGGGCGAGTACACCGCCGCGCACACGCTCAAGAACGTCGTGCTCGCCCTCACGCACCTCGACGGAACGCGCGAGCTCGTCGTCGTGGGCCTGCCCGGCGACCGCGACGTCGACGACAAGCGCGTGGAGGTCGCCTTCGCGCCGGCCGAGGTGGAGCCGGCGACGGCCGAGGACTTCGCCGAGAACCCGCTGCTGGTCAAGGGGTACATCGGCCCCTGGTCGCCCGAGGGCCCGGTGCTCGGCGAGGAGTCGGCCACCGGCATCCGCTACGTCCTCGACCCCCGCGTCGTCGACGGCACCTCGTGGATCACGGGCGCGAACATCGACCAGAAGCACGTCCACTCCCTCGTCGCGGGTCGTGACTTCACGGCCGACGCGTTCGTCGAGGTCGCCACCGTGCGCGAGGGCGACCCGGCCCCCGACGGCTCGGGTCCGGTCTCGATCGCGCGTGGCATGGAGATCGGCCACGTCTTCCAGCTCGGCCGCAAGTACGCCGAGGCGCTGGGGCTGAAGGTCCTCGACGAGAACGGCAAGCTCGTCACGGTCACGATGGGGTCGTACGGCATCGGCGTGACCCGCATCCTGGCGATCATCGCCGAGCTCAACAACGACGAGCGCGGACTCATCTGGCCCGCATCGGTCGCGCCGTTCGACGTCCACGTCGTGGCGACGGGCCGGGATGCCGCGGCCTTCGAGCTGGCCGAGCAGCTCTCGGGCGAGCTCGAGGCGGCGGGCCTGGAGGTCGTCTACGACGACCGCCCGAAGGTGTCGCCCGGCGTGAAGTTCGGCGACGCCGAGCTGGTGGGTGTGCCGCGCATCGTCATCGTCGGGCGCGGCGCGGCCGACGGCCAGGTCGAGCTGTGGGACCGCCGCACGGGGGAGCGCGAGACCGTCGCGGTCGCCGACGCCGTCGCTCGACTCACCGCCCGCTGATCTCAGCCTCCGGTCGCCGGATGCCGCGCAGGTCGCGGCATCCGGCGCACTCCTTGCTGCGGATTCAGAGGTCGGCGTAGCGCGCGCGGAATACGGTGAACACGCCGTAGGCGATGAGCCCGGCTCCCACGACGACCACGATCTCGGGGCCGAACGTCAGGTCGAGCAGCGCTCGGATCGCGGCATCCAGGCTGCCGGCCTCCTCGGCGCGGGACCTCACGGCGGCGACGATGAGCACTCCGCCCAGCGACCCCAGAGCAATGCCCTTGGCGATGAAGCCGAGAATCCCGAGGCCCTCGACGGCGCGACCGACGGCGCCATCGGGGATCGTCATCTTCGTGTGGAACGAACGGCGCACGCCCATGACGACGAAGACCACTCCGGCGACCGCGACACCGACCCCGACGAGCACGATCGCGAAGACCCCGCCGGGAAGCGCGAGGATGCCGCGGCTCGCGTCGCGCGCGGCCTCGTCGGCCTGCGGACGTGCACCGAGCGCCACCGCGGCGGACAACCCGCCGAAGAACAGGAACACGACCGACTGTCCCCACTCCGAGACCCGCAGCGCCCAGACGGCCGCGCCGCGCCGCCGCCGCGAGGCGAGCATGCCCTCGGCGAGATGCCACACGCCCAGCGCCGCCAGGAGCGCGGCCGCAGCCCACAGCGCGACGAAACCGAGCGGAAGCTCCGCGACCGCGCGGAAGGCCCCCGTCTGATCGGCGTCGCGCTCGCCGCCGAAGGCCACCGCGACGATGAGCGACCCGATCAGCAGGTGCACGAAGCCGTTTGCGACGTAACCGCCTCGGGCCAGCACACGTGCCGCGGGATGCCGTTCGACGGCGCTCGCCGCGTCGTGCACCCCGTGTTCGGCCATCCCGCGAGCCTACGGCCTCCCGCGCCCGACCAGACGGATCGGGCCGGAGCGCGCACCCATGTGCATGCTCCGGCCCGATCGGCGTATCCGGACCGTCAGTCCATGACGAGGACGGCCTTGACCGCCTTGCCCGACTGCGTGTCGGCGATGGCCTGCTCGATCTCCGAGAACGGGTACTTCGTGATGAGCTGGTCGAACGGGAAGCGTCCGGCCTCGTGCAGCGCGAGCATCTCGGGAATGAACTTCTGCGGCACCGCGTCGCCCTCGATCGCGCCCACGAAGGTCTTGCCCGAGCCCGAGATCGAGGCGAGCGCGATCTCGGTGCCCGGCTTCGGCACACCGACCAGCGCGATCTTCGCACCGAATGCGGTGGCGGCGACGATCGTGTCGACGACGGCGGGAACGGCGGTGGTGTCGACGGCGTAGTCCGCGCCGACCCCGCCGGTGATCTCGAGGATGCGTGCGACCGCGTCCTCGTCCTTGCTGTTGACCGTGTGCGTGGCGCCGAGCTTCGCCGCGAACTCGAGCCGCTCCGGGATGATGTCGACCGCGATGATCGTCGTGGCGCCGGCGACCTTCGCGCCCATGATCGACGACAGGCCCACGGCGCCGGTGCCGGTCACGATGACCGATGCGCCGGCGGGGACGTCGAGCGAGTTGAGCACGGTGCCGGCTCCGGTCTGCACGCCGCAGCCGAGGGGCCCCGCGATCTCGACGTCGGCGGTCGCGGGCAGCTTCACCGCGTTGCGGGCCTCGACGATGACGTGGCTGGCGAACGAGGACTGTCCGAAGAACGACCCGTGCACGGCGGAGCCGTCGGCGGCGGTCATGGTGGCCGAGCCGTCCTCGCGGGCTCCGCCGAAGTTGAGCGCCATGAAGTTGCGGCAGTAGGCCTCGCGTCCCGTGAGGCAGTTGGTGCAGTGGCCGCACGAGGCGAACGACACCGCGACCTTGTCGCCGACGGCGTAGCCGACGACGGCGTCGCCGACCTGTTCGACGGTGCCCGCGCCCTCGTGCCCCAGGACGAACGGGAACGCCGCGGGGATGTGACCGTGCTGGACGGCGAGGTCGGTGTGGCACAGGCCGGTGGCGGCGACCTTCACGAGCAGTTCGTTCGGACGGATGTCGTCGAGGACGATCTCCTCGAAGGTGAACGGGGCGTCCTGGCCGTGGAGGACGGCGGCGTGCGCGTTGGTGGTCATGTGAGGTTCCTTTCGCGTTGCGGTCGCGGCGGCAGAGCCGTCGTCGCGACCGATGTCACGATCGGGCGTCGTCTCCCGCAGCGCGGGCCGCCCGGTCCTCAAACAGTATGCGCCTGAATCGATACAGGTGAGGCGGGCCGGAACCACGCGGGGCCCAGAGGCAGGATGCTGCGACCCAGCGTTCGCGTGTAGAACTTCTCGAGAAGCATGTACGCCGCGAGTGCCGACGCGACCAGCAGCGCGACCGAGCCTGCTGCCCCCACGGCCGCCGGCCCGCCGAACGCCGTGATCGTCTGCAGTCCGAGGCCGACCGCGACCGCGAGCAGCGTGACGGGCAGCACGGTGTTGCGCGATGCCGCCGAGAGGGCGAACACGAGCGCCAGGATCGAGAACATCAGCGTGAACACGCCGCGTGCGGGTCCTTCGACCTCGAAGAACCCGAGCTCGCCGCCGAGCAGGAAGCCGGGCATGCAGATCCAGTACCACCCGAAGGCGTTGTAGACGATGAAGTGGAAGTCGTCGCCCGCGAAGTAGGAGAGCATCCCCGCGGTGACCTGGACCACGCCGCCGAAGACGGCGCCGACCCAGAACACCGGGCTCTCGTTCTGCAGCCCGAGATGCTCCAGCTGCGCCGTGAGGGTGGCGATGACGAAACCGAGCAGTCCGATCAGTCCGGGGTCTGCGAGGCGGGGAGCGCGTTCGGTCATGCCCCCAGTATCGCGAGATCATCCGCCGGTCGCGGTCTCCTCGGGGCCGGGCAAACACGTTCACAGCCCCATCGGGTAACGTGGGATGGATGCCGGGAGCGCGAAACGCGCCCGGACAAGAGCTGAATATGGAGGGCCCCCATGGACATCGATCTCTCACTGCTGCGCACCGTCGAGCGAGAGAAGGAGATCCCCTTCGACGAACTCGTCCGCATCATCGAGCAGGCGGTCCTCACGGCGTACGCCAAGCACACCTCGCCCGACGGCGAGCTGCCCGAGGGGGCTCGTGCGGAGCTCGACCGCAAGACCGGTCACGTCGCCATCTACGTGCCGCTGCGCGATGAGGACGGCGCCGTCATCGGCGAGGAGGAGTCGACTCCCGACGACTTCGGCCGCATCGCCGCGTTCGCCGCGAAGCAGGTCATCAGCCAGCGCCTGCGCGACATCGCCGACGACGCCGTGCTGGGAGAGTTCCGGGGCAAGGAGGGCGACATCGTCGCCGGTGTCATCCAGCAGGGGCCGAACCCGCGCATGGTGCACGTCGACCTCGGCACGATCGAGGCCATCCTCCCGCCCGAGGAGCAGGTCGCGGGCGAGGAGTACCGTCACGGTTCGCGACTGCGCGTGTACGTGACCTCGGTCTCCAAGGGCACCAAGGGTCCCTCGATCACGGTGTCGCGCACCCACCCCGGACTCGTCCGCAAGCTCTTCGCCATGGAGGTGCCCGAGATCGCCAACGGTCTCGTGGAGATCACCTCGCTGGCCCGTGAGGCCGGTCACCGCACGAAGATCGCGGTCAAGGCCAACGACCCTTCGATCAACGCCAAGGGCGCCTGCATCGGCGAGCTGGGCCGCCGCGTCCGCGCCGTCACGGAAGAGCTCGGCGGCGAGAAGATCGACATCATCGACTACAACGCCGACCTGCCGACCTTCGTGGCCAACGCGCTGTCGCCGGCCAAGGTGACCTCGAGCTTCGTGCTCGATGCGGCTACCAAGGCCGTCCGGGCGCTCGTCCCCGACTACCAGCTGTCGCTCGCCATCGGCAAGGAGGGCCAGAACGCCCGCCTCGCCGCGAAGCTCACCGGCGCCAAGATCGACATCCAGCCCGACTCGATCCTGGAGTCCTGACGAAACCGGGAACTCGGTCGAGGGGGTAGAATGGAACCTGTTCGAACGTGCGTGGGCTGCCGCGCGCGTGCCTCCCGGTCCTCACTCCTGCGAGTCGTGGCCCGCGACGGCGTCTTGATTGCAGATCGAGCCGCGTCGCTGCCGGGCAGGGGCGCGTGGGTGCACGAGACGCGCGAATGCATGGATGCCGCACTGCGGCGCCGCGCGTTCGGACGAGCCCTGCGGGTGTCCGGCCCACTGGACACGCAGGATTTCCCGATTGATCACCAGCGCAAAGGCTGAACGGCTATGGACACGAAGTGAACGGCTCGAAATGAGACCCGTCCGCGCTTAAGCGGTCCGCCCTGTCCGAGGGTGGGCCTTCAGACAGGAGAATTGTGGCAAAACCACGCGTACACGAGATCGCTTCCGAACTCGGCGTCGACAGCAAAGTCGCGCTCGCGAAGCTGAAGGAGCTCGGCGAGTTCGTCAAGAGCCCCTCATCCACCATCGAGCCCCCCGTGGCTCGCAAGCTGCGGGCTGCGCTCGAGGCTGAGGGCGGCTCCGCTGCCGCGGCCCCCGCTCCCGCGACATCCGGCGGTGCCAAGCCCGGTGCTGCGCGCCCGGGCGCCGGCAAGCCCGGTCCCGCCGGCGCCAAGCCCGGTCCGGCCGCCAAGCCCGGTCCGGCCAAGCCCGCCGCTCCGGCTGCGCCGGCCGCTCCCGCTGCACCTGCGGCGTCCGCCCCGGCGGCTCCGGCGGCCCCTGCCGCACCGTCGGCGACCCCCGCCGCGCCTTCGGCTCCGTCGGCTCCGACGCCCGGGGCCGGCAAGCCCGGTCCGGCCAAGCCCGCCGGTCCCACGCCCGGTGGCTCGCAGCCGCCGCGTCCCGGCGGCGCGCGCCCCGGCAACAACCCCTTCGCCCCCTCGCAGGGCATGGGTCAGCGTCCCGCCGGTCCGCGTCCGGGCAACAACCCCTTCGCGTCGGCGCAGGGCATGGGTCAGCGGCCCACGCCTGGAAACATCCCGCGTCCGCAGGCTCCGCGTCCCGGTTCGCCGCGCCCCGGTGCTCCGCGTCCCGGTGGCGCCGGTCGCCCCGGTGGCGGCGGTCGTCCCGGCGCGCCCTTCCAGCAGCGTCCCGGCGGTCCCGGTCGTCCCGGCGGTGCCGGCGGCGGCTTCCAGCGTCCGGGTGCTCCCGGCGGCGGCTTCGCCGGTCGTCCCGGCGGCGGCGGTGGTCGCGGTCGCGGCCCCGGCGGCGGAACCGCGGGTGCGTTCGGAAAGGGTGGCGGCAAGTCCAAGCAGCGCAAGTCGCGTCGGGCGAAGCGGCAGGAGTTCGAGATGCGGTCGGCGCCGGTCGTCGGCGGCGTCAACGTTCAGAAGGGCAACGGCGAGATCATCCGCCTGCGCCGCGGCGCATCGATCGCCGACTTCGCCGACAAGCTCGAGGCGCTGCGCGGCTACACCGTGCAGCCCGGCACGCTCGTGACGATCCTGTTCAACCTGGGCGAGATGGCCACGGCCACCGAGTCGCTCGACGAGGCCACCTTCGAGGTGCTCGGCGAGGAGCTCGGCTACAAGATCCAGATGGTCTCGCCCGAGGACGAGGACAAAGAGCTCCTCGAGGGCTTCGGTCTCGACCTCGACGCCGAGCTGGAGGCCGAGAGCGACGAAGACCTCGAGATCCGTCCTCCGGTGGTCACCGTCATGGGCCACGTCGACCACGGTAAGACGCGACTGCTCGACGCGATCCGTCAGACCAACGTGGTCGCGGGCGAGGCCGGCGGCATCACGCAGCACATCGGTGCGTACCAGGTCTGGACCGAGCATGAGGGCATCGAGCGTGCGATCACCTTCATCGACACCCCGGGTCACGAGGCGTTCACCGCCATGCGTGCCCGTGGTGCGCAGGTGACCGACATCGCGATCCTCGTGGTCGCGGCCGACGACGGCATCATGCCGCAGACGGTCGAGGCCCTGAACCACGCGCAGGCCGCCAACGTGCCGATCGTGGTCGCGGTGAACAAGGTCGACAAGCCCGACGCCAACCCGGCCAAGGTCCGTCAGCAGCTCACCGAGTACGGTCTGGTCGCCGAGGAGTACGGCGGGGACGTCATGTTCGTCGACGTGTCGGCGCGACAGGGCACCAACATCCAGGAGCTCCTGGACGCCGTGCTGCTCACCGCCGATGCCGGTCTCGACCTCACGGCGAACCCGAACAAGGCTGCACGCGGTGTCGCGATCGAGGCGAAGCTCGACAAGGGCCGCGGTTCGGTCGCCACGGTGCTCATCCAGTCCGGAACGCTCCGTGTCGGCGACGCGATCGTCGCGGGAACGGCCTACGGCCGCGTCCGCGCCATGATCGACGAGAACGGCGACCCGGTCGAAGAGGCCTACCCCTCGCGTCCGGTGCAGGTGCAGGGTCTGAACTCGGTGCCTCGAGCCGGCGACGTGTTCATCGTCACCGAGGAGGACCGCACCGCGCGTCAGATCGCCGAGAAGCGCGAGGCCGCCGAGCGCAACGCCCAGCTGGCCAAGGCCCGCAAGCGCATCTCGCTCGAGGACTTCACCCGCGCTCTCGAAGAGGGCAAGGTCGAGTCGCTCAACCTCATCATCAAGGGTGACGTCTCGGGTGCCGTGGAGGCCCTCGAGGAGTCGCTGCTCAAGATCGAGGTCGACGACTCCGTGCAGCTGCGGATCATCCACCGCGGCGTCGGCGCCATCACCGAGTCGGACATCAACCTGGCGACGATCGACAACGCGATCGTCATCGGCTTCAACGTCCGTCCCGACACGAAGGCTCGCGAGCGCGCCGCCCGCGAGGGTGTGGACGTCCGGTTCTACTCGGTCATCTACAACGCGATCGACGACGTCGAGCAGTCGCTCAAGGGCATGCTCAAGCCGGAGTACGAAGAGGTCCAGTCGGGTGTGGCCGAGATCCGCGAGGTGTTCCGTTCTTCGAAGTTCGGCAACATCGCGGGTGTCATCGTCCGCTCGGGCACGATCACGCGCAATGCCAAGGCGCGCGTCATCCGCGACGGTGTCGTGATCGCCGATGGCCTGGCCATCGAGTCGCTCCGCCGGTTCAAGGACGACGTCACCGAGGTCCGTACGGACTTCGAAGCGGGTATCGGCCTCGGCAAGTACAACGACATCCAGATCGGCGACGAGATCGAGACGACCGAGATGGTGGAGAAGCCGCGCGGCTGACCCAGTGTTGGTTGCTACGGCGACGGATGTCGCTCGGATAACAGGACCCCCAAGACCCTGACTATCCGAGCGACATCCATCGCCTCCGCAATCGCCGGTCCGCCGACGAGCGGGCCTGAGTAGGGAGAAGAAGGTATGTCCAGCGAACGTCAGTCGCGTCTGGCCGATCGCATCCGCGTGCTCGTCGCGGAGCGGCTGGAGAAGGGGCTGCGTGATCCGCGCCTCGGCTTCGTGACCATCACCGACGTGCGGGTCACGGGTGACTTGCAGCACGCGTCGGTGTTCTACACCGTGTACGGCTCCGACCAGGAGCGTGCCGACTCCGCCGATGCGCTGCGCGCGGCGACGGGCATGCTCCGCAGCGAGGTCGGCCGAAAGCTCGGCGTCCGGGTCACCCCGACGCTCGAGTTCATCCTCGACGCGATTCCCGAGAACGCGGGCCACATCGAGCACCTGCTCCGCGAGGCGCGCGAGCGGGATGCCGCTACCGCCGCCACCGCGACCGGCGCGAGCTACGCGGGAGAAGCCGACCCCTACGTCAAGCCTCGCGAGGCCGACGAGGACGAGGACTGAGGAAGAGGGATGCCGCGGCACAGCGGCATCCCTCTTCTGTTCGGTCAGCGCGGCAGACGCAGCCGACCGTCGACGGCTTCGACGAGGCCGTCGACCACGAGTGAATCGATCGCACGGTCGCGCTGAGCCGCATCGGGCCAGTCGCCGATGACGTCCTCCGCGGCGACGTCGTGAGTCGTCGCTGCGCGCAGGACCTGCAGGATCGCGCCTCGCGCCTGCCGGTCGCTGCCCTCGTAGCGTGCCTGCTTCACGCGGGTGTCGCCGGTGTCGGGATAGCCCGCGGCACGCCACGCGCAGCGGTCGGCCAGCGGGCACGCGTCGCACCGCGGTACGCGCGCCGTGCACACCAGCGCACCCAGCTCCATCGCCGCCGCGTTCACGACAGTCGACGCGGCGATGTCGTCGGGCAGGATCTCGGCCATGTCGACGAGGTCGCGTTTGGCCGCCGGACCCGGCTGTGAACGGCCCTGGACGGCCCGCGCCAGAACCCGCCGGGTGTTGGTGTCGACGACGGGGTGCCGGTCGCCGTAGGCGAAGACCGCGACGGCACGTGCCGTGTAGTCGCCGATGCCGGTGAGCGCGAGCAGATCGTCGACGTCACGGGGGACTACGCCGGCGTGGCGGTCGCGGATCTCGACGGCGGCGCGGTGGAGCCAGAGCGCACGTCGTGGGTACCCCAGGTTCGCCCATTGCCGGACGGCGTCGGCGGGGGCCGCGGCGGCGAGATCCGCCGGTGTCGGCCATCGCTCGAGCCAGGCCTCCAGCAGCGGGATCACACGAGCCACGGGCGTCTGCTGCAGCATGAACTCGCTGACCAGCGTGCCCCAGGCGCCGAATCCGGGCCGTCGCCAGGGAAGGTCGCGCGCGTTGTCGCGGTACCACGCGATGAGCGGCGAGGCGAGGTCCGGCATCCGTTCAGCCTACGATGCCGATGTCGTCCCCTCCGCCGTGGTGCTCGCCTTCCGCCGCATCCGCAGGGTGACGGGGGCCTCGCCCAGCTCGACGATGCGCGCGCCGCCGTGCTCGCCGCCGTGCTCGTCCGCCCATGTGAAGCCCGAGCCGGCGTGCACCGTCGTGGTGCCCGATGGACACAGCCACGACGCCGCGGCGAGTCTGCGCACCTCGACGGTCGCCGACGCCTCGTCCCACGACAGTCGGTCGATCACGATGCCGCCACGCGCGCGGAGCCCCGTGATGCGGCCACGGGGCCACCGCGCAGGGAGCGCGGGCAGCAGGTGGAGCGAGTCCACGGTGGACCGGCTGA
The DNA here is from genome assembly GCF_002204305.1 of Microbacterium sp. AISO3. Classification (NCBI taxonomy): domain Bacteria; kingdom Bacillati; phylum Actinomycetota; class Actinomycetes; order Micrococcales; family Microbacteriaceae; genus Microbacterium; species Microbacterium sp. AISO3. The sequence continues at coordinate 294,763 of NZ_NHRF01000003.1, read as the reverse complement.
GCATCGACGCGACGACGGCGGGCAGCGCGCCGCTGGCATCGAGGTTGAAGATGCTGTCGGCGTCGTGGGTCGTCGTGAGCGACGGCCGCCAATGCAGGAGCGAGAGCCATTCGACGCACTGCACCGCCGTCTCGGCGTCACCGAGCGCGGCCGCGGCCAGACCGATCTGCGCGAGCCCGAACGCCATCTCCATGCGGCCGGGCGGGGGAGCGGGATCGGCGGCACGCCACGCGACCTTCGCGTCGATCGTGCGCTGCGCAGCCTGTCGCAGCGCGGCGGCCGGTGGCGCGTCGGCTCCGAACATCTCGTCGGTCTCGTACCAGAGCGGATACAGCTGCGAGACGTGCCGGTGCGCGGCGTTCTCCTGCGCGGCGGGGTCGAGCCACTCGGCCAGCGTCCCGTCGGGAGCCACGGCGAGGTCGGGCACGCTGCTCGCGAGCGCCTGCCAGCGGTCGTCGAGCGAGTCGTCGCCCCGGGCGCGCCCGAGCAGACGGGCCGCGCGGGCGGCGTCGCGATAGGCGGCGACATCGATCGCGGCGTCCATCGCGAGCGGCGTCGCCGAGCCGTCGGGGGTGTTCTCGGGCGAGTAGCTCGGTGAGAAGTGGCGGATGCCGTCGACCACGACCGTCGCGGTCTCACCGAACGCCAGCACGCCCTCGACGAGCTCCCAGAGCCGGTCGTCGACGACCGAACGGTCGCCCGTGAGGGCCACGGTGTCGGCCGCGATGCGCAGCACCCACGGGCCGGCGCCGGTCCAGAACACATGCGGAAAGGACCGGTCGACGTGATTGGCGATCCCGTGGGTCGACATGCGCGAGGGGAGCAGCATCCCGTCGGCACCGTAGACCCGGCGCGCGTTCTCTCGATAGTCGTCGAGGTGCGGGAGGACGAGGCCGAGGAGCGAGAGCGCGAGCTCGGGCGTTCCCGTCACCCCCACGCCCGCGAGAGCCCCGTTCTGCACGTTGCCGTTCATGGTGTAATCGGCCGACCACGCCGGCCTCCAGGTGCCCTGCCAAACACCCTGCAGGGTCGGGGGCAGCTCGCCCGTCGACGAGATGATGTTCGACCTGCCCGAGATGTACGCGATCTCGATCGCGCGGCGGACGGCCTCGGGGTTCCCGGAGCGGGCTTCGCGCCACAGCCGCTCCGTCGTCGTGGCGACCGTGTCGGATGCGCCGTCGAGGTCGAGCAGCGATGTCGTGACCAGCGAGCCATGAGCGCGCTCCTGCGAGTCGAGACGCTCGCCCCAGTCGGCGGCGGGTGCGGGAACGGGCGGGCGCCCGATGACCGACAGATCGACGCGCACCGTCCGTCTCGCACCCGCGGGCACGAGGACGCGCGCCTCGAGCCCGTCGGCATCCCGCCGCCAGACGACGCCGGACTCGGCGGTCGTCGCAGTCGCGGCGGCGAGGATCCGACCGGCGACGTCGACGATCTCGAGGCGCCCGGTGTCGCCGGCGCGCACGCGGCCCGTGACGGTGCCGGTGTAGTCGGGCGCGAACGATGCGGCGGGGGTGTCGTCGACTGTGTCGAGCGCCAGGCGGATGCGCATCTCGGTGTCGGCACCGGCTTCGAGGGCGAGCTCGATCGTGTCGGTCGCGCGCGGGGCGACGACGCTGACCCGACGCAACGTGTCGGAGTGGTCGCGCCAGGTCACGCTCGCCACGCCACGGACGAGGTCGATCTCCCGCGTCGTCGCGGCGCACCCACCCGGGGTCGTCACCGTCAGCGAGCCGCAGAGCGCGAGCGGGTCGGTCCAGACGAGATCGGTGAACCCGGCATCGGTCAGCGCCGCACCCAGGAGCTCGTCGGCCGAGCCCGAATCTCCGGCCGCGAGCGCCGCCCGCAGTCGCGGGAGCACCGGGTGCAGCAGCGGCGCCGGGGGACGGGGATTCGCCGGGAGGAAGAACCGCTCGTGCGCCATCGAGATGCGCAGCTCGTCGCCGGGCCCGTGAACGACGGCGCCGACCCTCCCGCTTCCGACGATGAGGCCGTCCTCCCACGAGTCGGCGGGCTCTGTGCTGCGGAAGACCAGCTCCGGGCGGGCGCTCACATCGGGGCCGAGGTCACAGCGATTCGCGGTGGACGAGCGAGGTGGGAAGCACCTGCACGCGTTCGACGTCGTCTCCCCGGATCGCGCCGAGCAGCGTGTCGGCGGCGGCGCGACCCATCTCCTCGAGCGGCTGGCGCACGGTCGTCAGCGGGGGGTCGTTCGCCGCGGCCAGCAGGATGTCGTCGAAGCCGACGAGCGAGACATCCGTGGGGACGCGGCGTCCGGCCGCCTGCAGCACGCGCATGGCGCCCGCGGCCATGAGATCCGAGCAGGCGAACACCCCGTCGAGGGTCGGGACGCGCTGGAGCAGCCGCGCCATCGCGGCCGTGCCGCTGTCGAGGGTGAAGTCGCCGTGGACGATGGGGCCGGGTTCGATGCCGTGGCGTGCCAGCTCGTCGGTCCACCCGCGGGTGCGCTCACGGGCCTGCTCCATGTCGAGGGGGCCCGTGATGATGCCGATGTTGCGGCGTCCGTGCTCGACGAGCGCCCGCGCGGCGAGGACTCCGCCGCCGTAGTTGTCGGAGTCGATCACGATCGGGTCGGGGCCGATCTCGCCGCGGGGGCGGCCCACCCACGCGATCGGCACGGGCGAGTCGGCGAGTCGGTCGACGAGGTGCGTGATCTCGTGCTGGAGCACCACGATGGCGCCGTCGATCGCCCCCGATCGCAGGAACCGCGGGATCCGATCGAGGTCCTCGTGATCGGCGGGCAGCAGGACGGGCTGCACCTCGCCGGCGGAGAGCCCCTTGGCTGCGCCCTTCATGACCGCGGTGAAGAATGTGCCGCTCAACCCGCCCAGCTCGTCGAAGGCGATGACGAGGCCGATCGCCCCGGCGCGCCCGCCGCGCAGCACGCGCGCGGCGAAGTTCGTTTCGTAGCCCAGGCGTGCGGCCTCCCGGCCGACGGCGGCCGCCATCGCCGGGTCGACGTTCGTCGCTCCGGCCAGGACGCGTGCGGCCGTCGCGCGCGAGACGCCGGCCGCGCGGGCGACGTCGACGATGGTCGGTCGAGACATGGCTCCCTCTTCCTCAGTCAGGGTCATCGAGCGAAAGATCGTTCTCTGACGCGACGATCTTTGCACGAGGTCGGCGGCTGTGCGCAACTTGTCGGCAGGCGAGTCCCCACGCCGAGGCCGATCACGAAGGTCGTGGTGCCGCGGCTTGCCAGCCCTTCGATCTCGGGATACTGTGTCCCGGCATGAGAGAACGATCTCTCAGCGGGGTCTCTCAACGCCCCGCGCACATCACATGTCCCCAAAGAAGAGGAGCAGTTGTGAATCGTCGCAGACTGGCCCTGCCCGTCGCAGCTCTCGGCGTCGTCGCGATCGCGATGACCGCGTGCACATCCGGTGGGTCCGGCGGCGGGTCCGACGACCCCAACGCCGAGTTCGAGTTCTGGTCTTTCACCGGGATCGGGCAGCAGGACTCCGTCAACCAGTACCTGGAACAGAACCCGGACGCCAAGGTGAAGCTGTCGGAGGTCGGCAGCACCGCCGAGACTGCCACCGCGCTCACCGCGGCCCTCGCCGGCGGACGGGTCCCCGACCTCGTCATGATCCAGAACGACGAGCTCCCGAAGTTCATCGAGAACCCCGGGAACTTCGTCGACCTCCGTACGCTGGGTGGCGACGACATCGGCGAGGGCTACCTCGACTGGGCCATCGCCGAGGCGACCGGTGAGGACGGCTCGATCATCGGCATCCCGACCGACATCGGCGGACTGGGATTCGCGTACCGGGCCGACCTGTTCGAGGCCGCCGGGCTCCCGACCGACCCCGACGAGGTCGCCGAGATGTGGTCGACGTGGGACGGCTTCATCGAGATGGGCAAGAAGTACACGGCCGCGACCGGAGAGCCCTTCGTCGACAACGTCGAGACGAGTGTCTTCTTCTCGACAGTGAACCAGGTCACCGAGAAGTACTACACCCCCGACGGTGAGCTCATCTTCGACACCAACCCGCAGGTCGAGGAAGCATTCGACGTCGCTGTGCGCACCTACGAAGCGGGCATCAGCGCCGGCATCGCCGCGTGGTCGTCGGGCTGGGCTCCCGGCAAGGCGAACGGCGCGTTCGCCGTGAGCACCGCGCCGTCGTGGATGCTGTCGGGCTACAAGAACGACGCCCCCGACACCGAGGGGCTGTGGCGGGTGACCTCGATCCCCGGCGTCGGCGGTAACTGGGGCGGCAGTGTCATCGCGATCCCGGCCCGTGCGAAGAACCCGCAGGCGGCGTGGAAGTACATCGAGACGATGCTGTCGCCGGAGGGGCAGACGGCGCATTTCGCCCGGACCGGGACGTTCCCGGCCGCCAAGAGCGCTCTCGAGAGCTCCGAGGTCACCAGCTACACCGACCCCTTCTTCGGCGATTCCCGCATCGGCGAGGTCATCAGCAACTCGGTGCTGCAGTTCCAGTCCTTCCACAACGGGCCCGACACGAGCGCGATCGGGGCGGCGCTTTTGAACGCCCTCGTCGACATGGAAGCGGGGAACGTCGCGCCGCGCGACGCGTGGCAGACCGGCGTCGACAGCGCCCGGGCCGCGATCGGCGGTTGACCTTACCCGTTCGGTGGTGGTCCGTCTGCGGGCGGACCACCACCCTCATCGAGGACGCATCATGACTGCGACAGCCACCGCCACCGCCATCACCATCGACAAGAAGGCCGCCCGGCGCGAGCGCCCGCCGAAGCGCGCCATCCGACAGCCGCTCGCCGAGCGCATCGCGCCTTACGTCTACATCGCCCCGTTCTTCGTGATCTTCCTGATCTTCGGGCTGTTCCCCCTGCTGTTCACGTTCTACGTGGCCCTGTTCGACTGGAACCCGATCGGCGAGCAGACGTTCGTCGGCCTGGCGAACTTCGAACGGCTCGTCCAAGACGCCCGATTCTGGAACGCGTTCGTGAACACCTTCGGGATCTTCCTCATCTCCACCATCCCGCAGCTGCTCCTGGCGCTCGGGCTCGCGCACCTGCTGAACCACGCCACCCTGAAGATGGCGAACTTCTTCCGCATGGCGCTCCTGGTGCCCTACATCACCTCGGTCGCGGCGACCGCCCTGGTCTTCGCGCAGATCTTCGACAAGAACTTCGGACTCATCAACTGGGTGCTCGACCTCTTCGGCATCCCGGCGGTGAACTTCCTGTCGTCGCAGGTCGGATCGTGGATCGTCATCTCGTCGATGGTGATGTGGCGGTGGTTCGGCTACAACACGCTGCTCTACCTCGCGGGGCTCCAGGCGCTTCCGCGCGAGATGTACGAAGCGGCCTCGGTCGACGGCGCATCCGGCTGGCAGCAGTTCATCCACCTGACGATCCCGTCGCTGCGGCCCATCATCATCTTCACCGTCATCATGTCGACCATCGGCGGGCTGCAGATCTTCACGGAGCCCCTGCTGGTGGCTCCCGAGTCGGGGCTGACCTGCGGTGGTGGGCGCCAGTGCCAGACCCTCGCACTGTTCCTCTACGAGCAGGGCTTCGGCCAGTTCGAGTTCGGCTACGGCTCCGCAATCGGGGTCGCCCTCTTCGTCGTGGTCGTCGTGGTCTCGGCGATCAACTTCTTCCTGACCACCCGCACACGAAAGGCCCGATGATGTCCGACGCCGTCGACACAGCTGTGCCGCGTCCCCTCGACCCGACCGCGCTGAGCGCGCCCCGCAAGCGTCCGCGGCGCGGCGGTGGGCGCGTCGGCCGAGTGCCCTGGCCGGTCTACGTCCTGCTCGGGATCGCTGTCGTGATCAGCGTGTTCCCGCTGTACTACATGTTCGTGATCGCCTCGGCGGGTGCCTCCGCCGTCACCTCGATCCCGCCGCGCTTCTACCCGGGGCTCAACTTCTTCGACATCGCGACGAAGGTGTTCGACACGGTCCCGTTCTTCCAGTCGCTGCTGAACAGCGCGATCGTGTCGCTCTCGATCGCGGTCATCGCGTCACTGCTGTGCGCGCTCGCGGGATTCGCCTTCGCGAAGCTGCAGTTCCGGGGCCGGGGCGCCCTGTTCGTCATCGTGCTGCTCACCATGACGGTGCCCGCTCAGCTGAGCGTGATCCCGCAGTACCTGATCATCTCGTGGCTGGACTGGGTCGACACCCTGCAGGCGATCATCGTTCCGGGGCTCGCCAGCGCGTTCGGCATCTTCTGGATGCGGCAGCACATGGCGACCACGCTCAATGACGAGCTCATGCACGCGGCGCGCATCGACGGCGCGAACAGCTGGCAGATCTTCTGGCGCATCGGATTTCCGGTCGTGCGGCCGGCGGCTTTCGTGCTCGGACTCATCACGTTCACCTCGGTGTGGAACGACTTCATGTGGCCCTTCATCGTGCTGAAGTCGCCCGAGCTGTTCACGGTGCAGATCGCCCTGAAGCAGCTGCAGGCCAACCGTTCGATCGACCTCGCGCTGACGATGGGCGGATCGTTCCTCGCGACACTGCCGCTGCTGATCGTGTTCTTCGTCGTCGGGCGCCGCATGGTCGCGGGCATCATGGACGGAGCGTTCAAGGGGTGACCGGCACGGCATCCGCCCCCATCCGCGTGCTGGTGTGGGGCGAGAACCATCACGAGAAGCACCACGACATCCCGCGCGCCCTCTATCCCGACACGATGCACGGGACCATCGCGGCGGGCCTGCGGCGACTTCTCGGCGACGCCGCCGTCGTCGAGACGGCGACACTCGACGATCCCGAGCACGGGCTGAGCGAGGAACGGCTCGCGCAGACGGATGTGCTGTTCTGGTGGGGGCACCTCCTGCACGACGAGGTCGACGAGGTCGTGGTCGAGCGGGTCCACCGGCACGTGCTCGGCGGGCTCGGGTTCGTCGCGCTGCATTCGGCGCACTTCTCGAGGATCTTCATCCGTCTCATGGGGACGACCTGCGCGCTGCGCTGGCGGCAGGCGCAGGACCGCGAGCTCGTGTGGACGGTCTCGCCGACGCATCCGATCGCCGCCGGCGTGCCGCAGCCGATCGTCATCCCCGAGCAGGAGATGTACGGCGAGTTCTTCGACGTGCCGCAGCCGGACGAGCTGGTCTTCGTCTCGAACTTCTCGGGCGGTGAGGTGTTCCGATCGGGGATGACGTTCTTCCGCGGTCACGGGCGGGTGTTCTACTTCTCGCCGGGTGACCAGGACTATCCCGTCTACCATCAGCCCGAGATCCAGCTCGTCCTCGCGAACGCGGCACGATGGGCTCGGAGCGACCGCCCCCGCCGCGCGGCCCGTTTGGCGATGCATCGCACGGGGGAGTGGGACGTTCCGCGGGAGTGGGACGGCGAGGAGCAGTCGTGACGGAGCGCGTCCGTCGTGTGGTCGTCGTCGGGGCGGGAGCGATGGGGAAGGCGTGGATCGACACGGTTGCTCGCCGTCCCGATCTCGAGATCGTCGGGCTCGTCGACATCGTCGCCGACGCCGCGCGGGCCGCGGCACTCGAACGGGGACTCGGTGTCCCGAGCTTCGGCTCGGTCGGTGACGCGCTCGCCGTCCTCGACGTCGACCTGATCGTCAACGTCACGATCCCGCAGGCGCATCTCGAGGTGAGCGCCGCAGCGCTGCGGGCGGGCGTTCCCGTGCTGAGCGAGAAGCCGGTGACGCCGACCGTGGCCGAGGCCCTGCTGCTGTCCGCCGTCAGCGCATCGACCGGGACCCTGATGGCGACGAGTCAGTCGCGTCGGCACTCCCGCGGGATCCGGGCGTTCCGCGACGCACTCGTCGGTCTCGGCGGCGCCGAGCAGCTCGACGTCCGCTTCTTCCAGAACCCCCGGTTCGGGGGTTTCCGAGACGAGATGCCGTCGCCGCTGCTCGTGGACATGGCGATCCATCAGTTCGACCAGGCGCGATATCTGCTCTCGAGCGAACCGGTCTCGGTCTTCTGCGAAGAGTTCTCGCCGAGCTGGAGCTGGTATCGGGGCGCCGCCGCGGCCGAGGCGATCTTCCGCTTCGCGGACGGGCGCCGGTTCTCGTACTCCGGCAGCTGGTGCGCCGACGGTCTCACGACCTCGTGGAACGGCGACTGGCGGGGGAGCGCCGCCGGTGGATCCGCTGCCTGGGACGGAGAGACCGACGTCGTGGTCCAGCCCCGAGAGGGTAGCGCGCAGGCGGTCGCACTGGCGGGCGGCGCCGAGGGACTGGATGCCGCGCTCGCCGAGTTCGTCGCGGCCCTCGACGGCGGCCCGGAGCCGTCGGGCGAGATCTCGCGGAACATCGGCAGCCTCGCCATGGTCGAGGCGGCCGTGTCATCCGCGGCCGCCGGCGCACCGGTCAGGTTCGACGATCTGTTCGAGCGGGCATCGGCGCGTGCTGAGGAGCTCGCTCGCGCCGGGGGCTTCGATGACGCCGCCGGCAGACTCGGGATCGACCCACGCCGCGTACCCTGACGGTCGGCCCGACGCCGCCCCGACGCCACCCCGACGCCGACCCGACGTGAATGGTCGTGTGAGCGGCGAGTTGGCAGCCGTCTGCGTCGGCTCGCGTGCCGGAGGGGAGCGTGCGTCGTCGATGGTCGCCGACCCGACGTGAATGGTCGTGTCAGCGGCGAGATGACAGCCCTTTGCGCCGGCTCGCCTGTCGGGCGGGGCCGCGCATCCCGAGTGTCAGTCGAAGACGAGCAGACGCGTGCCGTGAGCCGGCACGGTCAGCATGACGCGTCCGTCGGCGATCTCGACGCTCTTCCCACTCCACACGTCCGTACACGCACCGGCCGTCCCCGTGTCCGCGAGCCCGAGATCGGCGAGGTGGACGATGACTTCCTGCTCATCGTCTCCGAGCCAGAAGACCGCGCGATACTCGCGCGCGCCCACACGCGCACTCCAGATGACGAGGTGTCCGTCGCGGACGATCTCGCGCGACTCCTCGCCGTCACGGAGCGCCAGGACCCCGCGATTGCGCAGCAGCGCGAGCGTCTCGGGCGGGGTGTCGGGCAGGTGACCGCCCATCATGAGCGGTGAGCCCATCATGCTCCACAGCGTCATGACGGTGCGCTGTTCCTCGACCGACAAGCGGCTGAGCCGGTCTTCGCCGACGTGTCCGCGCACACCGATGCGGCCGAAGGGGAGCATGTCGGCATCCGCCCACGCTCCGCGCATCTGGAACGGCGCCCAGCGGGCTGCGCGTTGGAACTGTTCGACCACCTGGGTCCAGTCGTCCCAGAAGTCGTCCGAGATCCGCCACATCTGGCCGTGCTCGCGGAGGGCGTCGAGGTGCGCGAGCGACAGTCGCTTGCCGGGCGAGAGGCTCAGGACCATGGGGCGTCCCGAGCGGTCGATCGCGCGCGAGATCGCCGCGATCTCCGCCGTCTCGACAGGCGGGTAGAGCACATCGTCGAGCTTCACGAAGTCGACTTCCCAGGCGGCCAGCTGTGCCATGACCGAGTCGTAGTACTCCTGCGCGCCGGGCGCGGTCATGTCGACGCCGTAGTTGTCGGGGTTCCACACGCAGACGTTCGCACGATCAGCGATCGAGTCGCACGTCGCGTCGGGGTGGCCCGAGACGGGCAGTCCCGCATCCGCGGCGGCGCGCGGGACGCCGCGCATGAGGTGGACCCCGAAGCGCAGGCCGAGTTCGTGGACGCGGTCGGCGAGCGGCCGGAAGCTGCCGCCTGCAGCGGAGGGGAAGCGCCCCGGCGCGGGGAGGGGCCGTCCCCAGGCGTCGAGCAGCGGACGAGAGACCTCTCGATAGTCGTGCGCACCCGGATCGGGTTCGTACCACTGGATGTCGACGACGATCGTGTCCCACCCGAACGCGAGCAGGTGTTCGGCGGCGTACTCCGCGTTCGCGAGCACCTCGGCCTCCGTCACGGACGACCCGAAGCAATCCCAGCTGTTCCACCCCATGGGGGGACGGGATGCGGCGGCCCGGCGCTCGCCGATCACGGGCCCGCCACCGCCGCGAGGTGAACGACCGCCGCGCGGTCGGGGTGGAACGTGGGGAAGTCCAGCCCGACGCGTGCGAGCACGGCCCCCGCGATCACCGGACCGCGGCCCTCGCGCTCGCCGTCGCCGTCACCGCCGAGATCGGGGCTCTCCCGAAGCCACGCCGGAACCTGCCACGGCGGTCCGAACGAGTCCGAGCCGCTCACCGACACCCGGTAGCTGCGGTCGGCGGCCAGGCCGGGGAACCGCACGCGGGCGATCGTGTCGGGCGAGGTCGTCGGAGTGACGATCGTGAAGAGCGCCTCCGAACGGTCGGCGGCGACCACGCCACGCACCTGCGGAGATGTGGCGTCGAGCTCACCCGCACCGACGGTGCGCCCCGTCGCGATGAGCTCGCGGTGCCGACGGTAGCGCGCGATCCAGTCGCTGAGGATGCGCCGGTCGGTGGCGTCGAGGTCGCGGATGTCCCATTCGATGCCGAAGTGCCCGAGGAATGCGACGGCGCACCGGAACTGCAGATCGTGTATGCGGCCCGTGACGCTCGAGACGGGGGAGGCGACGTGCGACCCCATCATCTCCGGGGGCACCAGCAGCCCCGTCCACCTCAGGATGCCGAAGCGATCGTGCGGATCGTGGCTGTCGGACGGATGGATCCGGTCGGTGCGCTCGAGGATGCCGAGGTCGACCCGCCCGCCGCCGGAGGCGCAACTCTCGATCTCGAGGTCGGGGTGGCGACGGCGGAGCTCGTCGATGAGGCGGTACACCGCGAGGGTCTGCTCGTGGACGGCGGGAGTGCCCGAACGGGGGTGCCCGGCCGCGATGAGGTCACGGTTGTGGTCCCACTTGAGGTAGCTCACGCCGATATCGTCGATGAGCCCGTCGAGGGCCGCGAGGATGTGGTCGAAGGCGCCCGGCTGCGTGAGGTCGAGCACCTGCTGGAACCGGTAGCGCGGAGGAAGCTCGGGTCCCGCGCGGAGGATCCACTCGGGGTGCTCACGGGCGAGATCCGAGTCCTCGTTGATCATCTCCGGCTCGACCCAGAGCCCGAACTCCATACCGAGAGCGCGGACCTCGTCGGCCAGGGGGCGGAGGCCGGCGGGCCACGCGACCGGGTCGGGCGTCCAGTCGCCGAGCCCCGCACGGTCGTCGTTGCGCCCGCGGAACCAGCCGTCGTCGAGGACGTAGCGCTCGACGCCGAGCTCGGCGGCGCGGGCCGCCAGGTCGACGAGCACCCGGTGGTCGTGGTCGAAGTACACCGCCTCCCAGACGTTCATCGTCACGGGGCGGGGGCGGCGGGACGAACGAGAGCGCTTACGCAGGTAGGAGTGGAAGCGCGCCGCGGCGCCGTCGAGTCCGAATCCGTAGCTGCCGAACACCCACGGCCCGGAGTACTCCTCGCCGGGCGCCAACCGGATCTCGCCGGGGAGCAACGACTCGCCGCCCCGGAAGTGGAGGCGCCCGTCGGTCCGCTCGATCGTGTGCTCGTGGTTGCCGCTGAACCCGACGTGTCCGATCCACACCTCGCCGGTGCTCGCCGAGAAGCCCGGGGTCCCGACCGCCTGGACCAGCGTCGCGTCCAAGCCGGTACGGCCTCGGCGCGAGATGCGCGAATGATCGCCGCGGACGATCGGATGCCGCTGCGGAATGCGCTCGTGTCCCCACCGGCCGGTGAAGTCGAGCACCTCCTGCGCCCACGTCGGTATCGGAAGGGCGACAGCCAGGGCGTGGATCTCGAGCGGCACCGCTGCCATGTCGGCGTCGGCCGTGTTTCGGACTCGGGCGCGGGCGCGAATGAGCCCATCTGACGTGAGATCGATCTCTAATCCGAGCTCGATCTCGGCGTACGCGTCGTGGAGCACGGCGCTGACGCGGCCCCCGTCCGCGTACGTCACCCCCGCTCCGACCTCCTCGCCGTCGAGGGCGAGAGAGCGCAGGGCGAAGCGGGGCGCCCACCCCGAGCCGCCGCGATGCGCCGACAGCCCTGGTGCTCCGAACCACCCGCGGCTGTGCTCGGGAAGCATGCTCGCGCGGTAGGGAACATCGGAATCACCGACCATCCCGGTTCTGTTCTCGGCTTCGACGAACGTGAGGAGATCGGTTTCTGCCGACGTCACGGCCGCGCCCCAATGGACGATCTCCGGCATCCCGTCGTTCGTCGTCGCGATGACGACGGAGACTCCCTCGGCACTGAGGTGGATCACGCGCATGGAATCCATGCTCCTATTCTGCTGGCATCGCTCGGGCGGTACAGTCAGAGATCGATCTCAGCACATCGAAGGAGATGGCACAACCATGACCGCATCCGCTCTCGCGCCCGGTGCCGCCCGCTTGCTCGCAGGCACCTACGATCGCCGTCGCCGCGTCAACCGCGAGTACCTCGCGTCGCTCGACGAACGCGCTCTCGTGCAGAACCACCGCATCGAGGCGGGAATCGGCGACCAGGGATGGCACCTGAAGCCGTCGGCCACCCCGGGGGTCGAGAGCGGCTGGGGGCGCCATTGGGGCTGGGAGACACCGGGCGCGCTTCTGCGGGGCCACTTCGTCGGGCACTGGATGTCGGCTGCCGCGCGCGAGGTCGCCGTCACCGGAGACCCCGTGCTGCGGGGCAAGCTCGCGGTCGTCCTCGATGAGCTCGAGGCGTGCCAGGATGCCGGGGACGGCTGGGTGTTCGGCATTCCGCAGACATTCCTGCGCCGCCTCGCCGAGGGGCGCGAGGTGTGGGCGCCGCAGTACAACATCCATAAGACCCTCATGGGTCTGGTCGACGTCTACCGAGACCTCGGCGACCAGCGAGCTCTGCGCATCGCCCACCGGGCGGCCGGGGTGCTCGCGGAATGGGCGCGGGGATTCGAGCCCGAGGAGTTCCAGGCCATCCTCGAGGTCGAGACGGGCGGCATGCTCGAGGCGTGGGCAGACCTCCTCGACGCCACCGGCGACCACATGTATCGCGAGCTCCTCGACCGGTACGACCACCGGTCGCTCTTCGACGGTCTGCTGGCGGGGGAGGACATGCTGACCAACATGCACGCCAACACCACGATCCCCGAGGTGCTGGGCGCTGCCCGCGCCTTCGAGGTCACCGGAGAGGAACGCTGGCGACGCGTCGTCGAGGCGTACTGGGACTGGGCCGTCACGCGACGCGGGACCTTCTGCACGGGCGGACAGACCTCGGGTGAGATCTGGACGCCGCCGTTCGCCTTCGCCGCGCGGCGGGGCACGAAGACGCAGGAGCACTGCGCCGTGTACAACATGATCCGGCTGGCGGACGTGCTCTACCGGTGGACCGGGGAGGCGTCGTACCTCGACTACATCGAGGCGAATCTGGTGAACGGCATCCTGGCGCAGCAGCATCCCGGCACCGGGATGGTGAGCTACTTCCTGCCCCTGCAGAGCGGTTCGCGCAAGGAATGGGGATCGCCCACCGAAGACTTCTGGTGCTGCCACGGCACGGTGGTGCAGGCGCACACGCGGCACTCTTCGCTCGCGGTCTACGCGGACGACGACGCCGTCACCGTCGCGCAATACATCCCCGTCCGCGCCGATGCGCAGACCGCGGCGGGCCGCCTCGTTGTCGAGGTGCGCACCCTCGACGACGCGCTCTACGTCGGTCCGGACGCGAACGCGGGCCCCGGTGGCCCGGCGCATCGGCCGCACGCGCTGCGGGTGTCGGTCGTGATCGAGTCGCCGGCGAGCGTCGGGGGCCGCGTCCGGATGCGCGTGCCGGCCTGGACCATGGGCGAGGTGCATGTTCGGTCGGACCTCGCGGTGGTGCGTCGCGGGAGCTTCGTGGAGGTCGATCACCCCGGCGGGCGCACCGAGGTCGAGTTGGGTTTCGGATTCGAACTGCGAACGGTGCCGATTCCCGACGAGCCCGAGACCGTCGCCTTCGTCGAGGGCGCCGTCGTTCTCGCGGGCCTCGTCGACCGTGAGACGCCGCTCGTGGGCGACAGCTCCGACCCGGCGACGCTGCTGGCCGCCGACGATGAGAGGCAGTGGTCACAGTGGCTCACGCGATACCGCAGTGTCGGGAACTCGGCCGGCATCCGATTCGTGCCGCTGAACGAGATCGTCGACGAGCGCTACGCCGTGTACTTCCCGGTCGTCGCGTCATCCTGAGCCGTCGCGGCGGTCGTCACCGGGGGCGGCCGGTCGAGCCGCGGGCGACGAGGACCGTGGGCAGCTCGACCACCTCGTCGGCGAGCTGGGCGCCGCCCGCCATCTGCGCGAGGAGGCCGACCGCTGCCGCGGCCATCTCGCGGATGGGCTGGCGGATCGTGGTGAGCGGGGGATGCAGCCACCGCGCACCACGCACGTCGTCGTATCCCACGACGAGAACGTGGCGCCCTACCGCGAGCCCGGCCTCGGCAATCGCCCGGTAGGCGCCCGCGGCCATCTCGTCGGAGCAGGCGAAGAGTCCGATGGGGCCTTCGCCGCCGAGGTCGTCGAGCGCAGCGGCGCACGCGCGCCGCGCGTCCGCCGCGCCCCAGTCCGCCGTCGTCAGGGTGCGGGGCGCGGCCGGTGCCGTCTCGTCGAGCGTCGAGAGGAAGCCCTCGATCCGCGCGCGGCCGTACCGGTAGGACGGAGCGCCGCCGATGACGATGAAGCGCCGCGCGCCCTGCGCGAGCAAGTGCTCCGCCGCCGCCGAGCCGCCCGCGTGATCGGTGTTCCGCACGCTCGGCACGCGCTGGGTGGTCCCCGACGGCGGCTCGAGCAGGACGACGGGGATGCCCGCGCTCTGCACGATCTCCAGTTGAGCGGCCGTGGGCAGGATGAGGCCGAGCACGACCCCTGCCGATCCCCGCGAGCGGATGCGAGCGGGCCAGTCGTCGCCCGGATCGTCGCGCTCGGCGGTGAGGACAAGGTCGTAGCTCAGGCGCGATGCAGCGGTGTGGGCTCCCGCGACGACCTCGTCGGTGTAGGGATCGTGGAAGTGCCCCAGAACCAGATCGAAGATGCGGGACGTACCGCCGCGAGGCCGGCCTCGCGGTGTTCCGCCCCGCGTGTACCCGAGCCTTTCGGCCGTATGCAGCACGCGTGTGCGGGTCTCGGGCGACAGCTCGCCGCGCCCGCGGAGCGCGCGTGAGACTGTCGCGACGCTGACCCCGGCGGCCGCGGCGACGTCGGTGAGACTCGGTCGGTGAGACGGCATGCCCCTATTTTGCGCAAAGCGCGACGGCCGCGTCGAGAGGCTGTGACATCGTGGTCCGCGATCACACGCACCGGTGCGGAGGGAGACGAGGATGTCGAGACGATTGCGCATCGCGATCATCGGAACCGGGTTCATGGGACGGATGCACGCGCACGCCTGGCGCACTGCTCCGCGCTTCTTCGATCTGCCGTTCGAGCCCGAGGTCGTCGTGCTCGCGGGCAGCGATGCCCAGCGTGCGTCCGATGCCGCGTCGCGGTTCGGCATCGCCGAGTCGAGCGACGACTGGCGCGCCGTCATCGCACGCGACGACATCGACGCCGTCGACATCTGCACCCCCGGCGACACCCACGCCGAGATCGCGCTCGCCGCCCTCGACGCCGGCCGTCACGTCCTGTGCGAGAAGCCGCTGGCCAATGACGTCGCCGACGCCGACCGGATGACGGATGCCGCCGCCGCGGCGGGATCCCGCGGCGTCGTCGCGATGTGCGGGTTCAGCTACCGCCGCACGCCCGCCCTCGCTCTGGCGCGGCGCCTGATCGAGGAGGGCCGCGTCGGCCGCATCCGGCACGTCCGCGCCCAGTACCTGCAGGACTGGCTCACCGATCCAGAGGCTCCGTTCACGTGGCGCCTCGATCGTGACCGCGCGGGATCGGGCGCTCTCGGCGACATCGGAGCGCACAGCATCGATGCGGCCCAATGGCTCACGGGATCGCGCATCACGAGCGTCTCGGGCACGCTCCGCACCTTCGTCGACGAGCGTCCCGTCCTCGACGAGCGCGTCGGGCTCGGCGGCCGGGCCGGAGCCGGGGCCGGCGCCGAGCGCGTCACCGTCGACGACGCCGCGGCGTTCACGGCATCCTTCTCCGACGGCGCTCTCGGCGTCTTCGAGGCGACGCGCATGGCCACGGGCCATCGCAACGCCAACCGCATCGAGATCAGCGGCGACCGCGGGGCGGTCGCCTTCGACTTCTCGCACCTCAACGACCTGCTCTTCGCCGACGCGACACTCCCCGCCGGCGAGCAGGGCTTCCGGCGCATCGACGCGACCGAGCCCGAGCACCCCTACGCGGGAGCCTGGTGGCCAGCGGGTCACGGGCTCGGCTACGAGCACCTGTTCACGCATCAGAGCGTCGACTTCGTCCGCGCCGTCGCCGGTGAGATCGACGCGCGTCCGTCGTTCGCCGAGGCCGCCGGGGTGCAGCGCGTGCTCACGGCGGTCGAGGAGAGCGCGGCATCCGACAGCAGAAGCATCCGAGTGGAAGGGGTCAGCTCATGACCGCGAGACAGGCGCTCATCGTCCGAGGCGGCTGGGAGGGGCACAAGCCCGTCGAGGCCACCAACCTCTTCGTCCCGTTCCTCGAGGAGAACGGCTTCGAGGTCCGCATCGAGGAGGACAACGAGGTCTACACCGACCGGGAGACGATGGAGCGCACCGATCTGATCGTGCAATCGGTGACGATGTCGAAGATCTCGCGCGAGGCCTTCGCGGGCCTCCGCGACGCGGTCGAGCGTGGAACAGGACTCGCGGGCTGGCACGGCGGCATCGCCGACTCGTACCGCGACAACTCCGACTACCTGCAGCTCATCGGCGGGCAGTTCGCGACGCATCCCGCGAAGCACCCCGATGCCCGGGTCGGCGACGAGACCGACAACTACCTCTGCTACACCGTCGACCTCACCGACGCGGGGCGCCGGTCGCAGATCATGGCCGGTCTCGAGGACTTCACGCTGCGCACGGAGCAGTACTGGGTGCTCTGCGACGACCTCAACGACGTTCTCGCGACGACGACGCACCCCGTGCAGCCGTACCACCCGTGGCACCGCCCCATCACCTCGCCCGCCGTCTGGACGCGCGAGTGGGGACAGGGGCGCATCTTCGTCGCGACGCCGGGGCACAGTCTCGTCGTCCTGCGCGACGTCAACGTCCGCACCATCATCGAGAGGGGGATGCTGTGGGCGAGCCGCACGGCATCGGTGTAGTCGGCCTCGGGGTCATCTCGGGCCAGTATCTGGAGACGCTGGGCGAACACCCCGCCGTCCGTATCGCGGCGACGGCCGACCTCGACGCCGACCGCGCCCGGTCGGTCGCCGAGCGGTTCCCGGGGGCGCGGGCGCTGTCGGTCGCCGAGCTCGTCGCCGACCCGGCGGTGCAGACCGTGGTGAACCTGACGATCCCCGCCGCCCACGGCGAGGTCGCGCGCGCAGCACTCGCCGCGGGAAAGAACGTCTACGGCGAGAAGCCGCTGGCCGCGACCTTCGACGAGGCGCTCGGGGTCATGGCCGGCGCGAACGGTGCCTGGGTCGGCGGGGCTCCCGACACCGTGCTGGGATCCGGTGTGCAAACCGCGCGCGCGGTCGTCGACGCCGGTGAGATCGGCCGGCCGATCGCGGCGGTCGCGACGTGGCTGTCGTCGGGACACGAGGCCTGGCACCCGCATCCCGACTTCTACTATCGCGAAGGCGGCGGACCGCTCTACGACATGGGGCCCTACTACCTCACGGCCCTGTTCCATCTGCTGGGGCCCGTCGTGCGCGTATCGGGCGCGTCATCGCGGTCCCGCGACGAGCGCACGATCGGTTCCGGTCCGCGCGCGGGGGAGCGCATCCCCGTCGAGATCGACACGCATGTCACCGGCGTGCTCGAGCACGCAGGCGGTGCCCTGTCGACGGTGACTTTCAGCTTCGACGCCGCCGCGACCCATGCCGCACCGATCGAGGTGCACGGCGAGAGCGCTTCGCTGACCCTGCCCGACCCCAACTTCTTCGACGGCGAGGTGACCATGCGCCGGCCGCGGGCAGCGGAGTGGACCGCGATCGCACCGCGCGCCGGCTACCGAGGCGCGGGCCGCGGCATCGGGGTTCTCGACGTCGTGCGCGGCGGCGCCGGCGCGGGGCGTGCGAGCGGCGAGGTCGCCCTGCACGTCCTGGAGATCATGAGCGCTCTCACCCGGTCGGCGCGAGAGGGCCGCCGCATCACCCTGACCACGACCGCGGCGCGTCCTCCGCTGGTCCCGCTCACCGAGCACGAGCACTGGAGAACCACATGACCTCGTCCGCACGTGCGGTCATCGACCTCGACGTCGTCGGCGATCGCATCAGCCGACACATCTACGGGCACTTCGCCGAGCACCTCGGGCGCTGCATCTACGACGGCTTCTGGGTCGGCGAGAATTCGTCGATCCCCAATATCCGCGGCATCCGCACCGACATCGTCGATGCCCTCCGCGCGCTCGACATCCCGAACCTGCGCTGGCCCGGCGGATGCTTCGCCGACACGTATCACTGGCGCGACGGGATCGGTCCGCGCGAGCAGCGTCCGAAGATCGCGAACACGAACTGGGGCGACGTCGTCGAGAGCAATCACTTCGGAACCCACGAGTTCATGGATCTGTGCGACCTGCTCGGTACCGAGGCGTACGTCAACGGCAACGTCGGCAGTGGCACGGTGCAGGAGATGTCGGAGTGGGTCGAATACCTCACGCGTGACGACGACAGCCCGATGGCGCGGCTGCGCCGTGAGAACGGTCGCGACGAGCCGTGGCGTGTGCCGTTCTGGGGCATCGGCAACGAGCCCTGGGGGTGCGGCGGCAACCTGTCTCCCGAGTTCTACGCGGAAGAAGCACGGCGGTACGCGACCTATTGCCATGATCACGGCGAGAACCGGCTGACGCTCATCGCTGCCGGCGCCAACGAGGATGACTTCGAGTGGACGCGGGTGCTCGTGAAGACACTCGTCGAGTCGCACGCCGCGAACCTGTACGACAAGCATCCGTACCAGGCGATCTCGTTCCACTACTACACGCACACCGGATCGGGCATCAATCGCGAGGACGCGACGACGTTCACCGACGAGCAGTTCTACGACACGATGGCGTACGCTCGCGACTTCGAGCGCGTCGTCCGCGGACACGTCGCGGTCATGGACTCGTACGACCCCGAGAACCGGGTGAGCCTCGTCTGCGACGAGTGGGGCACGTGGTGGAACGCCGAGAAGGGGACCAACCCGGGGTTCCTGTTCCAGCAGAACACGATTCGCGACGCCCTCGTCGCCGGCATCCATTTCGATATCTTCCACCGCTACGCGCGGCGCATCTCGATGGCCAACATCGCCCAGACGGTGAATGTCTTGCAGGCGATGATCCTCACCGACGGTGACAAGCTCGTCCTCACCCCGACGTATCACGTGTTCGAGATGAACAAGGGGCACCAGGACGCCCGTGCGCTCGCCGCCCACGTGCTCGACGCGCCCGCGACGACGGCGCGCGGGGGAGAACTGCCGCTGGTGTCGATGTCCGCCTCGACGAAGGAGGGGGCGGCGCTCATCTCGCTCACCCACCTCTCGACGGACGACGAGTGCGAGGTGCGCATCGACCTCCGAGGCCGCGGCGCGCGCGTCACGCGTGCCCGTGTGCTGGGGGCGGACAGCGCGACGACGTACAACGACGCCGACGTGCCCGACCGTGTCGAGCCGCGGCCCCTCACGACCGCCTTCGAGGGCGGTGAGCTCGTCGTGACGATGCCGCCGCATTCCTTCGCGACCGTGGAGCTGGCGCTGGACTGACCGCGTCCGGGGCCGGCGGGGTGCCGCCGTAGGCTGGGAGGCATGCCCGAAACCGCGCCCCGCGGCATCCTGCTCGTCGACAAGGCGGGCGGGATGACCAGTCATGACGTCGTCGCCCGTGCCCGCCGAGCCCTCGGCACCCGCAAGATCGGTCACGCCGGAACGCTGGACCCGATGGCGACGGGGTTGCTCGTCCTCGGTGTGGGGCCGGCGACTCGCCTGCTGACCTACATCGTGGGGCTCGACAAGACCTACGAGGCGACCATTCGCCTCGGCGTCTCGACCGATTCCGACGACGCAGACGGCACCGTGACGGACCATGCGACGAACGAGGCACTCGCCGCGGTCGACCGCGCCGGCATCGATCGCGGCATCGCGGCGCTCACCGGCGAGATCGACCAGGTGCCCAGCCGGGTGTCGGCGATCAAGGTCGGCGGCAAGCGGGCGTACGACCTCGCGCGCGCGGGCGAAGAGGTCGAGCTGAAGCCACGTCGCGTCACCGTCTCGCGCTTCGACGTGCGCGACGTGCGCGAGGTCGCGCTCGAGGCCGACCCCGGCGCCGCCGAGGGTGGACCATCCCGCGCCGTCGACGTCGATGTCGTCGTCGACTGCACGAGCGGCACGTACATCCGGGCGCTGGCTCGCGATCTCGGTGCCGACCTCGGCGTCGGGGGACACCTCACGGCCCTGCGCCGCACCCGCATCGGACCGTTCGCGGTCTCGGATGCCGCGACCGAGATCGCCCCCGACACGCAGCTGCTGCGCGACGCGGATGTCGCGGCCGCGGTGCTCGGCGCCTTCGACGTGAGCGCCGAGGAGGCGCGCGACCTGCGCCACGGCAAGCGACTCCTCGGAGCGGCGGCGCGCCTGTCGGCGCCGCATCCGGCGGCCATCGATCCCGACGGACGACTCGTCGGCATCGTCGAGCGTCGCGGTGCCGACGTCAAGAGCCTCATGAACATGGCGGAGGACGCATGATCACGGTCTTCACCATCGTGCAGGTGGCGGTGGCGGTCGCCGCGGGCCTGCTCTGCACCGTCCTCGGCCTCGCCAACCGCCGCCCGAGCGATCTCTCGGTCGGGTCGCTCGCTCTCGTCGAGGTGCTCCTGATCGCGCAGGTCGTCGTCGCGATCATCGCGCCGCTCGCGGGGAACGCCCCGTCGGGAAGTCTCCTGGAGTTCTGGGTGTATCTCGTCTCCGCTGTGCTGCTGCCGCCCGCTGCCGTGTTCTGGGCGCTCGTCGAACGCAGTCGCTGGAGCACCGTCATCCTCGGGGTGGCCGCACTGTCGGTCGCGATCATGGTCTGGCGGATGCAGGTGATCTGGACGGTTCAGGTCGTCTGAAGCCGCCCGCGTGCCACCTATCATTGGTGAGGTCATGGATCATCCCCGCCCTCGAATGACCGGCATCGGCCGCGTTCTGGTGGTCGTGTACGCCGTCATGGCGCTCGCCGCGACGGGACGCTCGTTCGTCCAGATCGTGGAGGACTTCTCGAACGCACCGCTGGCGTACTCGCTGTCGGCGGCCGCGGCCCTCGTGTACGTGCTCGCCACCGTCGCACTGGTGAAGTCCGGATCGCGCACCTGGTACGCGATCGCGTGGGTCGCGATCTGCTTCGAGCTGGTGGGTGTCCTCGTCGTCGGCACGCTCAGCCTCGTGCTTCCCGACCTGTTCTCGCACGACGCGACCGTCTGGTCGGGCTACGGCTTCGGCTACTTCTGGGTTCCGCTCGCCCTGCCGTTCGTGGGCATCTGGTGGCTCGTGTCGCACCGCAACGGCGCTGAGGACAGCCGCGAGCGTCCGGCCGTCCTGGAGGGATCGTCATGGTGACCGTCTATCGAGACCCCGCCGAGGTTCCCGCAGACTTCGGCCCGAGCGTCGTGGCCATCGGCAAGTTCGACGGCGTGCACTCGGGGCACCGGGCGGTCATCGACCGGGCCCGGGTCGATGCCGCCGCCCGCGGCGCGCGCGTCGTCGCGGTCACCTTCGACCGCAACCCGCTGAGCCTGCTGCGTCCGGAGCTGTGCCCCGAGCCGCTCGTCGCGCTCGATCAGAAGATCGGCCTCCTCGCGGCGGCGGGGGTGGATGCCGTCCTCGTGCTGCGATTCGACGCGGAGCTCGCCGCGCTCTCGGCACGCGACTTCGTCGAGAGCATCCTCGTTCGCGCGCTCGGCGCCGTCGGGGTCCTCGTCGGCGACGACTTCCGGTTCGGTCGCGGCGGCGAGGGTGATCCCGAGGTACTCGCCGCACTCGGGCGCGAGCACGGGTTCGACGTCGACGTCGTCACGGACGTCCGTGCCCGCGACGCCGGACGGCGCGTCTCATCGACCTGGGTGCGCGATCTGCTCGCGGCCGGCGACGTCGCGGGGGCCGCCCGCCTGCTCGGCCGCCCTCACGCGGTCGAGGCCGAGGTCGTGCACGGACTCAAGCGCGGGCGCGAGCTCGGTTACCCGACCGCGAACCTCGCGACCGATGCCGCGGGGTTCATCCCGGCCGATGGCGTGTACGCCGGATGGCTCATCGACCTCGGGATGCCCGGTGCCGACGGGATGCTGCCGGCAAGCGTCATCCGTTATCCGGCGGCGATCTCGGTGGGCACGAATCCCACGTTCGACGACGTCCCGCAGCGGCAGGTCGAGGCCTATGTGCTCGACGAGACCGACCTCGACCTCTACGGTCACCGCGTCGAGGTCCGTTTCACGGCCCGCATCCGCGGGATGGTGGCCTTCGCGGGCATTCCGGCGCTCATCGAGCAGATGGACGACGACGTCGTCCGGGTGCGCGAGGCCCTCGCCTGAGGCCGGCGCCTCGCGCGCCGGAGCGGGCCGCGGCCCGCGTGGTCAGTACGACGACTCGTCGACGGCGCCGGTGGCCTCGCCGCCGGCCTCGAGCCGGCGCGCCTCGCCGAGGATCGTCGCGCTGCCGCTCGTGCCGAGGCGCGTGGCGCCCGCGTCGAGCATGGCGACCGCGTCGGCGAAGCTGCGCACGCCGCCGGAGGCCTTGACCTGAACGGCCTCGCCGACGTTCTCGCGCATCAGGCGGACGTGGGGCACGGTGGCGCCGCCCCCGGCGAAGCCGGTCGAGGTCTTGACGAAGTCGGCTCCGCCGGCCTCGGTCAGGCGGCTGCCGCGGGCGATCTGCTCGTCGTCGAGCAGGCTGGTCTCGAGGATCACCTTGACGATCTTGCCCTCGGCCGCCTCGACCACGGCACGGATGTCGTCGACGACGACGTCGTCGAAGCCCGAACGCAGCGCGGCGATGTTGACGACCATGTCGAACTCGGAGGCACCGTCGGCGGCGGCCTGGCGGACCTCGGCGACCTTCGCCGCCGTGGACGTCGTGCCGTGCGGGAAGCCGATGACCGTGCCGACGGCGACGCCGGTGCCGTCGAGTCGCGCGACGGCGTGCGCGATGTCGGAGGGGCGCACGCACACCGAGAAGACCCGCCATTCGGCGGCGATGTCGAGCTCGGCGTCGACCTGCTCGCGGGTCAGCTCGGGCTTGAGGATGGCGTGGTCGAGGGTCGCGGCGAGCTCGCGCTCGGAGATCGTGGACATGGTTTCAGCGTACGCCGTTCGGATGTCCAGGCATCGACGGGAATACCCCTAGGGGGTATCCTGTTGGCGTCCTCGAACGAAGAAGGAGCATCATGACGACTCAGACCTACACCGTCGAAGGCATGACCTGCGGGCATTGCGCCGCAGCGGTGACCCGCGAGCTCGGGCTCGTTCCGGGTGTCTCCGACGTCGCCGTCGACGTCGACGCCGGCACCGTCGCGGTCACGGCCGTGCAGCCGCCCGACGACGACGTCGTCTCGGCCGCTGTGGCCGAGGCCGGTTACACCGTCACCGGACGACGCTGATGAGCGCGGACACCGCCGGGCGGGAGAGCAGCCACGCCGTCCTCGACATCGAGGGGATGACGTGCGCGAGCTGTGTCGCCCGGGTCGAGAAGCGGCTGCAGCGCCTGGACGGTGTCCACGCGACGGTGAACCTCGCGACCGAATCCGCGCGCGTGGAGCATCCCGCCGCGGTCTCGGTCGACGACCTGGTCCAGGCCGTCGGTGAAGCGGGGTACAGCGCTCGGGTCCGCGCGCCGCGGGGGCGCCCGCAGGCGCACCCCTCGGGCGCGCACGACGCACCCGAGGAGCACGACGACCACGGCGCAGCGCACGACCACGGGACGGGTCATCAGCACGACGTCGAGGACGTGCCGGGCCGGACCACCCTGCGCACCCGGCTGATCTGGGGCATCGTGCTCGCGGCGCCCGTCGTGGTGCTCGGCATGGTGCCGGCATGGCAGTTCCCCGGATGGCAGTGGGTGTCGCTCGTCCTCACCGCGCCGGTGGTGTTCTGGGCCGGCTGGCCCTTCCACCGCGCGACGTTCGCCAACGCGCGCCACGGCGCCCTGACGATGGACACCCTCGTCACGCTCGGCACCTTCGCCGCTTTCGCCTGGAGCCTGTGGGCGGTGCTGTTCGGATCTGCCGGGCGCATCGGCATCCGTCACGATGTCGTCCTCTTCGGCCCCGTGCACGATCCGACGTCGCTCGTCTACTTCGAGGTCGCCGCGGCCGTCACCGTGCTCATCCTGCTCGGCCGTTACATCGAGCAGCGCTCGCGGCGACGCGCGGGAGCCGCCCTGCGCTCCCTGCTCGAGCTGGGGGCCACCGATGTCGAGCTCGCGGACGGTCGCCGCGTCGGCATCGAGGCGCTCCGCGTGGGCGACGAGTTCGTGGTGCGCCCCGGCGAGAAGATCGCGGCCGACGGCGTCGTCGTCGACGGCGCGGCCGCCGTCGACGAGAGCATGCTCACGGGCGAGTCGGTGCCCGTCGACGTCGGCCCCGGTTCCGAGGTGACCGGCGGGACGATCGCCTCGGGCGGCCGCCTGCGCGTGCGCGCCACGTCGGTCGGCGACGAGACCCGTCTCGCTCACCTGGCGCGTCTGGTGGACGAGGCCCAGTCGGGCAAGAGCCGTGTGCAGCGACTCGCCGACCGCGTCTCCGCGGTGTTCGTCCCCGTCGTCATCGTCGTGGCCGTGCTGACCCTGGTCGGATGGATCATCGCCGGTGCGCCCGTGGCCTCGGGCTTCACGGCCGCCGTCGCCGTCCTCATCATCGCCTGCCCCTGCGCGCTCGGTCTCGCCACGCCCATCGCCGTTCTCGTCGGCACCGGTCGCGGTGCCGAGCTCGGTATCCTCATCACCGGACCCGAGGCCCTCGAAGCGGCCGAGCGCATCGATGTCGTGCTCATGGACAAGACCGGCACCCTCACCGAGGGGCGGATGTCGGTGGCCTCCGTCGTCACCGCGGGCGGGATCGACGGCGACGAGGCGTTGCGCGCGGCCGGCGCCGTCGAGTCGGCCTCCGAGCACCCGATCGCCCGCGCGATCGTCGCGGCAGCGGGCGCCGTTCCTCCGGTGACTGACTTCACCGGGGTTCCCGGCGGCGGCGTCAGCGGGTCCGTCGAGGGGCGCGAGGTCACCGCAGGGAGCGTCGCCTTCGTCGCCCAGCGCCTGGGCGCGCTGAGTGCCGAGCTCGATGCGGCGGCGCGCGAGGCCGCGGCATCCGGAGCGTCCGTCGTCGCCGTCGGCTGGGACGGCGCCGCCCGAGCGGTCATCGCGGTCGCCGACCGTGTCCGCCACGACGCCCGCGAAGCCGTGACGCGGCTGCACCGCACGGGAGCCTCGGTTGTCCTGGTGACCGGAGACAACGCCGGGGCCGCGGCAGCGGTCGCCAGCGAGCTCGGCATCGACGAGGTCGTCGCCGATGTGCGCCCGGAGGGCAAGCTGGACGAGGTGCGACGTCGCCAGGCCGCGGGGGAGCGCGTCGCCATGGTCGGCGACGGCGTCAACGACGCGGCCGCCCTCGCCGCCGCCGACCTCGGCATCGCGATGGGCGGCGGCACGGACGCCGCCAAGCACGCCAGTGACATCACGCTCACCGCAGGCAGCCCCCGGGCGGTGGCCGAGGCGATCGAACTCAGCCGTCGTACCCTCGGCATCATCCGCGGGAACCTCTTCTGGGCGTTCGCGTACAACGTCGCCGCCGTCCCGCTCGCCGTCGCCGGCCTGCTCAACCCGATGGTCGCCGCGGCCGCCATGGCGTTCTCGAGCGTCTTCGTCGTGCTCAACAGCCTGCGGCTGCGATCGGCGCTGCGACCCGCGCGCCGGAGCGCGTAGGGCGAGCGGCTCGTTAGGATCTCGACATGGCCGTCACGCACCGCACCGCTCTCCGCTTCATCCCGGTCGTCGCCGCGGTCGCGCTGCTGGTGACGGCATGCGCGACGCCCGCGGGGGGCACCGCGACCCCCGCTCCCGCGGAGTCGACCGCATCGCCCTCGCTCGATCCGACCCCGTCAGCGACGCCGAGCCCGATCGAGTCCCAGGCGACCGACGACGAGATCAGTCTGCCTTCGTCGTGCGACGAGCTGTTCGCGGGCGACCTGAGGGCGACGCTCGACGCGGAGATCGCACCGCTGAACGACCCCGGGGTGACGATGTACTCGACCGAGAACGCAGAAGCGCTCACGGTGCTCGAGTCCGGCGTGCCGAGCTTGCGGTGCACGTGGGGTACCCCCTCCGACCGCGGAATCGCGACCACCGTGTCGATCGTCTCGCCCGCTCAGTCCGAGCTCATCGTCGACGCACTGACGTCGTCCGGGTTCGGCTCGGAGGAGGCTTCGGGCGGGATGTACTTCCGCACGTCCCAGCGGATGCTCTCGATGGACGAGGAAGTCGTCGACCTGGGGGAGACCCATTTCCTCCGCGGCAACGTGTGGGTTGCGACGCGATGGGTCAACTACGGCCCGGATGCGTACACACCCGGCATCGTCGCCCAGCTCTGGCCCTGAGGTCGGCCCGAGCGCGCCCACCTCGCGGGCCGCGCCGGTCGTGGCATAGAATGGTCGCCGGGGACATCGTCGGGTTCGACGCCGCAGCTCGCTGAAGCGAGTGCCCGCGGCCGGCCGGCGCGATTCGCCCTTCGCTCGCATGACGCTTCGGCGTCCGTTCGAGCGGCACCCGTACGTTTCCGTCACGACGGAACTCCGGCACTCAGGCTCAGGAGGAGCATGCCGACCATGGCCACCGCCGCAGCGACCGCCAACCGCCGACGGAAGTCTTCGTCCGCCCGACGCGACGACGACGCCCCGCTCATCCCGATCCTCGCCCGCAAGGTGCGCGAGGTCGAGGCGAAGGCGCAGCGAGGCAAGCTCGGACCGACCAATCGCGTGAAGTTCCAGGTCATCGCCTTCCTGGTGCGCGAAGAGCGCGCGCGGGTGAAGGCAGACGAGAACGTCTCCGCCGCCGCCCGCGCAGAGCTGCTCAAGCGGCTCGACGGCGTCGCCACCATCCTCGCCAAGACCGCGGCGCGAGACACATCCCTCATCCAGCTGCTCGAGGTCGACCAGGCGACATCGCCGGTCGCCAAGCGGATGCGGCGCGACTGGCTGCTCGAGTCAGGCGCCGAGCTGCCCGAGGACGAGCTGATCATCACCGACGTCGTCCCGGTGCAGGCCCCCGTCGTGCCTCCGGCCCTCGCCGACCGGCAGGTCACGCCTCCGCAGGTCGTGGCTCGCCGCGAGGCGAACCCGTTCCTCGCACCCGATCCCGACCTGCACGCCCCGCACGACACACCGCGTCGTCGACTCGACGGCTGGGAGCTGATGGGGCCGCTCTACAAGGCGTTCGAGT
This sequence comes from Microbacterium sp. AISO3, assembly GCF_002204305.1. Classification (NCBI taxonomy): domain Bacteria; kingdom Bacillati; phylum Actinomycetota; class Actinomycetes; order Micrococcales; family Microbacteriaceae; genus Microbacterium; species Microbacterium sp. AISO3. The sequence goes on along the minus strand of NZ_NHRF01000003.1, from coordinate 267,459 downwards.
CCGGCGCAGGCGGGGCGGCTGCCTCGATGGACCTTCCTCCCGTGCCCGAGTTCGATCGTCTGTCGCCCAAGGGCCTCGAGATCATGCCGCACCAGTCGCGGTTCCTCGAGTCGGTGCGAGCCGGTCACCGCTCGTTCCTGCTCGCCGACGAGCCGGGTCTGGGAAAGACGGCGCAGTCGGTGCTCGCGGCATCCGTCGCCGGTGCCTATCCGCTGCTGGCCGTCGTGCCGAACGTCGTCAAGATGAACTGGGCCCGCGAGGTCGAGCGCTGGACGCCCCAGCGCCGCGCGACCGTGATCTCGGGCGACGGCGACCAGATCGACGCGTTCGCCGACGTCTTCATCGTCAATTACGAGGTGCTCGACCGCCACCTCTCGTGGCTCGGATCGATCGGCCTGCGCGGCATGGTCGTGGACGAGGCGCACTTCATCAAGAACCTCAGCTCGCAGCGTTCGCAGAACGTGCTCGCCCTCGCGGGCCGCATCCGCGAGCAGGTGCGCGACCCGCTCATGCTCGCGCTGACGGGAACGCCGCTGATCAACGACGTCGAGGACTTCGACGCGATCTGGCGGTTCCTCGGCTGGACCAACGGCGAGAAGCCGGGGCCTGCGCTCATGGAGCGTCTGGACGAGACCGGCCTCACGCCGGCCGACAAGGCGTTCTATCCCGCTGCTCGCGACGCCGTCATCTCGATGGGCATCGTGCGCCGGAAGAAGAAGGACGTCGCCGCCGACCTTCCCGACAAGCTGATCGCCGACCTGCCCGTGCAGCTCGACGACGAGTACGGCCGGTCGATCCGCCAGGCCGAGCACGAGCTCGGTGAGCGTCTGGCCGCCCGGTACCGTCGCATCATCGAGGCGCGCGGCGACCGCGTGCTCATCGGCGAAGCCGACTCCGACATCGTGCGCCTCGTCGCGACGCAGGAGCTCGAGGAATCGAAGGCCGCCGGTGCCGGCGCGGAGAACGTCTTCACGATGGTCCGCCGCATCGGCCAGGCCAAGGCCGTGCTCGCCGCCGACTACGCCGCTCAGCTGCAGCGGTCGGTGGGCAAAGTCGTGTTCTTCGCCAAGCACATCGACGTCATGGACGCCGCGGAGGCCCACTTCGCGGCCGCCGGGCTGCGGACCGTCTCGCTGCGCGGCGATCAGAGCGCGACCGCCCGCCAGGAGGCCATCGACGCCTTCAACAGCGACCCGGATGTCGCCATCGCGGTGTGCTCGCTGACGGCGGCAGGTGTCGGCGTGAACATGCAGGCCGCCTCCAACGTCGTCCTCGCCGAGCTGTCGTGGACCGCAGCCGAGCAGACGCAGGCGATCGACCGCGTGCACCGGATCGGTCAGGAGGAGCCGGTCACCGCCTGGCGGATCATCGCCGCCCACACGATCGACACGAAGATCGCCGAGCTGATCGACTCGAAGCAGGGCCTCGCCGCCCGCGCGCTCGACGGAGAGGCCGTGGACCCGACCTCGAGCGACTCGGTGCAGCTGTCGGCCCTCATGCACCTGCTCCGCCAGGCGCTCGGCGCCGACTGAGCAGCGTTCTTCGGCGACGGCCGGGCCCGGTCATCGAACCGGCGCCCGGCCGTCGTTCGTCAGGGCGCCGCGGGATAGGTCTTCGCGACCGACCAGAACTCGTCCGACGGGCGGATGAAGCGGTAGGACGGGTCGTAGCTACCCGCGGCGATCTCGGCGACGTAGTCGGGTTCGGCGCCTCCGAAGGCCGCAGCGAGGCGGTCGATGATTCTGCGCATCATCCGATCGTGTCGCAGCCGCAGCTTCCGTGCCAAGCTCGTTCGAGCAGGATGTCGGATGCGCGCGCCCGGGCCCGGCGAGTTCTCCCGGTGGGCTCGCCTGGCAGCACCCGCGCCGCGACGATAGTCTCGACCTGAGGCAGCGTCGCCACACTCCACCTTGAGCAACAACGAAGGATCTCCCCATGAAGATCGGCATCCTCACCAGCGGCGGCGACTGCCCCGGACTCAACGCTGTCATCCGAGGCGTCGTGCTCAAGGGCACCACCTCGTACAACATCGAGTTCGTCGGCATCCGCGACGGCTGGCGCGGCGTCGTCGACGGCGACTTCTTCCCGCTCACGCGCCACGAGGTGAAGGGGCTGTCGAAGGTCGGCGGAACGATCCTGGGCACGAGCCGCACGAACCCGTACGAGGGCCCCCGCGGCGGCGCCGAGAATATCGCGGCGACCCTCGACAAGCACCGCATCGACGGCATCATCGCCATCGGCGGCGAAGGCACGCTCGCTGCGGCCAACCGTCTCGCCAACGACGGCATCAACGTGCTCGGTGTGCCCAAGACGATCGACAACGACCTGAAGGCGACCGACTACTCGTTCGGCTTCGACACCGCCGTCAACATCGCGACCGACGCGATGGACCGGCTGCGCACGACCGGCGACTCGCACCAGCGCTGCATGGTCGCCGAGGTCATGGGCCGTCACGTCGGGTGGATCGCCCTGCACGCCGGCATCGCCGCAGGCGCCCACGTCATCTGCATCCCCGAGGTGCCGATGTCGATCGAGGAGATCACGGCCCAGGTCACCAAGGCCTTCGACCGTGGCCGCGCGCCGCTCGTCGTCGTGTCGGAGGGCTTCAAGCTCAAGGGCCAGGACGAGGCCTACAGCGACAAGGGGCTCGACGCGTTCAACCGTCCCCGCCTCGGCGGCATCAGCGAGGTGCTGGCCCCCGAGATCGAGCGCCTGACCGGCATCGAGACGCGCGCCACCGTGCTCGGCCACATCCAGCGCGGCGGCTCGCCGTCCGCGTTCGACCGTGTTCTCGCGACGCGCCTCGGGCTCGCGGCGGCCGACGCGCTCGTCGACGGTGCATGGGGCCAGATGGTCTCGCTCAAGGGCACCGATATCGTCCGCGTCTCGTTCGACGAGGCCCTCGGCGAGCTGAACACCGTTCCGCTGTACCGCTACGAGGAGGCCGCCGCACTGTTCGGCTGACCTCGCGCTCGCGTCATCTCGGCCGCGTCCGCGGCAGGCTCACAGCCTGCGCGCGGCGCGGCCGTTCCGCTTCTGCCGGTGTCAGCGCACCCGTGCGCGAGCACGGATGACCGACCCCAGCGACGCGCGGAGCGGCTGACCCAGGTAGATGCCGAGCGACGCGCCTACCGCCAGGGCGATGCCGACGGTCGCTGCCGCTGCGAGCGTGCTGAACCCGGTGAGCAGGGTCGCGGGACTGTCGCCCGACTCGACGACTCCGAGGAGTCCGCGGAACACCGCGGCGCCGGGGACCATGGGCAGGATCGCCGCCGTCGTGATCGCGACGGAGGGCACGTGCAGACGATAGGCGGCCAGGATGCCGACGAGGCTGCCGACGAACGCCCCGACGCCGCTCGCCGCAGCCGTCTCGAAGCCGATCGCCGCCGCCGCCACGTAGCCGAGCCACGCGACCACGCTGAGAGCGACGCTGACGACGATGATGCGGAGCCCGGCTCCGTTGATGACGGCGACCGCAAGGGCGATCAGGCCCGCGCCGAGGAACTGCAGCGGCACGGGGCCGAGGGGCAGCGCCTCCGTCGGCGCCTCGAGGCCCAGCCCGATGACCCGGGCGGTCTCGATGCCGGCGAGGATGCCGAGCACGACGCCGAGAGTCTGGGTCACGAGCTCGAGGATGCGGCCCATGGCTGTCAACGCGAACCCGTCGATGGCGTCCTGGGCGGCACCGACCACCGTGAGGCCCGCGAGCATGAGCACGATGCCCGAGGCAACGATGACGGAGGGCCGCATGGTCATCGCGGCCTCCCACCCCGTTGCGCGCAGGAGTGGGGACGCCGCTGCGACGATCGTGAGCACGAACGCCCCGGCGATCTGGCTGAAGAAGAACGGCACGCGCGCCCGGCCCAGCAGGAACTGCGTGACGGCCGCAGACCCGGCGGCGAGGAACGAGAGCACGATGACGAGCCAGTTCGCGCCGAACATCACCGCGACCCCGACCGCCAGCAGCGCCTGCGCCGAGACGGCGACGGGCTGGTGGTACCGGAACGGTGTGCGACGGATGCCGCGGAAGCGCAGGGCTGCGGCATCCAGGGGGAGTCCCGAGCGGATCTCGGTCACGAGCGCCTGCAATCGCTGCAGACGCGCATGGTCGGGCGCCGCGCCGCGGACCACGCGCATGAGCGTGATGGGCCGGTCCTCACCGCTGCGATGGTGCGCGACGGTGATCGAGTTGTACGTGACGTCGACGTGCACGGGGTCGAGTCCGTACACACCCGCGACCCGCACGATCGTCAGCGTCACCTCGCTCGCGGGCGAACCTGCGACGAGCATCGTCTCCCCGAGCCGGATCGCGAGATCGAGGACCCGTACGGCGAAGGCGTCGTCGATGACCGGAAGCATCTCCGTCGCCGGGCCGCCGGCCGGATCGGAGGTGTGGACGAGCGCGTTCAGCGCCGTGAAGAGCGAGCGGCGTCCCATGCCTTCCAGCCTAGGTCCGTGCGCCCGCAGCCTCGCCCCCGGGTGGGGTCGTCACATGGCGCTGCGCGCATGGGACGCTCCGTAAGATGGTCCGGTGGGCGCGGCATCCGGGCGCCCGTAGCAATCGCGCCGGCACCGGCATCCGGGAGTCCCACATGGCATTGATCGTGCAGAAGTACGGCGGGTCGTCCGTCGCCGACGCGGAGAGCATCAAGCGGGTCGCGAAGCGCATCGTCGACACCCGTCGCGCCGGTCACGACGTCGTCGTCGCGGTGAGCGCGATGGGCGACACGACCGACGAGCTGCTCGATCTCGCGAACGAGGTCGCCCCGATTCCGGCTCCCCGCGAGCTCGACATGCTCCTCAGCTCGGGCGAGCGCATCTCGATGGCGCTCCTGGCGATGGCGATCCACTCGATGGGCTTCGAAGCCCGGTCGTTCACCGGCAGCCAGGCGGGCATGATCACAGACGCCACGCACGGCGCGGCGCGCATCGTCGACGTCACCCCGGTGCGTCTGCGCGAGGCCCTCGACGAGGGAGCGATCGTCATCGTCGCGGGGTTCCAGGGATTCAACCGCGACACCCGCGACATCACGACGCTCGGTCGCGGCGGATCCGACACCACGGCCGTGGCGCTCGCCGCCGCCCTCTCGGCCGACGTCTGCGAGATCTACAGCGACGTCGACGGCATCTACACCGCCGACCCGCGCGTCGTGCCCAAGGCTCGCAAGCTCGGCGTCGTCTCGGCGGAGGAGATGCTCGAGCTCGCCGCGAACGGCGCCAAGGTCCTCTACATCCGTGCGGTGGAGTACGCCCGCCGTCACGGCGTCATGATCAACGCCCGGTCGACGTTCAGCTCGGGAACCGGTACGTTCGTGCTCGGTCCCGGCATGACGCTGCCCGAAGGCCGAAAGGAAGAAGAGATGGAAGAGCCGATCGTCGCGGGCGTCGCCACCGACCTCAGCCAGGCCAAGATCACCGTCATCGGCGTGCCCGACGTCCCGGGCAAGGCCGCCGAGATCTTCAAGATCGTGGCGAAGTCGGGTGCGAACGTCGACATGATCGTCCAGAACGTGTCGGCCGCTGCGACGGGACGCACCGACATCTCGTTCACGCTGCCCAAGACGGATGCGACGCTCGCGCTCCGCGCCCTCGCGGGGGAGCAGAACGAGGTCGGGTTCGAGAGCCTCGTGCACGACGACCAGATCGGCAAGCTGTCGGTCGTGGGAGCGGGCATGCGCACGCACTCGGGTGTCTCCGCGACGCTCTTCGAGGCGCTGTCGAACGCCGGCGTCAACCTCGAGATGATCTCGACCTCCGAGATCCGCATCTCGGTCGTGGTCCGCGGCGACGAGCTGGCCGAGGCCGCGCGCGTCGTGCACACCGCCTACGGGCTCGACGGCGACACCGAAGCCGTCGTCTACGCCGGCACCGGTCGCTGACCCCCTCCGATCGTCGGCCCCCCGCCGTCGCCGGGCAGGCGCGGCACCTGCGAGAATCGAAAGCCGTCCCCGACCCGTCACCGAGGAGCCCGCGTGCTGTACATCTCGACCCGAGGCGGCGCTGAGCCGCTGCCGTACTGCGACGCGCTCCTCGAAGGTCTCGCGACCGACGGCGGCCTCGCCGTGCCGCAGGAGATGCCGACCGTCTCACCCGAGACGCTCGAGCGCTGGCGGGTGCTGACGTACCCGCAGCTGGCCACCGAGGTGCTCGCGCTCTTCGCGACCGACATCGAGCGCGATGACCTCGCGCGCATGACCGAGGCCGCGTACGCCCCCTTCCCTGACGCAGTCGTCCCGCTGCGCCCGATCGGCGGCGAGATGACGCTCGTCGGGCTCTCCGAGGGTCCGACGCTCGCCTTCAAGGACCTCGCGATGCAGTTCCTCGGGCAGGTCGTCGAGCATGCGCTGGAGCGCACCGGTTCGGTGCTCAACGTGCTCGGTGCGACATCGGGTGACACCGGCTCGGCGGCGGAGTACGCGCTGCGCGGCAAGGAGCGCATCGCGGTCTTCATGCTCTCGCCGCAGGGGCGCATGAGCCCGTTCCAGCGAGCGCAGATGTTCTCGCTCGACGAGCCCAACATCCACAACATCGCCGTCGCGGGCGTCTTCGACGACTGCCAGAACCTCGTCAAGGAGCTCGCGGGCGACCTCGAGGTGAAGCGCGAGCTGCACCTCGGCGCCGTCAACTCGATCAACCTCGCCCGTATCACCGCCCAGGTCGTCTACTACTTCTGGGCGTGGCTGCGAGCCACCGATGCCGACGGCCACGCCGAGGTCTCGATCACGGTGCCGTCGGGCAACTTCGGCAACATCCTGTCGGGGTTCTACGCCCGCGAGATGGGCCTGCCGATCCGCCGGCTCGTGCTGGCGGCGAACGAGAACAACGTTCTCGACGAGTTCTTCCGCACGGGGATCTACCGCCCGCGTTCGGCGGCGCAGACGCTGCAGACCTCGAGCCCGTCGATGGACATCTCCAAGGCGTCGAACCTCGAGCGCTTCATCTTCGAGCTCGTCGGTCGCGACCCCCAGCGCGTCGTCGCGGCGTGGCGCGAGCTCGAGACTCAGGGCTTCGCCGACTTCTCCGCCGATCTCGCGCGCTTCACGGCCGAGTTCGGCATCGTCAGCGGGACCTCGACCCACGCCGACCGTCTCGCCACCATCCGCTCGGTCCACGAGGGGACGGGCGAGATCATCGACCCGCACACCGCGGACGGCGTCACGGTGGCGCGCGATTACGTCGAGTCCGGCGAGGTCATGCTCGTCCTCGAGACGGCCAAGCCCGAGAAGTTCGCCGAGACGATCCGCGAGGCCATCGGCGTCGAGCTGACCTACTCCGACGATCTGCAGGCCATGCTCGACGCGCCCCAGCACGTCGTCGATCTGCCCGACGACGCCGCCGCACTTACGGCCTTCATCCGGGAGCGCGCGCTCCGCTGACACCCCGCATGGTGATACATCGGTCGGACCGGTGGGGCTGGTGAGGCCCACGCACCGCGGCGAGTGCTCAGGGGCACCACGCGTCCGACGGATGTATCGGGCTCGGGCGGGCGTCCCCTGCCGAGCGGTCAGTGCGCGGAGCGGGTGGCGACGATCGCGTCCCAGACCGCACGGGCGACTGCGCTCTTCGCGCCCGCGGCCTCGGCGACCACCGTCCCGCCCTCACCGATCACGGCGACGGCGTTCTCGCCCGAGCCGAAACCGGCGTCCCACCCGACCTCGTTGACGACGAGGAGGTCGACGCCCTTGCGCTCACGCTTGCGCCGAGCACGCCCGAGCAGGTCGTCGTCGGCGGTCTCGGCGGCGAACCCGACGACGGTCTGACCGTCGCGGCGAGCGGCGGCGAGCCTCGCGAGGATGTCGTCGTTCGGCACGAGCTCGATCGTCTCGAGCGGACCGTCTTCCTTCCGCAGCTTGTGATCCGATACCTGCGCGGCGCGGTAGTCGGCGACGGCCGCGACCATGATGACGACCTCGGCCGCGGCGGCGGCATCCGACATCGCCTCGCCGAGCTCAGCCGCCGTCTCGACATGCTGGATCGTGATGCGCGGGTGCGCGGCGGCGGCGTCGAGGACGCCGGCGTCGACGGATGCCGCGACGAGGGTCACGGCCGCGCCGCGCCGCGCCGCCTCGACGGCGATCTCCGCTCCCTGGCGGCCGCTCGACCGGTTGCCGAGGAAGCGCACGGGGTCGAGCGGTTCTCGCGTTCCGCCGGTCGAGACCGCGACGTGCAGGCCGTCGAGGTCGGGCGGTGCCGGGGACACGAGCGCGAGGGCCGCGGCGACGATGTCCTCCGGCTCGGACATGCGACCCGGGCCGCTGTCGCCGCCGGTCAGTGGGCCGTCCGCGGGACCGACGATCAGCACACCGCGCTCGCGGAGCGTGGCGACGTTGGCGGTGGTCGCCGGGTGCCGCCACATCTCGGTGTGCATCGCCGGGGCGACCACGACGGGCGCCGTCGTGGCGAGAAGCGTGGTGCCGAGAAGATCGGATGCCAGCCCCGCCGTCATCGACGCGATCGTGTTGGCCGTCCCGGGCGCGACGATCACGAGGTCCGCGCTCTGCCCCAGGGCTACGTGCCGCACACGGGCCACGTCGTCGTGCACCGAGGTCGTGACGGGATTGCGGCTGATCGCCTCCCACGTCGTCAGGCCGATGAAGCGCAGCGAGTCGTCCGTCGGGATGACGTGGACCTCGTGTCCCTGCTGCACGAGCAGCCGTACGAGGTGGACGCTCTTGTAGGCGGCGATGCCTCCGGTGACCCCGACTACGATGAACATGCCCCCGATCCTCCCACGGCCCCGGGCGGGTGCGCGGAGCGACCGTCGGGTGCCGAGAGCGAGTGATCCCATGTGCACCGTCGTCATCCAGGTGCCCGCCGATCCGAGCCGTCCGGTTCGGCTGCTGGCCGTGCGCGACGAGGATCCGGCCCGCGCATGGGATCCGGTCGGTCCGTGGTGGCCCGACGCGTACCCCGGTGTCATCGGCGTGCGCGACCGTCGGGCGGGCGGTGCCTGGCTGGCCGCAGACCCCGCCGCGCGCCGCCTCGCGGTCATCCTCAATCGCGCCGACGTGCTGCCCGACGATGCGCCGGCGCTCTCGCGCGGCGGCATCGTGCTCGACGCGGTCGCCGGACAGCCTCCGGTGGGAGCCCCGCCCACCCACGGCTTCAACCTCGTCGATGTCTCCGCCGCGGGGGTCCGCGTGACGATGTGGGATGCCGCGACCCTGCGCACCGTCGACCTGGCTCCCGGAACCCACATGATCGCTCACGACGATGTCGACGATCCACGCACGGCCCGCATCCGTCGCTGGCTCGGCGCCTTCGCTTCGGCCGCGCCCGAGCTCGATCACGCGAACGGGCTGCAGCCCTGGCTCGACGTGCTCCAGGACACCGCGGTCACCCCGGCGACCGACGACGCGGCCATCATCCGCGACAACCGTCCGTACGGCGTGCCGACCCTGTCGCTGCTCGTCTGCACGGCGTCGGTCGGCACGGACGGGGTCGACGTGGCTTACGGCGCGCTGGCCGTGCCGGGGGAGTGGAACCGTCCCGAGATGGCGTGATTCGCACGGTCATCGGCTGTCACGTGCGTCGGGGCGGTATCGCCGCGCCGATAGAATCGCGGAAACCCGATCCCGCTTCACGCAAGGAACAGCTATGACCCGCATCTCCGATTCCGGACTCTCCGTCGCCGTCGTCGGCGCCACCGGCCAGGTCGGAAAGGTGATGCGCGAGATTCTCATCGAGCGGAACTTCCCGATCCGCGAGCTGCGCCTGTTCGCGACCGCTCGCTCGGCGGGAACCTCGATCGAGTTCGCCGGCCACGACGTGATCGTCGAGGATGTCGCCACGGCCGATCCCGCCGGCATCGACATCGCCCTCTTCTCGGCCGGTGCGACCGGATCGCGTGCGCACGCCCCGCGCTTCGCCGAGGCGGGCGCCGTCGTCATCGACAACTCCAGCGCCTGGCGCATGGACCCCGAGGTCCCGCTCGTCGTGAGCGAGGTCAACCCCCACGCGACCGTGAACCCCCCCAAGGGCATCATCGCGAACCCGAACTGCACCACGATGGCCGCGATGCCGGTGCTGAAGGTGCTCGACACCGAGGCCGGTCTCGAGCGCCTCATCGTCTCGACGTACCAGGCGGTCTCGGGCTCGGGTCTCGCGGGTGCGGAGGAGCTCCTCGGTCAGGTCGAGGGTGTCCTCGCTCAGGGGCACACGCTCGATCTCGTGCATGACGGCTCGGCGGTCGACTTCCCGCAGCCCGAGAAGTACGTCGCCCCGATCGCGTTCGACGTCATCCCGTTCGCCGGCAACCTCGTGGACGACGGCGACAACGAGACCGACGAAGAGAAGAAGCTCCGCAACGAGAGCCGCAAGATCCTCGAGCTGCCCGACCTGCGGGTGGCCGGGACCTGCGTGCGCGTCCCGGTCTTCACGGGCCACTCGCTGTCGATCCACGCCGAGTTCGCGCGCGACATCACGCCCGAGCGGGCGCGGGAGGTTCTGGCCGCGGCGCCCGGCGTCGTGCTCGAGGAGGTACCGACGCCCCTGCAGGCCGCCGGCAACGACCCGAGCTACGTCGGCCGCATCCGTGCCGATCAGTCCGCACCCGAGGGCAAGGGGCTCGTCCTGTTCATCAGCAACGACAACCTGCGCAAGGGCGCCGCGCTGAACGCCGTGCAGATCGCGGAGATCGTCGCCGAGCGCCTCTGACCCGACCACGGTGGCGGCGGGATGCCGCGCGCCGCCACCGGGATAGACTGGTGCATCGTGAGTGAAAAGGTCGACGTCGTCCTGATCGGCGGGGGCATCATGAGTGCCACGCTCGGTGTGCTGCTGAAGCAGCTCCAGCCCGATTGGAAGATCGAGGTGCACGAGCGCCTGTCGGATCTGGCGCAGGAGAGCTCGAACCCGTGGAACAACGCGGGCACGGGCCACGCTGCGCTCTGCGAGCTGAACTACACGCCCGAGGCGCCCGACGGCTCGGTCGATCCCGGCAAGGCGATCACGATCAACGAGCAGTTCCAGCAGAGCCGGCAGCTCTGGGCCTCGCTCATCGAGCGCGGCATCCTGGACGAGCCCTCGACGTTCATCAACGCGACCCCCCACATGACCTTCGTCCGCGGTGAGAAGGACGTCGCCTTCCTCAAGCGCCGCTACGAGGCCCTCAAGGACCAGCCCCTCTTCGCGGGCATCGAGTATTCCGAGGACTCGCGCGTCATCAACCAGTGGGCGCCGCTGCTGATGCAGGAGCGCCGCAAGGGCGAGCCGTTCGCCGCGACGCGGGTTCCCGCGGGCACGGATGTCGACTTCGGATCGCTGACCCGTCAGCTGTTCTCGCACCTGCAGGAGCAGGGCGTCGAGGTCATCACCGACCGCGAGGTGCGCACCCTGCGCCGCCAGAAGGACGGCTCGTGGCGGGTCTTCTGGCGCAATCGCCTCGGCAAGACCCCCGGCCACACCGACGCGCGCTTCGTGTTCGTCGGTGCGGGAGGCTGGGCGCTGAAGCTGCTGCAGAAGTCGGGCATCCCCGAGATCAAGGGGTACGGCGTCTTCCCGATCGGCGGGCAGTTCCTCAAGACCACCAACCCCGCCGTCGTCTCGCAGCACAAGGCCAAGGTGTACTCGCAGGCCTCCGTCGGTGCCCCGCCGATGTCGGTTCCCCACCTCGACACGCGTGTGGTCGACGGCGAGGCGTCGCTGCTGTTCGGTCCGTTCGCGACCTTCAGCCCGAAGTTCCTCAAGAACGGGCGCATCACCGACATCGTCGCCCAGGTGCGTCCGCACAACCTGCTGCCGATGCTGAAGGTCGCGGTCGACAATCCGAGCCTCATCTCGTACCTGGTCGGCGAGCTGCTGAAGAACCACCGCAAGAAGGTGGAATCGCTCCGCGTCTTCATGCCGACCGCGAAGGACGAGGACTGGGAGCTGATCCAGGCCGGCCAGCGTGCTCAGGTCATGAAGAAGGACCCGAAGAAGGGCGGCGTGCTGCAGTTCGGCACCGAGGTCGTGACCTCCGCGGACGGATCGATCGCCGGTCTGCTGGGCGCTTCGCCGGGCGCTTCGACGGCGGCATCCATCATGCTCGGACTTCTCAAGACGTGCTTCCCCGAGCGCATCGCGGGCTGGGAGCCCGAGCTGAAGAAGCTCATCCCCAGCTACGGTCAGCCGCTCAACCCGCGGGCCGAGGCTGCGCGCTCGTCGATCGAGGCGACCGCCGAAGCGCTCGCGATCAATCCCTGACGGGCATGGCCAAGCTCTACTTCCGTTACGGAGCGATGAACTCCGGCAAGTCGACGGCTCTTCTGCAGGCGGCTTACAACTACGAAGAGCGCGGCCAGCACGTTCTCCTCGCCAAGCCCGAGATCGACACGAAGGGCGCGGGGCAGATCGCCAGTCGGCTGGGAGTCGAGCGCGACGTCGACTTCCTCGTCGGCGCGGACGATGACCTGCGGGCCGTCTTCGGCGTTCATCGCGAGCGCGTCCGTGCCGAGACCGGTTCGGATGTCGCCTGCCTCCTGATCGACGAAGCGCAGTTCCTGACATCCGACCAGGTCGATGATCTGCTGCGGACCGTCGTCGAGGAGAACGTCCCGGTGCTGGCCTACGGCATCCGTACCGATTTCCAGACCCGGGCCTTTCCCGGTTCCGCTCGGCTGATGGAGCTGGCGCACAGCCTCGAGGAGCTCAAGACGATCTGTCGCTGCGGACGCAAGGCGCTCTTCAACGCCCGTCTGGTCGGTGGACGCTTCGTGTTCGAGGGCGACCAGGTCGCGATCGACGAGCTCGCTCTCGATCGTGTCACCTACGAGTCGATGTGCGCCGAGTGCTACCTCCGCGAGTCGGGTGGTCGCCTCGCCTGACGCGACACGCGCCTGATACGTTTCACGACGCGCCCGTCCAGCGCTTTGCGCGGTCAGACCACAAGATGTATCGTGGTCCGGCCACCAACGAGAGGGGCGTCATGGCCGACGGAACCCCGGCGCGCGCCTGGCGCGTCGTACTGGAGAAGATCGAGTCCGATCTGCTCGCCGGCAAGCTCGGTCCCGGCGACCGGCTGCCGTCCGAACGCGACCTCGTCGCGCAGCTCGGCGTCGGGCGTTCGAGCGTCCGAGAGGCGTTGCGCGTGCTCGAGGTCATGGGCCTCATCCGCACGGCGACCGGTTCGGGTCCCAGCGCCGGCGCGATCGTGGTCGCGCGGCCGACCGGCGGCATGCAGGCTCTGCTGCGCCTGCAGGTCGCGGCGCAGGGTTTCGCCATCTCGGATGTCGTGAACACGCGTCTCCTGCTCGAGGAGTGGGTCGCCGGCGAGCTCGCCGGCTCGTCCGACGTGGATCTCGAACGGGCCCGCGAAGCGCTCCGCGCGATGGATGCCGCCGACCTCAGTCCCGCCGACTTCCTGGCGCTGGACGCCCAGTTCCACGTCGCCCTGGCCGAGGCGTCGGGAAACGAGGTCGTCGCCGCGATGATGGCCGGCCTCCGCTCCTCGATCGAGGACTACGTGCTCGAGGGTGCCGCGCGCATTCCCGACTGGAACAGCGCGGTCGACCGCCTGCGCGACGAGCACAACGCGATCGTGGCCGCGATCGACGAGCGGCGGGTCGCGGATGCCCGCACCGCCGTCCACGACCACATCACGGGGTACTACGCGTCAGCGAACCCCGTCCGCCCCGAATCCACCTGAATCCATCCGACCCGACCCCTTCGGCCCCGGCCGGAACAGAGGAGAGACATGGTCACCCGTCAGCTGCCCAAGATCCCCGAGCTGCTCGAACTGATGCAGTTCAAGGCCCCGGATCTGAACGGTCGTCGCCGCCGGCTCACGTCGGCCCTCACGATCGACGACCTGCGGACCATCGCGAAGCGCCGGACGCCCAAGGCGGCCTTCGACTACACCGACGGCGCTGCCGAGGGTGAGATCTCGCTCGCGCGAGCGCGCCAGGCGTTCCAGGACATCGAGTTCCACCCCGACATCCTGCGTCCGGCAGAGTCGGTCGACATGTCCACGGAGATCCTCGGCGGGCGCTCGGCCCTGCCGTTCGGAATCGCCCCGACGGGATTCACCCGCCTCATGCAGACCGAGGGCGAGAGCGCCGGAGCGTCCGCCGCGGGCGCGGCCGGCATCCCGTTCACCCTCTCGACGCTCGGAACGACCTCGATCGAGGGTGTGCGCGCCGCGAACCCCCATGGCCGCAACTGGTTCCAGCTCTACGTCATGCGCGACCGAGAGATCTCGTACGGCCTCGTCAAGCGGGCCGCCGAGGCGGGCTTCGACACCCTGATGTTCACCGTCGACACCCCCGTCGCGGGTGCCCGCCTGCGCGACAAGCGGAACGGATTCTCGATCCCGCCCGCCCTGACCGTCGGCACGATCGTCAACGCCATCCCGCGCCCCTGGTGGTGGATCGACTTCCTGACGACGCCCAAGCTCGAGTTCGCGTCGCTCACGACCACCGGGGGCACCGTCGGCGAGCTGCTCAACGCCGCGATGGATCCCACCATCAGCTACGACGACCTCGAGGTCATCCGTGGCATGTGGCCCGGGAAGATCGTGGTCAAGGGCGTCCAGAACGTCGAGGACTCCAAGCGGCTCATCGACCTCGGGGTCGACGGCATCGTGCTCTCGAACCACGGCGGTCGCCAGCTCGACCGCGCCCCCGTGCCGTTCCATCTCCTGCCGCAGGTCGTGCGCGAGGTGGGCAAGGACGCGACCGTCATGGTCGACACCGGCATCATGAACGGCGCCGACATCGTCGCCTCGATCGCGCAGGGTGCGAAGTTCACGCTGATCGGGCGCGCATACCTCTACGGGCTCATGGCCGGCGGTCGCCAGGGCGTCGACCGTACGATCGCGATCCTCCGCAGCGAGATCGAGCGAACGATGCAGCTGCTCGGCGTCTCGAGCCTCGAGGAGCTCGAGCCCCGTCACGTCACTCAGCTCCAGCGGCTCGTGCCGATCGCAGGCTCAGCCCCGCGTCGCGCCCCGTCGCGCGCCAAAACCGCATCCCGAGCCTGACGACGGGACGCAAAGCAGCGGGCCCCGGTGCCGGCAGCCGATCGGCTGGCCGGCCCGGGGCCCGAGCACGTGTCGTGCGGGGTCGTCCGCTTCAGCGCATCAGCGCAGCGGAAGCGTGGGGATGAGCCGGTCGAGGAAGTCGGCGGTGTCCTCCCAGCCTTCGACCGCGTGGCAGGCCACGCCCATCGCGAGCACGGGGTAGTCGTTGCCGTTCTCGTCGAGACGGTCGCCGACGAACAGGATGTCGTCCTGGGGGATGCCGCTCTGCTCGATGAGACGGGTCATGCCGTATGCCTTGTCGATGCCGCGCTCGGTGATGTCGACCGACGTCGAGCCGCCGGCGCGCACCTCGAGGTCGGGGATGCGGTCCGCGACCGCCGCGCGCAGCGCGTTCTTCTTCTCGCCGGTCGGGTCCCACGCCATCTTCGCGTCGACGGGAGCCTGCTGACCGAGCGCCGAGAAGGTGATCTGCGATCCGCGGTCTTCGAGGATGGGACCCCAGGTCTCGGTCTCCCACAGCCCGAGGCGACGCGCCTCCTCCTCGACAGCGGCGAGGGCGCGGGTCTTCTGGTCGTCGGTCAGCGAGCGGGCGTAGATCGTCTCGATGCCGGCGGGGGAGAGGCGGTAGTACTGGGTGCCGCAGGTCGGAAGCAGGTGGAAGTGCGACAGCAGTTCGGCATCCGTCTCGGGCAGCTGGTCGACGACCTGAGCGGTGAACTGCGCGAGCTGTCCGCCGGAGATGATCGCGACCTCGACGCGGGCCGCGAGCTCGAGCAGCTGGCGTCCGATGCGCGGGTCGATGGCGCTCTTCGAGGGAGCGAGCGTGTCGTCGAGGTCGAAGGCGACCAGGCGGGGGATGGGCATCCGTGCTCCGTTCTCCGGTGGCATGAAAGAGGCCCCGCCTCGCGGCGGAGCCTCTTCGCTGTCGGGGTGACAGGATTTGAACCTGCGGCCTCGTCGTCCCGAACGACGCGCGCTACCAAGCTGCGCCACACCCCGTGGCAACCCTCCAAGCTTACCCCGATCTCGCTCGGAAGACGAATCGGCTCACGCCCGGGCGCGGAGGACGATGACGGATGCCTCCGGGCGGCATCCGAACCGCACGGGCGCGTAGATGGAGTGTCCGAGACCCGCACTGACGTTCAGCGGCACAGACGTCGGGCCCCACGAGCTCAGTCCGCGCGCCTGGTCGAGGGGGATGTCGCAGTTGGCGACGAGGGCGCGGGAGGCGAAGGGGATCCGCACCTGCCCGCCGTGGGTGTGCCCGCCGAAGATCATGTCGGCTCCCAGATCGACGAAACGGTCGAGCACGCGGCGATAGGGGGCATGGGTGACCCCGAGGGTCAGGTCGGCGCGCTTGCGGCCTTCCAGGGCTGCCAGAGCGCCGGGGAGCGCGTCGAGGTCGTCCCAGTCGCGGTGAGCGTCGTCGACGCCGATACCGTCGATCCGCAGGCCGGCCACGCGCACCGTGGCGGCGGCGTTGTCGAGCTCGGACCAGCCGAGGTCGCCTGCGAAGAACGAGTCCATCGCCGCCGTATCGAGCTTCGGCGCCGCTTTGGCGTGCTGCGACGGGCCCGTGAAGTACCGCAGGGGGTTCCGTCCGCTCGGCTCGTACACGTCGTTCGAACCGTGGACGAAGAATCCGGGCACGCCGCGCAGGGGAGCGAAGGCCCGGCGGATGCCGTCGAGGCCTCGGGTGTGGCCGAGGTTGTCGCCCGTGTTGACCACCAGATCGGGCTGCGTCTGCTCGGCGAGGTCTGCGATCCACCGCTGCTTGCGCTGCTGCCACGGCGCCATGTGGGCGTCGGAGAGGTGCAGCACGGTGATACTCGGGCTACCGGCCGGCAGCACGGAAACCTCGTGACGCCGGGCGGTGAACAGATAGCGCTCGATTCCGACCCCCCACACGACCGCACCGCCGGCGCCCAAGGCGCCGGCGGTGGCGATCGTGGAGAGCGTCCTGCGGACGCCGGCCATCAGCAGGTCTTCGCGGTGTACTCGATGGTGATCTGCGTCCCGCGGCCGACCGCCTCGCCCGCGGCGGGACTGGTGCCCGTCACCGTCGGTTGCGGCGAATCGTCCTTCTCGGTGCACGCCGTCGTCACGCTGGTGAAGCCTGCCGCTCGCAGTTGGCGTTCCGCCTCCTGCGGGTTGCCCGTCACCGGCGGCACCGTTGCGCCCTGGCCGTTGCTCGGGGTGATGGTCACCGTGGTGCCGCCCGGAGCGCGGCCCGCGCCCGGATCCTGCGACACGATCCGCCCTTCGGGTTCGGTCGAGTCGGTGGGGTCCGCGACGTTCACGGCGAAGCCGGCCGCCTCGAGGGTGCCGCGTGCCTCATCGACGTTCTGCCCCACCACGTTCGGCAGATCGGTCAGAACGTTCTTCGTGAGGTTCGTGTCCGGAGTCGGGAAGCGGTCTCCGCCGAACTTGGCGTTCGCCGCGCCCTGCATCTTCGGCCAGATCGCGTTTCGGATCTGATCCAGGCGCCAGCCGTTCACGCGGTACTCGTTGAGCTTCGCGAAGCCGTCGACGTTGCCGACCCAGACCACGGTGGCGACCTTGGTGCTCGCGCCGTCCATCCAGGTGTGTTCGTACTCGTGGATACCGGTCTTTCCGAACACCGGCACACCGTCGAAGA
Organism: Microbacterium sp. AISO3; assembly: GCF_002204305.1. NCBI lineage: Bacteria > Bacillati > Actinomycetota > Actinomycetes > Micrococcales > Microbacteriaceae > Microbacterium > Microbacterium sp. AISO3. The sequence continues at coordinate 249,862 of NZ_NHRF01000003.1, read as the reverse complement.
TTCGGGCGCCCTGACCCGTCGCGTTCATGACGCCCTCGAGCGCGAACGCGGCTGTGGCGGCGACGTTGGCCGAGATGGCCTGGTCGCAGCTCGTCTGCGGCGTGATGTCCTCGCCCGCGGAGTTCACGGCGCGGTCGATGACCTTCGGCTCGCACCGCATGCCACCGCCGGCGATCGCGGCGTACGCCTCCGCCATGTCGATGGGAGCGACCGCGGCGGACCCCAGCACGTCGTAAGGGTTGTTGTTGATGTCCAGCGGCTCGCCGTTGGACTGCATGACGCCCATCTTCATCGCGACCTGGTTGGTCGAGCAGACCGAGATGCGCTCGGCCATCGCGAGGAAGCCCGAGTTCAGCGAGTCCTCGGTGAACTTCTTGATCGTGCCGGAGTAGCCGTTGCTGCTCTGGAAGTTGCCGATCTCGTTCGCGCGGCCGCTGTTGCCGGTGCGGACGTTCTGCGTCGCGCCGTCGCAGCTCGTGAGCACCCGCTTGTTCCCGACGCGGCCGTTGAGCACCTCATTGACGGAGTGACCCTGCTCGAGCCAGTTGATGAGGCTGAACACCTTGTAGGTCGAGCCGGCGGAGTGACCGCCGCCGCCGTCCTGGTTGCGCACGTTGTAGTTGACCGGGGTCACTGTGCCCGCTTCGTCCCCCGTGGGCGCGAACGGACGGTTCTGCACCATGGAGAGCACGCGGCCGGTGCCGACCTCGACCTGGACGCCGGAGGCGCCGAGGTTCAGACGGTCGTCGGTCGCGGGCACGACGGACATCGCGTCGAGCGCGGCATCCTGGAGCTGCGGGTCGAGGGTCGTGTAGATCTTCATGCCGCCGCGGCGCAGGTTCTGCTGGCGCTCCTCGAGCGACTCGCCGAAGGCGGGATCATCGAGGACGATGTTGCGCACGTACTCGCAGAAGAACTCGGCGCCGGCGGCGAGCTGGCAGCCCTGCGGGCGCTCCTGGATGTTGGGGGTGATGGGCTCCGCGATGGCGGCATCCCGCTCTTCCTGCGTGATCTTGCCGTCCGAGAACATGCGATTGAGGACGTAGATCTGGCGATCCTTCGTCAGCTCGTAGCCGTTGGCGGCGCCGTTCGACTCGCTGTCGGGCCGATCGAGACGGTAGGTGTTCGGCTCCTGCACCATGCCGGCGATCGCGGCGGCCTGGCCGATCGTGAGCTGCGACGCGGGCACGCCGAAGTAGTACTGCGACGCCGCCCCGATGCCGTAGACGGTGCCACCGAAGTGCGCGATGTTGAGATAGCCGAGCAGGATCTCGTTCTTGGGATACCGCTTCTCGAGCTGGATCGCGTAGCGCATCTCCTGCAGCTTGCGCTCGATGCCGTCGGTGCCGGAGGCGACCGTCGTCGAGCGGAAGCACGCCTCGACCTCCTCCTGCGACTTGGCCTCCTTCTCACAGGCCTGCTGCAGCACGTTCTTGACGTACTGCTGCGTGATCGACGAGCCACCGCGCGTGTCGCTGCCGCGGAGGTTGCCGAGCACCGCGCTGGCCGTGCCGACGAGGTCGACGCCGCCGTGCGTGTAGTAGTTCTTGTCCTCGCTCGAGGTGATCGCGTCGAACATGACCGGCGCGACCTCGTCCCACGTGACGGGGATGCGGTTCTGGTCGTAGAACTGCGTCATGAGGACGTCGTTGCCGTCTGCGTCCTTACGGTAGAACTCGGTCGGCAGCATGAGCTCGTCGACTTCGAGGTAGCTCGGCATGTTGTCGAAGACGTCGATCGCGCTGGTCGCTGCGTAACCCGACACGGCGATGGCGGGGGTCACGGTCGCGGTGACGAGGATCCCGGCCACAGCGCTCAGGCCGACCAGGCCGGCGAGACCGCCGAGCACACCGGTGGCCGTGCGTTTCTTGTGAGGCATAGGGTGATCGTAAGCGAGATACCTGGGCATCCGCCTCAGGACCACCCCTTGCGCGCGTGCCTCCGCGCATGCCGGCGCGCGAGCGAAAGCCGAAGATCGGAGCCCCGATGACGACGTGGGAGTACCTCACCACGCCCCTGCTGATCCACAACACCGCGGCGATCCTCAACAACTGGGGCAAGCAGGGGTGGGAGCTCGTGCAGGTCGTGCCGGGCCCCGAGGGCGGTCTCGTCGCGTACTTCAAGCGTCCGGTCGGCGGCGGAGCGGCCAACGCCGGTCTCGGCGCCGCCCAGCAGGCCGCTCAGCAGTTCGAGGGGACGGGCGCATGAGCGTCTCTGCACGGCTGACGGAGCTCGGCATCCAGCTTCCGCCCGTCGTTCCGCCCGTCGCGGCATACATCCCCGCGACCGAGCACGACGGACTCGTCTACACGTCGGGGCAGCTGCCCATGGTCGACGGCTCGCTGCCCGCGACCGGCAAGGTCGGCGAGGGCGATGGCCTCGTCGCGCCCGTGACGGCCAAGGACCTCGCTCGCCAGTGCGCGCTCAACGCCGTCGCCGCCGCAGCGGATGTGGCCGGCGGCGTCGACAACCTCGCTCGGGTCGTGAAGGTGACCGGATTCGTCGCCTCCGTCCCCGAGTTCACCGGCCAGCCCGGCGTCATCAACGGCGCGAGCGAAGTGCTGGGCGAGATCTTCGGCGAGGCCGGTCGTCACGCACGGTCGGCGGTCGGGGTGCCGGTGCTGCCGCTCGACTCGCCGGTCGAGGTCGAGGTCGTCTTCGCCCTGGTCTGATCGCCGGGCGCTCCGCCCGCCGCGAACCTCGGGCGGAACACCGCCCGTGCCGTGGCTCGCGGCCCTACGCTCTGGTGTGGACCACGCGGAAGGGCGGTAGGGATGCAGGGACTCGAGGTCACGGTTCTGCTGGGCATCGCCCTTCTCGTCGGAACCGTCCTGGCGCCGCGGTTGCGCGTCGCGACGCCGCTGGTGCTGCTCGTGATCGGTCTGCTGCTCGGGTTCATCCCCGAGCTGCGTGCCATCGAGCTGCCGCCGGAGACGGTGCTGCTGCTGTTCCTGCCGGTGCTGCTGTTCCGCGAGGCGTGGACGACGTCGCTGCGTTCGGTCCGCCGGTCGCTCCGCTACATCGTGCCGATGAGCACCCTGCTCGTCGTCGCCTCGGCATTCGCCGTCGCGGCCGTCGCGACGTGGCTGGGTGTGCCGTGGGAGGCCGCCCTCGTGCTCGGCGCGGCCGTCGCGCCGCCCGACGCCACCGCCGTGGCCGCCCTCGGCCGGCTGCTGCCCGCCCGCACCTTCATGAAGCTCAAAGCGGAGAGCCTCACGAACGACGGCACCGCCCTCGTCCTCTACGCCATCGCGGTCTCGCTCCTCCTCGGCGACCAGGTGAGCGCGCTCTCGATCACGGGCATGGTGCTGCTGTCGTACCTCGGCGGGGCGGCGGCCGGCATCGCGGTCGCAGCCCTCGCCTTCCTCGCCCTGCGACGGATGCAGTCGACCCTGACGATCAACCTGACGCTGCTGCTCGTCCCGTTCGTCGCCTTCCTGGTCGCCGAGCTGATCGAGGCGTCCGGGGTGCTCGCCGTCGTCTTCGCGGGGCTCATCGTCGCCTGGGTGTCGCCGCGCATCACGACGGCGATGTCGCGCCGGGCCGCCGATGCCACCTGGCCGTTCGGGGTGTATCTGCTCAACGGTGCGCTGTTCGTGCTGATCGGCCTCGAGGTGCAGCTGGTTCTGCACGAGATCTCGCCGTCGGAGATCGGCATCCTGCTTCTCGTCACCGTCGCGGCATGGGTGGCGCTGTTCGTCGTGCGCTACCTGTTCCAGTGGCTGTTCTCGCCCTTCTCGCGTCCGGCGGCCGGGTCGAGCAGGTCGCTCCGGCACCGTTCGCGCGTCGTCAGCACCGTGTCGGGGTTCCGCGGGGCCGTCTCGCTCGCCATCGCACTGTCGGTGCCGATCACGACGGCGTCGGGTGAGCCGGTCGAGGGGCGCGACTCGATCGTGTTCGTCACGGCGGGCGTCATCGTGCTCACGCTGCTCGTGCAGGGGCCGCTGCTCCCCGTCGTCATCCGCTGGGCGAAGCTGCCCGCCGACGATGCGGCGATCGAGGAGTACGAGCTCGCCCAGCGGGCCATTTCGGGCGCCGCCCTCGCAGCTCTCGACGACCTCGCCGCAGAGCACGGGGTCAGCGATCGTGTTCGCGACCGTGCCCGTCACGAGGGCTACGAACGCCTCGAGCTCGCGAACGCCCGCGCCGTCGCGCGTCAGCGGGCGGCCGAGGAACGCGATTCGGATGCCGACATCGACGACGACTCGTCCGACGAGGATGCCTCGCGCATGGGCCCGGTGCCGCCCGGGCCATCGGACGGGGACGGGCACCGGCCTGCGCCGCAGCTCGAGATGCTCGCCGTCAGCGACGACATCGACCTGACGCAGCGCTCGCCGCTCATCCGGCACCGGGAGGCGACGCGGCTGCGGCTGGCGATGCTCGACCGCAAGCGCGAGGTGCTGCTGCGCCTGCGGCGCGACGGCACGATCGACGACCTCGTGGCGAGGCGCATCCTCGCCGACCTCGACATCGAGGAGATCCGGGCGCGCGGCCTCGACCGCGACGCCGAGTGACGCGATCGAGGCCGGTCGCGGGCTACTTCAGCTGCGCGCTGATGACCGACATCACCGCAGTGTCGGCCAGCGTCGTGGTGTCGCCGACCTCACGGCCCTCGGCGACATCCCGCAGCAGACGACGCATGATCTTGCCCGAGCGGGTCTTCGGCAGCTCGCCGACGATGTAGACGTCGCGGGGCCGTGCAATGGGGCCGATCTGCTCGCCGACCCACTGCCGGAGCGACGTCGCTAGACCGTCGGGGGAGTGCGCGTCGAGGTAGCTCTGCTTGATGATGACGAAGGCTACGACGGCCTGGCCCGTGGTCTCGTCCGATGCTCCGACGACCGCGGCCTCGGCGGTCGACTCGTGCGCGACGAGCGCGGATTCGATCTCGGTGGTCGACAGGCGGTGCCCCGAGACGTTCATGACGTCGTCGACGCGGCCCATGAGCCAGATGTCGCCGTCGTCGTCGAGGCGGGCACCGTCGCCGGCGAAGTAGTAGCCCTGCTTCTGGAACTTCTCCCAGTAGGTCTCGACGAAGCGGTCAGGGTCGCCCCAGATGCCGCGCAGCATGCTCGGCCAGGGCTCGGTGATGACGAGCAGCCCGCCGTTGCCCTCGCCCACGCGGTTGCCCTCCTCGTCGACGACGTCGATCGAGATGCCGGGCAGTGCGACCTGCGCCGATCCGGGCTTGGTCTCGGTGACCCCCGGCAGCGCGGAGATCATGATCGCGCCGGTCTCGGTCTGCCACCACGTGTCGACGATCGGGGCCTTCTTGCCGCCGATGACCTTGCGGTACCACATCCACGCCTCGGGATTGATGGGCTCGCCCACCGAACCGAGCAGGCGGATGCTCGACAGGTCGTACTGCGCCGGAACCTGGCGGCCGACCTTCATGAAGGACCGGATCGCGGTGGGGGCGGTGTAGTAGATCGTCACGCCGTACTTCTGGATGATCTCCCACGAGCGGCCCGAGTGGGGCGTGTCGGGGGTTCCCTCGTAGAGCACCTGCGTCGCGCCGTTGGCGAGCGGGCCGTACGTGACGTAGCTGTGGCCGGTGACCCACCCGATGTCGGCGGTGCACCAGTAGACGTCCGTCTCGGCGTGCAGGTCGTGCACGACGCGGTTGGTGAACGCGGCCTGCGTCAGGTAGCCGCCCGAGGTGTGCAGGATGCCCTTCGGCTTTCCGGTCGTGCCCGAGGTGTACAGGATGAACAGCGGGTTCTCGGCGGGGAACGCCTGCGCTTCGTGATCGGGGGAGGCTGCGGGCACGACGTCGTGCCACCACAGGTCGCGCTCGTCATTCCACTCGATGTCGTTGCCGCCGCGCCGCACGACGATGACGTGCTCGACGGTGAGCTGCGGGCCGGCGCCCCGGTCGGCCAGCGCCTGGTCGACGGCGGGCTTGAGCGGCGAGACCTTGCCCTTGCGATAGCCGCCGTCGGCGGTGATCACCAGCTTGGCGCCGGCGTCGTCGATGCGGGTCCGCAGGCTGTCGGCCGAGAACCCGCCGAAGACGACGGAGTGGACGGCGCCGACGCGGGCGACGGCGAGCATCGCGGCGACGGCCTCGGGGATCATCGGCATGTAGATCGCGACACGGTCGCCCTGCTCGATCCCGAGCCCGGTCAGGACGTTGGCGAGGCGCTTCACCTCGTCGGTGAGCTCGCCGTAGGTCACGGCGCGGTCATCACCCGGCTCGCCCTCCCACAGCAGCGCCACACGGTCGCCGAGACCCGCCTCGACGTGGCGGTCGAGGCAGTTGTACGCGACATTCAGCTCACCGTCGGCGAACCACTCCGCGAACGGGGGGTTGGACCAGTCGAGCACCTGCGTGAAGGGCTTGTGCCAGTGCAGCTCCCGGGCCTGGTCGGCCCAGAAGCCCTCGCGGTCGGCTGCCGCGCGCTCGTAGAGCTCGGCGGTGCCGACGGCGGATGCGGCGAACTCCGGCGACGGCGCGAAACGCCGGGTCTCGGTCAGCAGGTGGTCGATCTGGCTGCTCATACGGCGCGCTCCTTCGCGGTCGATGGCGCCGCGCACGGCGGCGTGCGGTCAATCTAGACCGCGGCGAGATCAGGAGACTACCGCCGATAGTGGGTGGTCGTGCCGAGAGTGGCGCGGCGGTGCGGTGATTGGGTCGCAGCGGGTTCGACAGCGTAAGCTGATCCGTGGCTGCGACATCGATCGCGCCCGTGGCGGCCCGACCTACCCCCCAAGCGGCGGGACGTTGCGTGGACGGCACCCCTATCCCCCAATGTGGGGTGCCGTCCTTCTTCTTTTCTCCCGGGTTTCACGCGGCGAGGTGGTGCTTCCACTCGTCCGGCAGCGCACGGTGGGGCCGCAGCGGCGACAGGGCGAACGCGGCCGCTGCGAGTGTCAGCAGCAGAGGCGACAGCAACAGGGCGACACCGTTCGATGCCGCGCTGCCGACGATGCCCGCGACGAGTGCCCCGAGGGGCATGGCGCCCTGCGTGACGAATCGGTTCGCGGCGGTGGCGCGTCCCATCAGCTGAGGCGGAGTCACCTCGGCGCGCAGGCCGGCGGAGCTGATCATCGTCGTCACGACGATCAGGCCGAAGGCGAAGCTCGACCCCGCGACGAACACGACCGAAGGAAGCGGCACCACGTACGCGGATGGCAGGATCAGCGCGGCCACGGGAAGCAGGCAGTATCCGACGAGCATCGTCCGGATGGGGCCGAGGCGGTTGCGGATCCGCATGGCGACGAGCGAACCGATGATGGCGCCGGTCGCTCCGATGCCGCTCGCGAGCGCGTAGCCGCTCGCGGTCATCCCGAGGTCGTCGAGCGCGACGAGAACGATCAGCGTTGCGAAGACGCCGGCGCCGGCGTTGATGAGGGCGTTCGTGACGAGCATGGTCCGAAGAACGCGATGCCGCCGGACGAACGCGATCCCCTCGATCAGCGACGCCCAGAACGGGGGAGGAGTGACACCCTTCTCGCGGGGCTCCGGTGCGCGGATGAGCGAGGCCGCGACGGCGGCCAGGATGCCGGTGACCGACGTGACGACGTAGAGGAGCGGAGCCGCCAGGCGTGTGAGCACGGCCGCTGCCAGCGCGGGGCCGACGACCTGCATCGAGGTGTCGGTCGACTGGATTCGAGCCGTGGCTTCGGACACCCGTGACGGCCCGACGATGGCCGGGGTGAACGCCGTCTGCGCCGTGTCGGAGAATACCGAGGTCACGCTGATGATCGCGGCGACCACCATGAGCTGCCACACCGAGAGCCAGCCCGCGATGTACGCGACCGCGACGCTCGCCGCAACGACAGCCCGGATGAGCTCGGCGCCAACGAGGACGGGCCTCTTAGGCCACCGATCGACCCATACGCCGGCCGGAAGACCGATGACGAGGTACGCGCTCAGACCCAGGGCGGAGATGACACCGACCTGCCACGCCTCGGCGCCGAGGACGGCCACCGCGGTCACCGACAGGGCGAGTGTCGCGAACTGGCGTCCGGTCTCCTGCAGGGCATTCGACGCCCACAACCATCGGAAATCTCTGTTGCGGTGAACCGAACCGATCGACTCGTCCTGAATCACCATGTCAGTCTCTCGTTCCGGTTCCTCCCCAGCGTTGGCAGGACACGGCCTGTGCCAGGAATGGCGGTGGCCCGCGAACGCGGGCACGGGCGCTTCCTAATGTCGGGGCATGGCATCAGCATTCGTCGTCGTTCCCCGCCCGGGCTCCGCCGCAGCCTCACGCGGCCAAACGGCGCCGACTCCGGCGCCGCAGCGCAAGCTTCCCGACGATGCTGCGCTCGATCCACTGCGCGAGCATCTGATCGACCCGGCCGTCACGGACGTCTTCGTCAACGGAGAGCGCGGCGTCTTCGTCGACCGCGGGCGCGGCGCCGAGCACGTGGGCCGGTGGCGGCCCAGCGATGGCGAGGTCCGCGCTCTTGCTGTCGCGCTGATCGCCCTCGGCGGACGACATATCGACGATGCGACACCCTGTGCCGACGTGCGTTGGGCCGGCGGCATCCGGGTGCACGCCGTGCTTTCGCCGGTGGCCTGCGGGGGTTCGGTGATCTCGATCCGGCTCCCGGCAATCGAGCAGCTGAGTCTTGCCGATCTCGAGCAGCGCGGGATGTTCGACGCCGCGGTCGCGACAGACCTTCGTCGGCTCGTCGCGGACCGCACCAATCTCCTCGTCACGGGGGCCACGGGCGCCGGGAAGACGACGCTCCTCGCAGCGCTCCTGTCCGCCGCGAGCCCGACTGACCGGATCGTCACGATCGAGGATGTCGCCGAGCTGAGGCTCGATCACCCCCATCACGTGCGACTCGAAGCCCGTCAGCCGAATCTCGAGGGGGCCGGGGCGGTACCGCTGGCCCGTCTGGTGCGAGAGGCGCTGCGCATGCGACCCGATCGGCTCGTGGTGGGGGAGTGCCGCGGCGAGGAGGTTCGCGAGCTGCTCACCGCCCTGAACACGGGGCACCACGGCGGCGCCGGCACCGTGCATGCCAGCGGTCTCGCCGACGTGCCGGCGCGGCTCGAGGCGCTGGGTGCGCTGGCGGGCCTCGACGATCACGGCGTCGCCCGCCAGGTGGTGAGCGCGATCGGCGCGATCGTCCATGTCGGGAACGTCGACGGCGTTCGCCGGGTCGAGGGAATCGCCCGCCCGGTCCTGCGAGACGGGCGCCTCGGGATCGAGGAGCCGGAATGAGATTCCCGTGGCCCTCGCGCCGTCCTCCGGTGGAGACGGATGCCGCGGCAGCGGAGGCGGCGCCCGTCCTGCACCGTCTCGCCGTGCTGCTCGAAGCCGGGATCGCACCCGATGCGGCTTGGGAGCACCTGGCCGCCTCGGGAGACTCCGCATCCCGGCGGGTGCACGAACGACGACGGGCGGGTGAACCCCTCACCGACGCCATCGCTGCGGAACCCGGCGCGTGGCGCGAGGTCGCGGCGGCCTGGCATGTCGCGACGACCGTGGGCGCTCCGCTGGCGCGCACGCTGCGCGGGATGGCCGAGGCTCTGCGTGACGCCCAACAGGCTCGCGATGACATCCGTGTCGCGCTCGCCGAGCCCACGGCGACGGCCCGGCTTGTCGGGTGGCTCCCGCTCGTCGCCGTGGCGCTCGCACTGTTGCTCGGTTTCGACGTGCTCGCCACCCTGCGGCATCCCGTGGGTGCGGCATGCCTCGTCGTCGGGGCGCTGCTGATGGTGGGAGCGCAGGTGTGGACGCGTCGGCTCGTAGCGCGCGCCCGATCGGTCGACGGTGTTCCCGGTATGTCGGCCGAACTGCTTGCGATCGCCCTGTCGAGCGGCGTCTCGATCGGCCGGGCGGAGGAGGTGCTGGCCTCCGTCGACGTCGCGGCTGCGGCTGCAGACCGCGAGGTGCTCGACCTCTCGGCATCCGCAGGAGTGCCCGCAGTGGACCTTCTGCGCGCCACCGCGGAGCTCGAGCGCCACCGCGCCCGGATCGAGGGGCGGATGCGTGCGGCGCAGCTGACATCGCGGCTGCTGCTGCCGCTCGGGGTCTGCACCCTGCCCGCGTTCCTCCTGATCGGCGTCGCACCGATGCTCCTCAGCGCGATGACGAGAGCCTCGGTGACGCTGTGACGCGGCCACCCCTGCGCGAGCTCGATCGCGTCCGACCAGACCCAGACCGTGCCCACCGTGCCCGATCCGAACACGCATCCACAGAACGGAGCAGACATGAACCGATCCCTTCCTCGATTGACGCGGGCGCGCGCCGCCAAGCTGTTCGCCGACGAGTCCGGCGCCGCGACGGCGGAATACGCCATCGCGACGATGGCCGCCGTGGCCTTCGCCGGTTTGCTGGTGGTGATCATGCGCAGCGACGAGGTGCGCGGCATCCTCACCGATCTCGTACGACGGGCGTTGACCGTCGAATGAGGTTCCGCCGTGACGATCGCGGCTCGGCCGCCGCCGAGTTCGCGGTCGTCGTGCCGGCGGCGATGCTTCTGGTGCTGCTCGCCGTCGCCGCGCTGGCGGCGGCGGGCACGCAGATTCGTCTCGAGCACGCGGCGGCTCAGGCGGCACGGCTCGTCGCGCGGGGCGAGGACGCCGGGAGGGCATCAGCGGTCGTGCAGACAGCGGTCGGGGGCGCGGCGCTCGAGCTCCGGTCCGACGCGGATCTCACCTGTGCGATCGTGACGGCCCATCACGGCATCCCGTTGCCGTTGCCAGCGCTGCGGGCGGAGTCCTGCGCGCTCTCCGGAGGGCTCTGATGGCCGGCGTCGCGACGGCCATCGGTGTTCTCGCGGTGACGGCGACGGTCTCCGCAGGCTGCGTGCTGGCGGGAGCTGCGGCGATCCAGTCGGCGCGGGTGTCTGCGGCCGCCGACACCGCGGCGCTTGCGGCGGCCGATGCTGCGCTCGGGTTCGTCGGGGGAGCGCCGTGCGAACGAGCCGGCCAGGTCGTCGCGCGCGCCGGGCTGGCGTTCGCCGCGTGCGAGGTGGACGGCGTGACCGTGACCGTCGTCGTCGCCTCGCCGGCCGGTGTGTTCACCGTTCAGGCGCGCTCTCGAGCAGGTCCGCCGGAGTGACTCAGGGGTGGCGAGTCACCCTCGCCGATCTACTACCCCGGGGAGCGGCTCGGTCGCCTCAGCCACCGACCCTGGCCGAGTGGGACTGATCAGGAACCCCGGCTTGCTGCGATCGTAAGGGGGCGCCCGGCATCCCGCGCGTGCCGGTCGTCCGCAATGCGTGATCGACCGCTGCACCGCGTCGCATCGCGTCGTCGCAGACGGGCCTGTGGAGGGTGTATTCCGCGTGCGTGCGCGCGCCCGCGCGGCCCTCGCGGCCTGGCATGCCGACGGAAGGATATGGCGCGCCGTTCCCAGCGTCCTCCATCGTGTGGCGCGTGTATGGTGTGCGCTGGAGAAAGGAAGACTCGTGGCAGGCGGCAAGAAACTCGTCATCGTCGAGTCCCCGACCAAGATGAAGTCGATCCAGGGCTACCTGGGCGACGAGTACGAAGTGCTCAGCTCGGTCGGGCACATCCGGGATCTCGCTAAGAAAGAGGACATCCCGGCCGACAAGAAGCAGGCGTACGGCAAGTACTCCATCGACGTCGAGAACGGCTTCGATGCGTATTACGTGGTCAGCGATCGCAAGACCAAGACCGTTGCCGAGCTCAAGCGCGCCCTGAAGGACGCCGACGAAGTCCTGCTCGCCACCGATGAAGACCGCGAGGGCGAGGCGATCGCCTGGCACCTGCTCGAGGTGCTCAAGCCCAAGGTCCCCGTCAAGCGCATGGTCTTCCACGAGATCACCAAGGACGCCATCCGCGCGGCCGCCGACAACACCCGCGAGCTCGACCTCGCGCTCGTCAACGCGCAGGAGACCCGCCGCGTCCTCGACCGGCTCTACGGGTGGGATGTCTCGCCCGTGCTCTGGCGCAAGATCGGTTCCGGCCGCGACGGTCAGGCGCTGAGCGCCGGCCGCGTGCAGTCCGCCGCGACCCGCATGGTCGTCGAGCGTGAGCGCGAGCGGATGTCGTTCGTCTCGGCGTCGTACTGGGACATCGAGGCCCACGCGGCGAAGGACGGCGGCTCGTTCTCGACGCGCCTGGCGCGGCTCGACGGTGCTCCGCTGGCCCGGGGCACCGACTTCGACGACGCCGGCGCGCTGAAGAAGGCGGTCGTCGTCCTCAGCGAGAAGGACGCCCGCGAGCTCGCGACCGCGATCGAGAAGGCGGCCACCGCAGCCGTCACCGCGGTCGAGGCCAAGCCCGGAACCCGCAGCCCCAAGCCTCCGTTCACGACCTCCACCATGCAGCAGGAGGCCGGCCGCAAGCTCTCGATGAGCGCCAAGCATGCGATGAGCGTCGCCCAGCGTCTCTACGAGAAGGGCTACATCACCTATATGCGCACCGACTCGACCGCGCTCTCGGCGCAGGCCGTGACGGCGGCGCGCACGCAGGCGGTCGCGCTCTATGGCGACCGCGCGGTTCCCGCGAGCCCGCGCTCGTACCGCAACAACGCCAAGAACGCCCAGGAGGCCCACGAGGCGATCCGCCCCTCGGGCGAGGAGTTCCGCACGCCCGCATCCGTCGCCTCCGGTCTCGACCGCGACGAGCAGCGCCTGTACGACCTCATCTGGAAGCGCACCGTCGCCAGCCAGATGTCGGACGCGAAGTACGAGACCACGACCGTCACGCTCGAGGTCGATGCCGGCGGCAAGCGCGCAGCGTTCACGGCATCCGGCACCGTCTACACCTTCAAGGGCTTCCTCGAGGCGTACGAAGAGGGCAACGACGAGAAGCGCGGCGACAACGACCGCTCCGCAGACCAGTCGCTGCCACCCGTCGCCGTGGGCGACGCACTCGCGCTGTCGGATGTCGAGCCCAAGGGCCACGCGACGAGCCCGAAGCCCCGCTACACCGAGGCGAGCCTCGTCAAGGCGCTCGAGGAGAAGGGCATCGGCCGTCCGTCGACCTTCGCGAGCATCATCGACGTCATCCTCGAGCGCGGCTACGTCACCAAGCGGGGCCAGGCGCTCGTGCCCAGCTGGCTCTCGTTCAGTGTCGTCCGGCTGCTCGAGCAGCACTTCTCCGACCTCGTCGACTACGACTTCACGGCCGCGCTCGAGGACGACCTCGACGCCATCGCCCGGGGCGAGCAGGCGCGCGAGGCGTGGCTGAAGGAGTTCTACTTCGGCTCCGACAACCACGTGGGCCTGCGCAACATCGTCGAGAACCTCGGCGACATCGACGCCCGCGAGCTGAACGCGACGCCCATCGGCGACGTCGCGACGCTGCGGTTCGGCAAATACGGCCCGTACCTCGACGTTCCGGTCGGTGACGGCGAGACGCGCATCGTCAACGTGCCCGACGACCTCGCGCCCGACGAGCTGACGCCCGAGAAGGCGCAGGAGCTCATCGATGCCCCCGTCGCCGGCGACCGCGTTCTCGGCGAGAACCCCGAGAACGGCAAGCTCATCGTCGTCAAGGACGGACGCTTCGGTCCCTACGTGCAGGAGCTCGAGCCCGAGCCCGAGGAGACCGTCGACGAGGCGACCGGCGAGGTCGCCCCCGCCAAGAAGAAGACGACGAAGAAGAAGGAAGCGGCTCCCAAGCCGCGCACCGCGTCGCTGTTCAAGTCGATGAGCGTCGACACGGTCGACCTCGAGCAGGCGCTCAAGCTGCTGTCGCTTCCCCGCGTCGTGGGCGTCGACCCCGAGTCGGGCAACGAGATCACGGCCCAGAACGGCCGCTACGGTCCGTACCTGAAGAAGGGCACCGACTCGCGCACCCTCGCGAGTGAGCAGCAGCTGTTCGACATCACGCTCGAGGAGGCCCTCGCCGTCTACGCGCAGCCCAAGTACGGGGCTCGCGCCGCATCGAGCGCGCTCAAGGAGTTCGAGGCCGACCCCACCAGCGGCAAGCCGATCAAGCTGAAGGACGGCCGCTTCGGGCCCTATGTCACCGACGGTGAGACCAACGCGACGATCCCGCGCGGTGAGAACGCCGAAGAGGTCACGTTCGAACGCGCCGTTCAGCTGCTCGCCGACAAGCGCGCCAAGGGCCCCGCGCCCAAGCGCAAGACGGCGGCACGCAAGACCACGACGACGCCCAAGCCCGCGGCAAAGAAGAAGTGACCGGCACCGCGGACCGCGGGCTCTGGATCACCCTCGAGGGCGGCGACGGGTCGGGGAAGACGACGCAGGCGACCGCCCTCGAGGCCTGGCTCCGCGAGAGCGGCCGAGAGGTCGTGCGCACGCGCGAGCCGGGCGGCAGCGACGTGGGCGTGCTCATCCGTGACATCGTTCTGCACCACCGTGGCGATATCGCTCCGCGTGCCGAGGCCCTGCTGTACGCCGCCGACCGCGCTCACCACGTCGCGACCGTGGTCCGTCCGGCCCTCGAGCGCGGCGCCGTCGTCGTGCAGGACCGGTACCTCGACTCATCCGTCGCCTATCAGGGCGCCGGACGCGTGCTGGACGCCGGCGAGGTGCGCGACCTGTCGCTGTGGGCCACCGACGGCGCGCTGCCCGACATCACCGTGCTGCTCGACCTCGACCCCGCCGCGGCTCGGGCACGGCTCGACGCCGACGACAAACCGTTCGATCGGCTCGAGGCCGAGAAGGCCGACTTCCACGAGCGCGTCCGCACCGCTTTCCTCGGGCTCGCCGCCGCAGAGCCCGAGCGGTTCCTCGTGCTCGACGCGTCCCGTCCGCCCGTCGACCTGTCCGTCGAGATCCGGGCGCGGGTCGAGCGTTCGTTGCGCGGCTGAGCTGCGTCGCCGCCGGTCCACTCGGCCGTGCGCCCGCGGGGTAACCGAGGTCGGAGGCTCCCCGTAGGCTGGACCCATGACCGCCTCCGCTCCGCTCGCACCACCGTGGGGCGAGGTCTGGGGTCAGGACTCGGCCGTCGCAGCGCTGCAGGCCGCGGCCTCCGATCCCGCGCAGCTCGCGCACGCCTGGCTCATCACGGGCCCGCCCGGCTCGGGGCGCTCGACGCTCGCGCACGCCTTCGCGGCCGCTCTGATCGCCGAGCCCGGTGACGAGGCCGCGATGCGGCAGGTGCTCGCCGGCACGCATCCCGATCTCACGGCGCTCCGCACCGAGGGCGTCGTCATCTCCATCCGCGATGCTCGGGCCCTCGTCGAACGGTCGTACTTCTCGCCCTCACTGGGGCGGTACCGCGTCATCGTCGTCGAAGACGCCGACCGGATGGTCGAGCGCACGAGCAATGTTCTGCTCAAGGCCCTCGAAGAGCCCCCGGAGCAGACGGTCTGGGTGCTGTGCGCGCCGAGCGACGCCGATCTGCTGCCGACGATCCGCTCCCGCGTGCGGACGCTGCGCCTGCGTGAGCCCGACGTGGCGGATGTCGCACGCCTCATCTCCGCGCGCACGGGGGTCGACGAGGCGGTGGCCGAGCAATCCGCCCGTCTCGCCCAGCGCCACATCGGCATGGCCCAGCGTCTCGCGACGGATGCCGCCTCCCGTGAGCGCCGCGACGCGACGCTGCGCGCCGTGCTGGCGGTGCGCGGCGTGTCCGACGCCGTCGAGACGGCCGGCCGCATCGTGAGCGCCGCGACGGAAGATGCCAAGGCTCTGACGGCCGAACGCGACGAGTCCGAACGTGAGGCGTTGCGGCGCACGCTCGGGGTCGCTCCGGGGGCACCCGTGCCGCCCGCCGTGCGCGGTCAGCTCAGTGCGCTCGAGGACGAGCAGAAGCGGCGCGCTACGCGGAGCCTGCGCGACGGCATCGATCGCGTCCTCACCGATCTCGAGTCGATGTACCGCGACACGCTGATGCTGCAGTTCGGCCGCGAGGGTGACCTGATCAATCGTGAGCTGACGAGCGAGCTCGCCGCTCTCGCGTCGGCGTGGACGCCCGACCGCACGCTCGTCGTGCTCGACCGCATCTCGGCCACCCGCAGCGCCCTCGAAGGCAATGCTGCCCCCCTGCTCGCCCTCGAGAGCATGCTCATCACCGTCGCCAGCGGAAGGACACCGTGAAAGCTCCTCGTCGTCTGATCACCGTCGTCGCCATCGCCGCGGCCACGGTGACGGTTCTCACCGGATGCGTGTTTAAGGGAGGCCCCGATCAGGCTTCGCCGGCGCCGAGCCGGACACCTGTCACCGACGGCGTCTCGGAAGACCTGATGCCGTTCTATGGTCAGGAACTCGAGTGGGAGTCCTGCAAGGGGGCCGACTCCGGCTCGTACGACTGCACGACGGTGCGCGCACCGCGCGACTGGAACGATCCGTCCGCGGGCGAGATCGAGCTCGCGGTCGTGCGGCGGGCGGCGGGATCGGGAGACGCGCTCGGATCGCTGCTGGTCAACCCCGGCGGTCCCGGCGCGAGCGGATACGACCTCATCGCCGACAGCGCCCGGTTCGCGGTGGGTTCCGTCCTGGCTGACGCGTACGACGTCATCGGGTTCGACCCGCGCGGCGTGGGCCGATCGAGCGCCGTGGCCTGCTTCGACGCCGCGGGCACCGACGCGTACTTCTTCGACATCCCGGCGGCGCCTCGCGGAACGCCGGAGTGGGAGGCCGAGCTGACGGCGCGCAACGAGCAGTTCGCTGCCGCGTGCGACGAGAACAGTGGCGGCATCCTGCCCTTCATCACGACCGAGTTCGCCGCGCGCGACATGGATCTGCTGCGCGCGGTGCTCGGCGACGAGAAGCTCAACTACCTCGGCTACTCCTACGGGACCTTCCTCGGCGCGACCTACGCCAAGCTCTATCCCGAGAACGTCGGCCGGCTCGTGCTCGACGGCGCGATCGACCCCAGCGTGTCGTCGCTCGACGTCAGCGCCACCCAGGCGGTCGGCTTCGAGTCGGCGCTGCGCGCGTTCATGGCTGCCTGCCTCGAAGAGGAGGACTGCCCGTTCCGCGGATCCGTCGACGACGCGATGACCGACCTCGGGACGCTGCTCGCGAGCGTCGATGCGTCGCCGCTGCCGGCATCCGATGGCCGGCGCCTCGGCGCGGATTCGCTCATGACCGCGATCATCGCCGCGCTGTACTCGCAGGACAACTGGCCGATCCTGAGGCAGGCTCTCTCGCAGACGCTGGCGGGCGACCCGCAGACGGCGTTCCTGCTCGCCGACTTCTACTACGCGCGCACTCCCGACGGGCAGTACTCGGACAACTCGTCCGAGGCGTTCCGCGCGTACAACTGCATGGACTACCCGGTCGAGAACGACCCCGAAGCCGAGGCCGCGTCGAAGGCCCGCCTCGCGGTGGAAGCGCCGACGGTCGCGCCGTACTGGGAGGGCGTCGACGCGTGCGCCGTCTGGCCCTATCCGCCGACCGGTACCCGTGGCGAGATCACGGCTGACGGCGCCGCGCCGATCGTCGTGGTGGGCACGACCAACGATCCCGCCACGCCATACGAATGGTCCGAGTCGCTCGCCGATCAGCTTGCCTCGGGTGTGCTCGTCACGCGAGAGGGTGAGGGGCACACGGGGTTCCAGAAGGGCAACTCGTGCGTGGACGACGCAGTCGAGGCCTTCTTCATCGACGACACGGTGCCCGAGGACGGCCTCGTCTGCCGCTAGGCCCCTGCCCGTCTGCCTCCCGCGCGAGGTCCCACTTTGGCCGGAAATGCTGAGGCCATACCCGGCCCAAGTGGGACCTCGGCGGCGCTCAGGACGGGCGAGGCAGGGCGCGCAGCAGGTCGGTCGCTGTCCGAGCGCCCTCGGGTGACGCGTCGACCGCGCTGAGGGCCGCGGCGACCTGGATGTCGAAGTCAGCGGGCGCGTATGGGAGACGCGTCACGCCGCTGACGATGCCTTTCTCGTTGATGGCCCAGGTTCTGGCCTGGGCATGCCAGGCGTACGCCAGCCGCACTGCTGCATTGCTGAGGCAGAGGCCGACGTAGGCGGTGTCGCCGCGATCGGTGACTTTGGCCGCGGCGTCGACGAGGAAGTCCACCTGCCACAGGTCGTCGAGGAAGGCCCGCCGCAGTGGCTCAGGGTAGGGGGCGACGGCGTCGGCGTGGTCGCGCAGGAAACCCGCGCCGTCGACGAGGGGCTTCGCGAGCGCGACCTCGCCGGCGTACGCGACATCCAGGAATCCGAGAGGATGTCCCGGCTGCGAGTGGAAGGCGAATTCGCCCCGACGAGCCCTCTCGACCTGAGCTCGAACGCGGTCCACGTCGCGGATGATGACGTCGACGGGCATGCCGGCGATCGTCGCCCACGCGCCACTGTCCACCCACGGGCCCCAGCTTCCGGCTGGTCCGATTCTGACCGAGGTCGTTGCCCAGCGAGACACCGCCGCCGAGAGAGCATCGCGGTCGATTGTTCGCCCGTCGACGTACACACCCAGGTCGACGTCCGAGTCGGGGGAGTGCGTCCCGCGCGCTCGACTGCCCCCCAGCGCCACCGCGATGACACCGGGAGTCGCCGCGAGATCGCGCGCGATTCGCACCAGATCGCCGTCCGAAAGCATGCCGCCAGGCTAGCCCCCCTGCGAGGTCCCACTTCGGCCGGGAACGGTGCCGTCATACCCGGCCGAACTGGGACCTCGGCGGGCACGAGCCCGGCCCAAGTGGGACCTCGACCGCGGGCGTCGAGACCCCTCGACGCGGCGGGCCGTCAGCGCCGCAGGATGCGGCGCGCGAGGGCGTTGCCGAGGAACTGCACCCCCTGCACGAGCAGGATGATGATGATCACGGCGGCCCAGGTGACCCAGGGGTTGAACTGGCGGAAGCCGTTCACGAGCGCGAACTGGCCGAGGCCACCCGCGGCGATCGCGCCCGCGACGGCGGTCATGTCGACGAGTGCGACCACGATGAAGGTGTAACCGAGCACGAGCGGGCCGAGCGACTCGCGCGGGACCAGCCGGAACAGGATGCGCGAGCGGCTCGCGCCGGCGGCGCGGGCGGCCTCGATCACGCCGGGGCGCACCGTCAGCAGGTTCTGCTCGACGATGCGTCCGATGGCGAACATCGATGCGATCGAGATCGCGAAGACGGCGAACTCGATGCCGATGCCGCGGATGCTGAACGCGCGGGCGAGGGGCTGGACCGCGGCCATGAAGATGATGAACGGGATCGGCCGGAACGTGTTGACGATCACGTTGACGATGCCGAACACGACACGGTTGGGGAACAGGCTGCCGGCCCGCGTGGCGTACAGCGCGAGGCCGATCAAGAAGCCCGCGATGCCGCCGAACAGCAGGCTCAGCGTGATCATGTAGAGCGTCTCGGCCGTCGCCGGCCACAGGTCGGGCAGCAGCTCGATGAGCCTATCCACGGGAGTCCTCCTCGATGAGCGGTGCGTGGGCGGATGCCGCGGCCACGGCGCGATCGACGGCATCCGTCTCTCCCGACAGAGCGAGCGTCAGATGCCCGAAGACGCGCCCACGGATGTCGTTGATGCCGCCGTGGATGAGCTCGAACCGCACCCCGTGGGACGACAGCGCCGCGAAGACGTCTGCCTGCGGCGACTCGCCCTCGCGGATGGTGAAGGTGACGATGCGGCCGGGATGCCGCGCGCGCAGCGCCGCGAGCTTCTCGCCGGTGGGCGCTTCGTCGATGATGCTGGCCACGAACCGGCGAGTCGCGGCATGCGACGGTGCCGAGAGCACGTCGAAGACGTCGCCGCTCTCGATGACGCGTCCGTGCTCCATGACGACGACACGGTCGGCGATCGCACGGACGACCTCCATCTCGTGGGTGATGACGAGGATCGTCACGCCGAGCTCGGTGTTGATGCGCTTCAGGAGGGCGAGCACCTCCTGCGTCGTGTCGGGGTCGAGCGCGCTGGTGGCCTCGTCGGCCAGCAGGATGCGGGGACTCGTGGCGAGCGCTCGAGCGATGCCGACGCGCTGCCGCTGTCCGCCCGACAGCTGCTCGGGGTAGTTCTTGGCCTTGCCCGACAGCCCGACGAACTCCAGCAGTTCGGCGACGCGCTGCTTGACCTCGGTGCGTGAGCGTCCGGCGACCTCGAGGGGATACGCGACGTTGCCGGCGACGTTGCGCGAGTCGAACAGGTTGAACTGCTGGAAGATCATGCCGATGTCGCCGCGGAGGGCACGCAGCTCGCGCTCGCGGAGCGCGGTGATGTCGCGGCCATCGATCTCGACGCTGCCGCTCGTGGGTGTCTCCAGAGCGTTGACCAACCGGAGGACCGTGCTCTTCCCCGCGCCGGAGTACCCGACGATGCCGCATACGGATCCGGCCTCGATCTCGAGGTCGACGTCATCGACCGCGACGACCGGGTCACCGCCCTTCGTGGACGGGGGGAAGCGCTTGGTCACGCCGGACAGGCGGATGAGGGTCATGCGGGGGCTCCTCGAACGGGACATGCGTGTGCGGCCCGTCCGGTGGGGCGGGCCGCACACGCATGATGTCACTGGTTGGCGCGGATGTCGTCCTCGACCTGCTTCAGGGCGGAGGCGAGCTCGTCCTTCGGCGTCTTCACGAGCACGGCCGAGCCGCCGGACGCCTCCTGCAGTCCGTCGGTGACCGCCTGGGTGTCCTGGAAGATCTCGACGAGCTTCTGGTAGGTCGGGTTGTCGGCATCCTCGGCCTTGGCGGCGAAGATGTTGATGTACGGCTGCGCGCTCGGGTCGCTGGGGTCGTCGGTCGCGAGCGCGTCGTCGAACTTCAGTCCGGCATCCTCGACGAAGTCGTTGTTGATGATCGCGGCGGCGACATCGGGCAGCGACGTCGCGGTCAGGGCGGCGTCGAGAGCCTCGACCTTGACCTTCGAGCCGGGCTCGACGTCCGCCGTCGTGGAGAACACGGTGCCGCCGTCCTTGAGCTCGATGAGGCCCTGGGCCTGCAGCACGAGCAGGCCGCGGGCCTGGTTGCTCTCGTCGTTGGGGACGGCGACGGTGGCGCCTTCGGGGATGTCGTCGACCGAGTCGTACTGCGTCGAGTACAGGCCCAGCGGGTAGGTCGCGGTCGAGCCGACGGCTACGAGGTCGTCGCCGGCGTTCACGTTGTAGGTCGCGAGGTAGATGATGTGCTGGAACTGGTTAAGGTCCAGCTCGCCCGCCGAGAGCGCGGGGTTGGGCTGGGTGTACTCGGTGAAGTCGACGATGTCGACCTCGATGCCCTCGTCGGCCGCGGCCTCCTTGTAGGTCTCCCAGTAGGGGTCGCCCGCGCCGACGACGCCGATGCGCACCGGGCCGTCCTGTGCGGCGTCACCGGCGTCGCCGGAGCCGGCGTCCGACGCGCAGGCGCCGAGCAGCAGGGTCAGGGGGAGGGCCAGGGCGGCCGCGGTCAGAAGTCGCTTGGACATGAGTGGTGCTCCTCGGATCGGGCACCGCGGGGCGGTGACCCGCCCGTGCGCGACCGGGGTCGCGCTCGCCTCATCGCGGTGCCCTCCGACGGTAAGCGCCACGGGTGGACGGGGAGTAATCGTCGCGTAACACGGCGTCTCCCGATATAAGGGCGTCGGCCGCGCCGCCGGTTCGCGACGGGGTCTCCGAGCATGTAACATTGCTGATCGTGCATCGCACAGCGACGCGCGCCGCCTTAGCTCAGACGGCAGAGCGATTCACTCGTAATGAATAGGTCAAGGGTTCGATTCCCTTAGGCGGCTCCACAACGAAAGGCCCGGACTCCGAAGAGTCCGGGCCTTTCGCGTACCGGCTGTGCGGGACGCCGCGCTGCTTACAGCGTCGCGGCGAACGGGTCGAAGTCGACCGGAACGGTCGGTACGGGCGCCACGGTGCTCGCGACCTTGACGAACTCGCCCGAGGCGGCCGACTCCTGCGCCGAGAGCATGACGTCGAGCACGTGGTAGCCGAGCTCGCCGGTGGCGACGTGGGGCCGGTCCTCCGCGATCGCGCGGACCATGTCGAGCAGGCCCAGGCCGCGGCCGGTGAGCTTGCCTTCCTGCTCGATCTCGATCCACTCCTGCTCGCCCCAGTTGCCGTCCGAGATCGACTTCCGCGCCTTGACGTAGGCGATGCGCCCCTCGAACTGGTTGGGGTCGGGGAGCACGATGGAGCCCTCGGTGCCGTGCACCTCGAACACGCCGTGGCGTTCGAGGGCCGAGTCGAAGCTCAGCAGGCTCGCCGCCTGCTGGCCCGCCTCGAAGGCGGTGATGACCTGCATCGTGGTGGGCACCTCGACGGGGAAGACGGTGCCCGCGTTGGGCCCGGCCTGAATGGTGCGCTCCTCGAGCTTCTTGCGTCCGACGGCGGCGACCCGGTCGACCGACCCGAACAGGCTGACGAGACCGCTGAAGTAGTACGGACCCATGTCGAGCAGCGGTCCGGCGCCCTGGGCGAACAGGAACGCGGGGCTCGGGTGCCAGAGGTCGGGACCGACGGTCTGGAACGTCGTCGACGCGAACATGGGCTCGCCGATGACGCCGCTCTGGATCGCGCGCTTCGCGGTCTGGAAGCCGGGGCCGAGGAGCGTGTCGGGTGCCGAGCCGATGCGCAGGCCGGCGGCATCCGCCTGGCGCAGGAGCTCCGCCGTGCTCTCGCGGTCGAGGCCGAGCGGCTTCTCGGTCCAGACGTGCTTGCCGGCGGCGATCGCGCGCGAGGAGATGTCGACGTGAACGGCGGGGATCGTCAGGTTGACGATGACGTCGACGTCGGGGTGCGCGAGGACGTCATCGGTCGTACCCCATTCGGCGACGCCGTGCTTCTCGGCCTGAGCCTTCGCGCGATCGACGTCGAGGTCGCCGAGGATGACGACGCGCACATCGGGGAAGGAACCCAGGTTCTCGAGGTAGGTGTCGCTGATGACACCGACGCCGACGAAACCGACTCCGACGGGCCCGGTCATGCGCTGACACCGTTCTCGCGCAGGAACGCCAGGCTGGCCGCGACGTCGGCGAAGACGTCACCGGGTGCCTTGTCGTACTCGACGACGGCGTACTTCAGAGCGGTGGCCGCGCGCAGCGACTCGGCGAGGGGCACATCGCCCGTGCCTGCGTGGCGCTGGTCGAGGCTGTCCGAGCCGAACTGCTCGGCGCCCGGAGCCCAGGGGTTGGATGCCGGCACGACGCCGTCCTTGACGTGGACGGCGATGAGCCGGTCGCCGAGGCTCGTCACGAGGGCGGGGACGTCCTGCCCGCCGGTGAGGGCCCAGAAGAGGTCGAGCTCGAGGGTGACCCGCTCGTCGAGGAGCGAGACGAAGCGCTCGTAGGCGCTCTGACCGTCGAACGACGCGACGAACTCCTGCGCGTGGTTGTGGTAACCGACGCTCAGGCCGAATCCGGCGGCGATCTCGGCCTGCGCGTTGAGGCGCTCGGCGATGTCGTCGACGCCGTCCTCGGTGAGCCAGCGGTCGGGCGCGACGAACGGGTCGATGACCGTCTTCATCCCGATCGTGGCCGCGGCCTCGTAGACGACCTCGGGTGCGGGCGTCGGGATCGAGCCGTCCGGCGTCCAGAGCTCGTCGGTCAGCAGGGGAGCGTGACCGGTGGGGGAGGTGAGGCCGGCGGCATCCAGGGCCGCGCGGATCTCGGTCGGGCGCGAGACGAAGTCGAACGCCTCGACGTGTGCGAATCCGATCTCGGCGAGCTTCACCAGCGAGCCGGACATGTCGGCGGAGAACTCCTTCGCAAGCGAATAGAGCTGGACGGATGCCTGGACCTGAGTCACAGTCGACCTTCTTTCGTACGTCATCGTGCGGGGTGCCTGTGGTGGCACGACGTCACGCTAACACGTAATACATCCAGGTGGAGGTTTTTTGTTACAGTCGCGGTGTGAGCAACGACGATCGCGCGGAGATGGGGCGTCCGGGCGCCTACGCCAAGGGCGTGGCGCGACGTCAGGAGATCCTCGACCGTGCGATCGAGGTCTTCCAAGAACGTGGCCTGCAGGGAACCTCGCTGCGGCGCATCGCCGAGGCCATCGGGGTCTCGCACGCCGCGCTGCTGCACTACTTCGAGTCGCGAGAGCAGCTGCTCGTCGCGGTCTACGAGCACGCCGAGACGCAGCGCGGCCGGCGCAATCCGGTTCCGCCCGAGACGGCGGTCGGCGTGATGACGCGCGCCGCGGTCGACAACCTCGAGGTCCCGGGTCTCGTCGAGCTCTACTCGATCCTCGTCGCCGGAGCGCTCGAAGCGGGGAGCGAGCACGGCAAGCGGTTCTTCACGGCCCGCTTCGAGCGCATCCGTCGTGAGCTGACCGAGCGCCTGCATTTGGAGCAGCGGGCGGGAACCGTTCGCGACGACGTCCCGGCCGAACAACTCGCGGCCCTGCTCATCGCGGCCTCCGACGGTCTGCAGATCCAGTGGCTCCTCGAGCCCTCGATCGAGCTCGAGCGTACGCTCGCCTCGCTGGCCGTGCTGCTGCGTCCGTCGTGAATCCGCGCCCGGCGTCAACCATACTGAGTGCATGACCCGAGCGACCCGCGTCCCGAGTCGGCGGCGCGCGTGAACGCGATCCTCGACGCGGTGCTCGAGATCCTCAGCTGGGCGGGATTCGGCGGCGCCGCCCTCTTCGCGGTCGCGCTCCTCGTGCTGTGGGCCGCCGACGGCACCTGGCTTCCGGCGGATGCGCTCGTGGACCACGAGCCCGACGGCACCTGGGTGCGCTGGTACGACGACGAGGGTGAAGCGAACAGCGCGCGGGTCGACGACCACACGGCGACGCTCCTCGCGGGCCGCGATCGGGCAGACATCTGGTATCGACACGGATGGCGGGGGAGGATGCGGTTGACCCGGCGACCGCCCGCGCATCGCCTCCTGGTCGGCCTGTCGTCCGGATTCCTCGCCGTGGGTGTGGCCGCGCTCGTCGCGTCGTGGATCGTCCTCTTCGCCCGCGGTTGAATCGCGCCAACGTCGGCCATCGGACTGGTGCATCCACATTTAGCTAGATAAGCTACCTACGTGAAGAGCGAACGAAATGTCCCGCGCTGGCTGCGCATCGGCATCCCCGCCCTGCTCGTGCTCGTGTGGCTCGTCGGCGGGTCGGTGGGCGGACCGTACTTCGGTCGCGTCAGCGAGGTGGCCACGAACGATCAGTCCTCGTTCCTTCCCGCCAGCGCCGACGCGACGAAGGTCAGCGAGCGGCTGACCGACTTCACCGGCGGCGATGAGATTCCGGCGGTCGTGGTGGCCGCGGCTTCCGATCCGCTCGACGAGACGCAGCTCGCAGCGCTCGGCGAACTCGGAACCGCCATCAGTCAGCTCGAGGGGGTCGGCGAGGTGTCGCCGCCCATCCCATCCGAAGACGGTCTCGCCGTGCAGGTCTTCGTGCCGATCGACGCCTCGGGGGAGGTGCGCGACATCGTCGAAGAGATCCGCGGGCTCGTCCAGCAGGACCTGCCCGCGGGTGTCGAGGCGTGGGTCACCGGCCCGGCGGGCTTCACGGCCGATCTCGCGGAGGGATTTCTCGGTATCGACGGATTGCTCCTGATCGTCGCGCTCGCGGCTGTGTTCGTCATCCTGGTCGTCGTCTACCGTTCGCCGCTGCTGCCGATCCTGGTCCTGCTCACGTCGGTGTTCGCGCTATGCGTCGCGCTGCTGACGGTCTGGTGGCTCGCGAAGGCCGACATCGTCGTGCTCAACGGGCAGGTCCAAGGCATCCTGTTCATCCTGGTCATCGGCGCGGCGACCGACTACGCCCTGCTCTACACGGCCCGATATCGCGAGGCGATCGGGTCGGGCGCGTCGCGCTGGGAGGCGACGCGGCGCGCTTGGAAGGGTGCGGTCGAGCCGATCCTCGCCTCGGGAGGAACCGTGATCGCGGGTCTGCTCTGCCTGCTGCTGAGCGACCTCGCGAGCAACAAGGCGCTCGGGCCCATCGCCTCGATCGGAATCGCCTTCTCGATGCTGTCGGCGCTGACCTTCCTGCCCGCGCTTCTGGCGCTGTTCGGTCGGGCCGCGTTCTGGCCGTTCATCCCGCGCACCGGCGCGATCGACCTTCCCGACGACCCGCGCGAACCGGTCCGCGGTCTCTGGCCGCGCCAAGCGCGCTTCGTCGCACGTCGCGCTCGGTCGGTCTGGATCGCCAGCACGGTCGTCCTCCTCGTCGGTGCAGCGGGGGTCCTGCAGCTCAACGCGAACGGCGTCCCCTCGAGCGATCTCGTGCTGGGCGCTTCGGAAGCACGCGACGGTCAGGCGGCTCTCGCCGAACACTTCCCCGCGGGCTCGGGCAGCCCGGCGTCCGTCATCGTTTCGCAGGACCGTCTCGCCGACGCGCTCACCGTGCTCGACGCGAATCCCGGCATCTCGTCGGTCGCCGCCGTCGCAGCGGATTCGCCCACGGGACAGGTCTCGGTGGCGCTCGAGGACGGCGCGCCGGTCTTCGCCGCCGCCGGGCCGCCGGGCGCACCGGCGCCCGAGCCGACGGTTTCGGAGGGCGACGTTCTGCTGTCGGTGACGCTGGCCGATCCGGCCGACTCGCTCGAGGCCGAGCAGACCGTGCGCGATCTGCGGGCCGCCTTCGCCGATGAGGTCCCCGACGTCCTCGTGGGCGGGACGACCGCGACGAACGTCGACACCAACGACACCTCGATCCGCGACCGGACCGTCATCATCCCGGTCATCCTGGTCGTGATCCTGCTCATCCTGATGCTGCTGCTGCGCTCGATTCTCGCGCCGGTTCTGCTGATCCTGAGCACGATCCTGTCGTTCGGCACGGCGCTGGGCGTGAGCGCTTTCGTGTTCAACCACGTGTTCGATTTCCCGGGAGGCGATCCCGCCGTCCCGCTGTACGGCTTCGTGTTCCTCGTGGCGCTCGGGGTCGACTACAACATCTTCCTCATGTCGCGCGTGCGTGAGGAGACGCTTGCGCACGGCACCCGTCGGGGCATCGCGCGGGGCCTCGTGGCCACAGGAGGGGTCATCACGTCGGCGGGTCTCGTGCTCGCCGCGACGTTCGCCGCCCTCGGCGTCATCCCCATCTTGTTCCTCGCCCAGATCGCCTTCATCGTGGCGTTCGGGGTCCTGCTCGACACCTTCGTCGTGCGCTCGCTCCTCGTGCCGGCCCTCGCCCACGACATCGGCCCCGCCATCTGGTGGCCGTCGAAGCAGTGGCGTCGCGAAAGGGCCGTGCGGGCCGCTGAGACGGAGCGTACCCTCGACGCATGACCCGTGCCCTGTTCATCGTCGATGTCCAGAACGACTTCACCGAAGGTGGAGCGCTCGGTGTGACCGGGGGTGACGCGGTCGCTGCGGCGATCACGCGTCACCTCCGCGAGCACGCCGGCGACTACGAGATCATCGTCGCCTCGCGCGACTGGCATCACGGCGATCATGACAACGGCGGGCACTTCGCCGACGGCGAGCCCGACTACGTCGACACCTGGCCGGTGCACTGCGTCGCCGACACGGCGGGCGCCGAGTACGACCCCGAGCTCGACGTCTCCGCCGTGACCCATCACGTCAAGAAGGGGCAGGGCGTACCCGCGTACTCGCTCTTCGAAGGGACGACCGAGGAGGGGGATGTCGTCGCCGACCTGCTGACCCGTCACGGCGTCGTCGACGTCGACATCGTCGGCATCGCCACCGACTACTGCGTGCGTGCATCGGCGCTGGACGCGATCGCCCACGGTCGCCGCGTGCGCATCATCACCGACCTCGTGGCCGGTGTCGCCGAGGAGTCCAGCGCGGCCGCCCTTGCCGAGCTCGCGCATGCGGGAGCCGAGCTCGCCGCCGGTTCCGGTCGCTGAGGCCTCAGCCGCCCGGGTTCTCCGGCTTGCCCGAGCCCGGCGACGATGGTCCCTTGCCGCTGTTTGCACCGGGCCCGTTCCCGTTGCCGCTGTTGGAGCCCCGGGCCGAACCGTTCTTCTCGGCGGGGCCGGCGGGCGGGTCGACCGTCGTGACCCCGACGGGCACGGTCTCGGCCGGGATGGTCTCGGACGGTGTGGTGTCGGCAGGCGCGGTCTCGGCAGGCGTGGTGTCAGCAGGCGTGGTGTCAGCGGGCGGTGTGGTGCCGGCGACGTCGCCCGTGTCCGACGAGACGACCGTCTCGGTCGCCGTCGTCACCTCGTCCGGTGGCGACTCGACGCCACCTGTGTCTTCCGTCGGGCTGCCTGCGGGGGTCTCGACCACCGCAGGCACGGGGACGTCCGTCGTCGGAGGAGTGGGCGGCGGTGCCAGCATCAGGTGCGCGGCGAGCGCCACCCCGATCGCTCCGATCGAGACGGCGCCGACGGTGATCGCCGTCCGCTGACGTCGGCGACGGCGTGACCGGGGCCGCCGCTCGGATGCCCGTGCTGCAGCGGCCGGAACACTCGGGCCCACGAACATCGGCTCGGTCCCCGATTCCACGCTCGGGCCGCGCGCCTGCACGGCGGCGGACGCTGGGACCGGCGCGTCGAGGGCCCTGACGTCGATCGCTCGCGAGGCGGTGACGGGCCATGTCGCCGTCGCGACATCGGCCTGAGCGGCACGGGATGCGGCCTGCGTCTCGTGCCCGCTCATTTCCGCCGCGGCAGCAACCAGCGCCACGCCGACCGGCGTGCCGGGCGCGCGCCGGCTCAGGCTCGACATCACCTCGAGGGCGGTCGGGCGGTCCTCCGGTCGGCGCGACGTCATCGCGCACAGCAGATCGCGCCAGCGGTGGTCGAGAAGCATGGGCATGTCGGGGTCGCGCGACAGTCGCGCGAGCAGCTGTCCGCGATTGCCGTCGGACCCGGCGAACGCACGCTCGCCCGTCGCCGCCTCGACCAGCACCAGCCCGAGAGCGTAGATATCGGATGGGGGTGCCGGATCCGCCCCGTGCAACAGCTCCGGAGCGATGTAGGCGGCCGTGCCGATCAGCAGGCTCGGCGAGGTGACACGGTCGCTGTCGAGCAGGTGCGCGATGCCGAAGTCGGCGAGCTTCGCGCGCAGAGGGACCCCGGGCACGGTCGACCGCGCGAGGAGGATGTTCGAGGGCTTCACATCGCGATGCACGATCCCCGCGTCGTGGACCACATGGAGGGCATCGGCGAGCTGAGAGCCGAGCGCGGTCAGCTCGCCGTCATCGAGGACGCCCGCCGCGATGCGCTGCGACAGCGTCATCCCGACCACGTGCTCCATGACGAGGAACCGCGGCTCGTCGTTCAGGTGCGCGTCGAACAGCGTCACCAGGCCGGGGTGGTTGAGCGAGGCGAGCAGTCGTGTCTCGATCGCCGCCCGATCCGACGCGGCGCTGTCGGACAGTTCGGGCCGCAGGACCTTCACTGCGACCGGGCGCCCGAGGGCTTCGTCGCGAGCCAGGAACACCCGCGCCATGCCGCCCGACCCGATCGGCTCGACCACCCGATACCGGCCTGCCAGGAGGGCGCCCGGCAGCACGGCATCATCGTTCGCGACACCGTCGATCATCCCGCGTCCTCGTCTTCGCCCGTCCCCACCGCCAGCAACGGTAGACCCGCACGATTCGCGGCGGAGAGGGCTGGCGCTCGCGCCCGGTGCGCGCTATGCGCGAGAACGGTCAGGCATTGCCGCGCAGCGCCACGACCGGTTCGATACGCGAGGCCCGTCGAGCCGGGATGCCGCCCGCCGCGAGGCCGATGATGGCTCCGAGCACCGTGCCGCCGAGAGCGACCCAGGGATCGAGCACCGGTGACCACTGCTGCGCGATGGAGACGCCCAGCACGGCGAAGACGCCCAGGGCCGACCCGATCAGGCCGCCCAGCAGTCCGATGACGATCGACTCGACGACGAACTGGCCGGCGATCTGCCTCCCGGTGGACCCGAGGGCACGACGGAGGCCGATCTCGCCGGTGCGTTCGAGCACAGACAGGGTCGTCACATTCGCGATCCCAAGCCCGCCGGCCAGCAGGACGATCACGCCGAGGATGAGGAAGACCACGTTGACGTCTCCCTGCACGTCGCGCGCGAGATCTGAGCGGCCCTGCGGCGCACTGACCTCGAGCGTGTCGACCGCGTCGGGGGCGAGAGCCAGCGGGGCCTGCTCGCGCAGCTGCGGACCGGTCCCGACCACGATGCGCGCGATCGCGTCGCCGGGCGAGGCGAGCTGGAAGTCCTGCCGCGCAGCCCCCGTGGGGATCACGACGGCATCGACGACCTCGGCGCGGCGGTCGAGCTCGTCGAAGATTCCGACGACGGCGTAGGCCACCCCGCCGATGAACACCGACGGCTGCGTGTCGACACGGTTGATCGCCAGACGCTCCGCGGCCCGGGAGCCGAGCATCGCCACCCGGTCGCCGCGCGTGTCGTGCCCCTCGTCGAACGATCTGCCCGTGACGATGTGCCCGCCCAGCGTGTCGAGGATCTCGCCGGAGGCGGCGAAGAGCGCCGGGGGAGCGGCGGCCGCGATGGAAGGGTCGTTGATGGGCACGGCGGTGATCGAGTTCTCCCGCAGAGTGACGGGGGCCAGCACAGCGGCGGACTCGACGCCGGCGAGCCTCTCGAGCCGTGCCGGCGCGTCCCACGGCAGCGATGCGGTGGCGACGCGCTGCCCGCCCCGAGCCTGCGCTTCGGCCGGACCGATGCTCAGGTGCGTCGCAGCAGCCGCGTCGAACTGTCGGGCGATCTGCCCGGCCGCTGTCTGCGCGAAGCCGACGGTCGCCACGAGCGCGCCGATGCCGAGCACCGTTCCCATGACGGTCATGACGAGGCGGCCGGGGCGTGAGCCGATGTCGGTCGTCGCCTCGAGCACGAGGTCGCCGAAGCCGAACCGGTCGGCTCGCGGAACCTGGCGCGCCTCGGCGACCGCCGTCGTCGTGGCCTCGGCATCGACGGCGCGACGAGACCGCCGCGCCCGGAGCCTCTTCCAGAATCCCGTCATCAGCTCAGCTCGCTCATCCGGCCGTCGGCGATGCGGATACGTCGCGCCGCGCGGTCGGCCACGCCCTGGTCGTGCGTGATCACGACGAACGTCAGCCCGCCCGCGTTCAGCTCTTCGAACAACGCCATGATGTCCGCCGTCGTGGCCTGGTCGAGGTTGCCGGTCGGCTCATCGGCCAGGATCACCCGCGGCTGCGTCACGACGGCACGTGCCACCGCCACGCGCTGGCGCTCACCACCCGAGAGAAGTCCAGGGCGGAAGTCGACACGGTGCCCGAGGCCGACGCGCTCGAGCGCGGCTCGTGCCCGTTCGGTGCGCTCCGCGCGCGGGGTTCCGCTGTAGAGCATCGGCAGCGAGACGTTCTCGAGCACGGTTCGCCGCGGCATCAGGTGGAACGCCTGGAACACGAAGCCGAGCCGACGAGCGCGCACCGCCGCTCGCTCGTCCTCGGAATATCCGCCCGTCAGCTCGCCCGCGAGGCGGTACTCGCCCACGGTCGGGCGATCGAGCAGACCCAGGATGTTGAGCATCGTCGACTTGCCCGAACCGCTCGGTCCGACGATGGATACGTACTCGCCGTCGGAGACCGTCAGGTTGATGCCCTTCAGGGCCTGCACCTCGGGCGGCCCGGGGAAGGATCTCGTCACGTCGCGCAGCTCGATAACCGGCGGTTTTTCATCCGATCGGATGACGTCGTCGCTCCCGTCCGGCGCCGTCGAGCGGTCCGAGAGGACGGCGGCCGCCTCCGTCATCGCCCGACCACGACGAGATCGTCCTCCGCCAGCTCGCCCTCGGTGGCACGCACCTCGACGGCCCCGCCGGCCGACAGCCCGGTCTCGACGACGACCAGCCGGGTGCGGGCATCGGGGTCGCGCGGGTCGCCGTCGACGACCTCGACGCGCGTCTCGCCGCCGGGGCCAGCCGTCAGCGCCGCCGCGGGAACGCTCAGCACGTCGCCCGCCGTCGCCCCGACGGCGATCGTGACGCGCACGTTCGTGCCCTGGAGCTGCGAGATCTGCTCGGGCGTCAGCTCCGCCGGCTCGAGGCTCACCTTCCACCGACTCTCGCCGCCCGCGCCCGCCTCCACGGCGGTGACGGTGGCGGCATGTTCTGCCCCGTCGGGGAGGGCGAAGCTCGCGGTCGAGCCGACCGTGAGCAGCTTGGCGTCCGCCTCCGCCGCGGAGCCGGTCAGCGCCACGGTCGCCCCTGACACGGTCATCGCCGCGCCGGAGAGGATGCTGCCGCGTTCGGCCGTCACCGCGTCGACGCGGCGGGGCAGCTCCGTCAGATAGAGCACTTCTCCGGCGGGGAGGGCGGGCAGGGCTTGCTGGCGGGCGCGCACGAGGTCGTCCTGCGCCTGCGAGAGCTGGCTCGCCGCGGCGTCGACCGCGGCCCGCTCGCTGCTCGTATCGGGTGCGGCGTTCAGCTGCTCACGTGCGAGCTCGGCGGTCGCGACCTGGTTCTGGGCTGCGACGATCTCGTCCCATGACGCGCCGTTGTCGCGTGCCCCCTGCAGAACAGCACGGGCGTTCGCGACCTCGAGGTCGGCGCGCGCGATGGCGTTGCCGTCCCGTCCCGCTGCGCCCAGCGCTGCGCGCGCCGCGGACAGCGCCTGTTCGGCGGACCGAACACTCTCCTGCGCCGAACGCACCGCGTTGTCGCCGTCGTCCTCCGACTCGGGGCCGGTGTAGCCGACCGCCGCGTACAGCGCGGTGACCGCGGTCGCGGCCTGCTCGTCGAAGACGTCGTTGCCCGGGTCTCCGGCGTCGATGCCGACGGCGCGCATGGCCTCTTTGAACTGCACGACATCGGGGCCGGCCACGCCGAACCGCAAGGTTCGGTAGGCCGGGAGCTCGCCGGGGAGCACGATGACGGGACGCCCTGCCACTTCGAGAGCGACGGAGAGCTGGGTCAGCTCGGCTCCGAGCGCCGGAACCTGGCCGGTGACGACGGCCGGTCCCGAGATCGCGGACGTGTCGATCTTCACCTCGACGGGGTCGGCGAACCCGACCTCGCCGCGGATCGTGACGTCGTTGCTGAGGGGGCCGAACTCCACCGGAACCGTCACGAGACCGGGTGCCGGCGCGTCGTCGGCAGCCGCCGAGGCGGGCGCCATGACGAACCGGCCGACGAGCAGCCCTCCGACGAGCGCCACGACGGCGACCGCCGCGGAGATCCAGAGCACGCGGTTGCGTGAGACGACCGACCGCCACACCGCGAGCCGGCCCCCGCCGGTCGGCGCGGGGGCGGCGGGGTCGGCGATGAGCTCGTCGAACGAGTCATTGGCCGCGGTCGTGCCGTCCTTCGCGGGATCTGCGGTCACGGGCGAGCCTGCTCAGCCGCTGCTTTCATCGCTTCGAGCTCCGTCTTGTGATCGGCGATGAACTGCTCCTCGGCGGCGAACTGCGCCTTCTGGTACTTGGCGCGGTAGTCGGTCTCCTTGCGGCAGTCGAGGTCGGCGAGAGCCAGTTCGACCTCACGCTCGTGGATCTCGTCCATGGTCGCCTGATCCGGGCCGGTCTCGGTCGAGTTCTCGTAGACGCCGTTCAGCTCTTCGTAGATGGAGTTCTGCGCATCCGCTTGCGAGGCGAATCCCGGGTACCCGGCGGCATCCATGCACGCGGCCCATTCGCGGTCGAGGTCCACCATGGCCGGAAGCGTGGCCGAGGACTCGTAGAACTTCGTGACGGCGTCCATCAGGTCGGCGAACTCGTCGGACTGCAGAGGGTCGTCGCCGTTGATCTCGTGATCGGCCCAGCCGTTGCAGCCGGACGTCTCCCAGTTGTATTCGTAGGACCCGTCCTCGGACATCTCCTCCTCGGTCGGGCCCGGGCCGTACAGCGCCTCGTAGTAGGCGGCCTGCTCCGACTCGGAGAGCGCCATCACGTAATCCGCGTTGGGGTCGGGCGTCATCTGCTCGGGCTCGGGCTGCTCGTCCGCGTCCGGATACTCGACGGCACCGTAGCCCCATTGCGCCACGAACTCGCGGTCCTCGGGCTTCCACTCGGTGCCCGAGCTGAACGTCATCGTGGAGGGGGCGGGGATGTACTCGAAGCCCTCGTCCTGCATGCACTGCGCGACGAGCTCCTCGCGCTGCTTGTTCTGCGTCTCGAACTGCGCCTGCTGCTCTTCCTCGCTCATCTCGCCGCCGTAGAACGCCGAGAAGTACTCGGTGAGCGGCGAATCCTCGGCGCTGTCGACGGAGCCGTCCGCGGCCGTGCAGCCCGCCAAGACGAAGACCAGGCCGACCGCCGCCGGTGCGGCCCAACGAAGTGTTTTGCGGTGCACGTGCAACCCCCTTGTTTCAAGAACGCCTCAACACTATGGGCTCGCTGAGAGTCGCGAATCATCCATGAGGATGACGTTTTGCGTGAAGATGGGCGCCATGACGAAGGGACCGCGATGACGCGACGCGACTCGGTGAGCGACGACCTCGACGATTTCGGGGCCTTCTTCTCGACCTCCGCTCCTGAGCTCTCGATGACTGCGGAAGAGGTGGCGACCGGGCGCCGCCGCCGTCGCCGGAACGGATGGATCGCCGCGGGCATCACGACGGCGATCGTTCTCGGCGCGCCCGGGGGATACGCCGCATGGGCGCTGACGGCTCCGCTGAGGCCGGCCGCGGGGGAGGTCTCGATCCCGCCAGCACCCGTGCCGCCGACCCCCGTCGACATCGGCTTCACGGCCGACGGGTCCGCGGCGCTGTCCGTTGCGGGCGCCGAGGCGTACCTCGGCTCGGCGGCGGCCGGCGTCTGGATGGTCGAGGGCGGTGATGACCCTCGACCGATCGCCAGCATCACCAAGGTCATCACGGCACTGGTGGTCCTCGACGCCTACCCGATCGCCGATGGCGACCGGGGGCCCACGCTCACCTTCGACCGTGACGACCACGCCCTCTACGACGCGTATTTCGTCCGCGATGCGACGATCGCTCCCATGCCGATCGGCAGTTCGCTGTCGCTGCGCGACGCCCTGGCGACGATGCTCATCCCGTCTGCGAGCAACTACGCCGAGGCGATCGCCGTCTGGGCCTTCGGTTCGGTGTCGAGCTTCCGCGCCGCCGCCGACCGGTGGCTCACGGCGAACGGCCTGGAGCGGACGGAGGTCGTCGAGCCGACGGGGCTGGATCCCCGGAACACCAGCACGCCGAGCGACCTGATCGCACTCGGTCGCATCGCCGCGGCACATCCGACGGTGGCAGCGATCGCCGCGACGCCGTCTCTGAATCTGCCGGGGCCGGGGGCCATGGCGAACACCAACAGCCTCCTCGGTCAGAGCGGGATCACGGGGCTCAAGACGGGCACGCTCGACGACAGCGGTGCGAACCTGCTCTACACGGCGACCGTCGATGTCGGGCTTCCCGAGCCGTTGAGCGTCGTCGGTGTCGCGCTCGGCGGCTCATCCCAGCGCGGCGTCGCCGCCAGTGTTCTCGGTGTTCTGCAGCGTCTCGCCGACGGGTTCCACGTCACTGCGGTCGCGCAGCACGGGCAGCAGCTCGGGATCTACACGACGGCGTGGGGCAGCTCGGTGCGGGTGGTGCTGGCGAAGGGAGCGTTTCTGCGCACCTGGTCCGACACGCCTATAGCGGTCACCGGCGACGTGCGCGAGCCACGCGACTGGACCGACGGCGAGGTGCTCGGTGAGATCACGTGGACGGCCGGTCCCGAGTCGGTCACGGTGCCGGTCGTGCTCGACGGTGACATCGAACCGCCGTCGGAATGGTGGCGTCTCACTCATCCGGGTGAAATCGGCTGACCGATTTCGGCGCTTTCTGCGACCGGCGGGCGCGATGCCGTCGCCTGCAGGTCCACACGTCGGGCGCCGCATCCGTCGCACCGCACGTAACGGACGAGGCCGTCCGATGTGCGATGCGCCGACTCGGTCGTCCAGCCGTGCTCATGAGTACGGGACGGCAGCGGAGCGGTGGGGGATGCAGGGGAGGGCGGCGACATGATTCGATCGTGGTGTAATGCCGTTATGCAGCTCAACCCTTACGGTGAGTACGCGGTTCTTCTCGCCGCATCGCTCGCGAACGACTGGCCGAGCGACCGCGAGGGCGTCGTGGCGCGCACGTACGAATACGGCATGACCGCTGTGTACGCGCCCGGGGCGCCGTCCGACCTCGAGGCGACCCGGGCGGTGATCGATTCGTGGCTCGAAGTGGTCGATGCCGAGACGGCGGCGGAACGCGCGAGGCTGCTGAACCGGCTGATGGCGGCGGCGACGGCGTATCCCCGGCTGACCGACCACGACGGCGAATGGCACCTGCACTACCGCGACGACGATCAGCGCCTGCCGCAGGTGCTCCGCGCGGTCATCGCCGTCGGGACCGCGCTCCATGTGACGACGCGGGGGATGGGCCGTCTGTCGCGGTGCGCCGCCGGACGGTTTCCGGGCGACCCCTGCCGCAACGTCGTGGTCGACGTGACCCGTAACGGGCGGCAGCGCTACTGCTCGGTGCGCTGCGCGAATCGCGACGGGGTGCGTCGTCACCGGGCCAGGTCGGCGTTAGCGCATCCGGGGGCCTGACGGCAAACACCGGCGTCGGTCGAGGCCGCGGGTCACAGTGGAGGGATGCCTCATGCCCCCGACCCCTTCCGGCAAGTCGAACCGCCCGAGGGCTTCGGGCTCGTCGTCGGCAACTGCCAGGCCGAGTCGATGCGCATCGTCCTCGACGCCCCCGACCGCCCGACGGTCCGTGTGCCTCCGGTTCACGAGATGGATGCCGCCGACGTCGAGCGCCTGCATGAACTGCTGCCCCGGGCCTCCTTCCTCGTCGCTCAGCCCGTGCGCGACGACTACCACGGCCTGCGCCTGGGCACGCGTCAGCTGGCGGCATCCCTCGCTCCGTCCGCGCCTCTGGTGACCTTCCCGGTCGTCCGCTACGCGGGGCTGCATCCGTTCCAGGCGGCGCTGCACGTCGACGGGATCGAAGAGGTGCCGCCGATCGTGGCCTACCATGACATCCGCACTCTCGCCGCGGCGGCCGGGCTTCCGACAATTCCGCGGCTGGACCGCCGGGCGGTGCGGCAGGTAGCGAGCGATTCGCTGGCCGAGCTGCGTCGTCGCGAGGAGTCGATCGACGTCGCCGTGTCGGATCTGCTGCGGCCCGCGTCGGCCGAACTGATGCGCACCGTCAATCACCCGGGAAACGTCGTGTGGCTGCCTCTCGCCGAGCGTGTGCTGGCGGCCCTCGGCCTGCCGGGTGTTCCCACCGATCCGGGGCGGCCGTTGCTGAACGCGGTTCGGGCCCCGCTCGAGGAGTGGGTGGCCGACGCCTGGGAGCTCTCCGATCCGCCGCAGGGTTCGTGGATCGTCGACGGTGTCGAGGTCGATCCGAAACTGGTCGCCGAGGCCCACGCGGACTGGTACCGCGCACACCCCGACTTCGTCACCGCCGCGATCGTCCGACTCCGCGACGTGATCGGCCGCTGGCGAGGCTGACCGCGTCCGGCCCCCGCCCGGCGGGAGCGTGCTAGCGTTGAAACGTCCCTTCGGGGCTCGTGTGTCGTTCGCCTGGCTCACCGTCGAGCAGATCGTCCGACGCGATCACTGGTTCATCCAGCCCTCATCTTTTCTCCGCGCACCGTGCTGTGCGCGCTCGTTCTCAGGACATCGTGCTTTCAACTCTTTCTTCTTCCGCGCCTTCGCTCGTCTGGCGACAGGCGGATGCCGACTTCTTCGTCGCGACTCTCGACGGCCAGTACGCCGGATTCGTGACCACCGGTTCGATGCCGGCGACCTTCGACGCCGAGAGCGGCCACGGCGCCGACCTCGGCACCCACGCCTCGCCCGACGCGGCTGCTGCGGCCGTCGCCGAAGCAGCTCGGCCGGCGACCCTGCGCCGCGGTGCACGCGCGCCGCGGCGACGCACCCGCGGCGCGGGATCGCCTCAGCGCGTGCGCTCCTGACGGGTTCGCCGGCACTCCCGCAGCGCGCGCCACAGCTCGGTCCACTGCCGTGGCGTGAGGTCGCGCGGCAGGGCGTCGGGGGCGACCTCGGCACGGCGGCAGGCTCCGCGGGCGGTCGCGGCGCTCGCGCCGACCGACACCCGGAGGATGCCCGCAAGGCCGTGCCCGCGCCCCGTGAACATCGTGCGTACGAACGACTCGTAGCTGCGACGTTCGGCTTCGGGAAGCAGCGGCGATGCTCGTCTCGTGATGGCGAGGATGCCGCCATCCACCGACGGGCGGGGTTCGAAGCCCCAGTTCGGCACGCGCCCGTGGAGGGCGAAGTCGAACCAGGGAGCGGTCTGCGCCGTCATCATGGTTCGGCCGCCCACCCCCGCTCTCTTCCGCGCAACCTCCCATTGCGTCACGAGCACCGCATGCTGCCAGCCGGGATCGGTGAGAAGGTGGCGCAGGATCGGTGTCGTCAGGTGGAACGGGATATTGCCGACGACGACCGGAGCATCCAGCCGTCGCCGTAACGCATCGTCGGCGATGACGGTGACCTCCGGAAGGGCGCGCGACAGTCGGCGCGCGCGATGCTCGTCGATCTCGATGGCAGTCAGTGCGCGGCCGGACGAAGCGAGAACGCGGGTGAGTGCACCGTCACCGGCGCCGAGCTCCAGGATCGGGCCGTCGGTGGCGGTGACGAGTGAGGAGATGGTGTCGAGGGTGGGGCGATGGGTCAGGAAGTTCTGGCCGAGTTCGTGGCGTCCGCCATGGCGGGAACGAGGCATGGGTGTGCTCCGATGTTCGAGGGGAGCACCCCGGGTGCGGGGAGGCAAGCAAGAGGCCCGTCCGAGGTGCAGAAGACATCTCGAAGGACGGCGCGGTCAGACCAGCGATGCCGTACGCGCCGTCAGGCGCGGCGGTCGCGGAACGTGAAGGTGCGCGCCATCACGGGCGCTGCAATTAAGTAACCCACCGATCCAGGCTAGCAGGCGGGGATCGGTCCACCGCGAGGTCCCACGTGAGCCGGGTTTCCCGACGGTATTGCCGGCCGAAGTGGGACCTCGGTCAAGAGGCCGGGGTCGGTCAGCCGAGATGCGGGGGATGAGCCTCGAGGTCGCGGGCCACCGTCGCGACGCCGCGGCGCATCTCGAGGTAGATCTGGCGGACGCTCGCGCGCTCGTTCAGCTCGGCGCGACGTACCCACTCGTCGATCGTGAGCCGGAGGACGAGCGCCATGGTCGAGACGGCCGCGCGAGCGGCGAGCACATCGGCGTCGGCCCCCGCCGCATCGACGGCGGCGTCGGTGAGCTGCTCGACCTCTTCAGCCTCATTGCGCAACGCGACGGCCAGGAGCGACGGCTCCGAACCGACGAGGCGGCGGATGCGCAGAGCGCGGATGTGCTCGTCGGGATGCGCGTCGAAGCGGTCGAGGAGCTTCAGCCAGCTGCGCTCGATGCCTTCGACCACGGAGGCTCCCGCACGTACGGCATCGATCGCGTCGCCGACGACGCGCGCCGAGTCGTCGGCGCTCGCGAACAC
Organism: Microbacterium sp. AISO3; assembly: GCF_002204305.1. Lineage (NCBI taxonomy): Bacteria > Bacillati > Actinomycetota > Actinomycetes > Micrococcales > Microbacteriaceae > Microbacterium > Microbacterium sp. AISO3. Next base: position 210,818 of record NZ_NHRF01000003.1, on the reverse strand, counting down.
GGCAGCCTCTTTCGTCGCGAAGTAGCGGAAGAAGGTGCGCTGCGACGTGCCGGCGCGGCGCGCGATGTCGTCCACCGTCGTGCCGTGCACTCCGTGCTGCTCGAAGAGGTCGAGGGCTGCGTCCGACAGCTCGCGCTGGGTCTCCTGACGTCGTCGCTCCCGGAGGCCCGCGGGATGCTCGTCAGCGACCGCGGCGGCCTGATCGCGTTCGCGCTCCATGAGATAAGTGTCGCACAGCGCCAATGTGGCAGAGACTGCCATAAGATCAGTGAGTGACACTCGAGCAGCAGCATCCCGAAACCTCCGCCATCCCGACATCGGCCCCTCCCCGCACGACATCCGTGCGCACCGGCCCCGTCATCGCCCTGCTCGTCGCATCGGCGTTCGTGGTCATCCTCAACGAGACGATCATGAGCGTCGCCCTGCCGCGGCTCATGGTCGACCTCGAGATCACCGCGGCGACTGCGCAGTGGCTCACCACCGGCTTCCTCCTGACGATGGCCGTCGTCATCCCGCTGACCGGCTATGTGCTGGCGCGATTCCCGATCCGCGGCGTCTTCTTCACGGCGATGTCGCTGTTCGCCGCCGGGACGCTGATCGCCGCGCTCGCGCCCGGCTTCGGCATGCTGCTCGCCGGACGCGTCGTGCAGGCGTCCGGCACGGCCATCATGATGCCGCTGCTGATGACGACCGTGCTGAACGTCGTCGAGCCCGCCCGTCGCGGACGGATGATGGGCGTCATCAGCATCGTGATCGCCGTCGCCCCGGCGATCGGCCCGACCGTGTCGGGTCTTATCCTGTCTGTGCTCGACTGGCGCTGGATGTTCTGGCTCGTGCTGCCGATCGCGCTGCTCGCGCTCGGCCTCGGCGCGATCTGGGTGCAGAACGTCACCGAGACGCGCGAGGCGCGCTTCGACGTCGGATCCGTCGTGCTCTCCGCTCTCGGCTTCGGCGGGCTGATCTTCGGGTTGAGCTCGATCGGGGAGTCGGCGACCGGCCACGCACCGGTGCCCGTCTGGATCCCGCTCGTCATCGGCGCCCTCTCGCTCGCCGCCTTCGTCACGCGTCAGCTGAAGCTGCAGCGCACCGACGCGGCCCTGCTCGACCTGCGGACGTTCCAGTCGCGGTCGTTCAGCCTCGCCGTCGTGCTGGTCGTGGTCGTGATGTCGGCTCTGTTCGGGTCGCTGATCCTGTTGCCGATCTACCTGCAGCAGGTTCTGGGGCTCGACACCCTGACGGTCGGCCTGATGCTGTTGCCCGGCGGTGTGCTCATGGGGCTCATCGCTCCCGTCGTCGGTGCGCTGTTCGACCGGTTCGGCCCGACGCCGCTCGTGATCCCGGGCATGATCGTCGCCGCCTCGGCGCTGTGGGGCATGACGACCTTCGGCGTCGGTACCCCGATCGCCTGGATCATCGCGGTGCACATGGGCCTCAACCTCGGCCTGGGCTGCGTCTTCACGCCGCTGCTCACCTCGGCGCTGGGATCGCTGCCGACGCGTCTCTACTCGCACGGCAGTGCGACGGTCAGCACGCTGCAGCAGGTCGCCGGTGCCGCGGGAACCGCGCTGTTCGTGACGCTGATGTCGGTCGGCGCAGCCGCGGCTGCGGCAGGCGGGGCGGATGCCGTCGCGGCGACCGCCTCGGGCGTGCACACGGCCTTCGTCACCGGCGCATGCATCGCCTCGGCGGCGGTGGTGCTGACGTTCTTCGTGCGCCGCCCGGCCCCCGTCGCGACGCCGGGGCGCTGACGGTCGCCGAGCCGACGCGAAAGGCGGTGACGCACGAAGCGTCACCGCCTTCTCGGTCGGGTCGAGGGATGAGGTCGATCAGCTCCGGGCGGTGACGGAGCGGAGGGCGTCGAGAACCCGCTCCTGCGTCATGCCGCGCTCGCGCAGAGCATCTGCCGCCGGAGCGGAGAGCCCGAACTCGTCGATGCCGACCACGGCGCCCGATGAGCCCACGATCTCGTGCCAGCCGAACGGCGACGCCGCCTCGACCGCGACTCGCGCGTGGAGCGACGGCGGCAGGACCGCGTCGCGGTACGCGGCGTCCTGTGCCAGGAACCACTCACGGCTCGGCATCGACACGACCCGGACCTGGAGGCCGGATGCGGCGGCCGCCTCGGCGGCCGACAGTGCGAGGCCGACCTCGCTCCCGGTCGCGATGATGACGGCGTCCGGAGCGGCGACGTCGCGCACGACGTAGCCGCCGCGGCGGACCCCGGCGCGTACGTCATCGATGGGGATGTCGAGCACCGGCACGCCCTGCCGGCCCAGCACGAGCCCGGCGGGGGAGTCCGCCTCGACGATCGCATGCCATGCCGCCACGGTCTCGTTCGCGTCGGCTGGGCGGACCACGGTGAAGCCGGGCATCGCGCGCAGGCTCGCCAGGTGCTCGATCGGCTGATGGGTGGGACCGTCCTGACCCAGCGCGACCGAATCGTGCGACCACAGGTAGGTCACCGGAAGTCCCATGAGCGCCGACAGGCGGATCGCGGGGCGCTGATAGTCGCTGAACACCAGGAACGTGCCGGCGAAGACGCGCCAACCGCCGGCGAGGGCGATGCCGTTCATCGCGGCACCCATCGCGTGCTCGCGGACGCCCCAGTGGATGTTGCGGCCCGCTCGCGTTCCCAGGCCCGTCTCCTCGGGCAGGAACGATCCGCCCGCGTGGATCTCGGTGCGGTTGGGCTCGGCGAGATCGGCCGATCCGCCCCACATCGCGGGCAGCGCCTGCGCGAGTGCCTGGATGGCGGCGCCCGAAGCGTCGCGCGTCGACGCCTCCGTACCGGGGTCGAAGCGGGGGAGCCGCGCGCCGAGGTCGTCGGGCAGACGGCGCGCCCGGAAAGCGGCGTGCGCGTCGGCCTGAGCGGGATCCGATGCCTGCCACCGCGAGTAGGCCTCGTCCCATGCCTCGTGCAGACGCGCACCGCGCGCTCGCGCGGCGCGCGAACGGTGGAGGACCGCCTCGCTCACGTCGAAGGGCGCAGCCTGCGTGCCGAGCGCGTCGCGCAGCAGTCCGATCTCGGCCGCCCCCAGCGGGGCGCCGTGGGATGCCGCGGTGTTGAGGGCTCCGGGCGAGGGATACGCGATCTGCGACTTCAGGATGACCAGGCGCGGCTTGCCGACGGGGTTCGGCGCGCCCAGGACGCGGTCGAGCTCGTCGACGTCGACGTCGCCGTTTGCGGCCAGCTCGATCCGCTCGACGTGCCACCCCTGGGCGCGGAAGCGGGCGCCCACGTCCTCCGACGAGGTCAGACGCGTGTCGCCCTCGATCTGGATGTCGTTGTCGTCGTACACGACGGTGAGGTTGTCGAGTCCATGACGGCCTGCGAGGGCCCCGGCTTCGTACGAGATGCCCTCCTGCAGGTCGCCATCCGAGGCGAGGACCCACACGTGCCGGTCGAACGGCGATGCGCCCCGCGGGGCGTCGGGGTCGAAGGTCGCCCGCTCGTGCACCAGGCCCATGGCCATGCCGACGGCGGTGGCCAGGCCCTGCCCGAGCGGCCCGGTCGTCGTCTCGACCCCGGCGGTGTGGCCGAGTTCGGGGTGGCCCGGGGTTCGCGAGCCGAGCGTGCGGAAAGCGCGGAGGTCGTCGATCGTGACGTCGTAGCCGGTGAGGAAGAGCTGCGTGTACAGCAGGATGCTCGCGTGCCCGCACGACAGCACGAACCGGTCACGACCCTGCCACTCCGGGTCGGCGGGGTCGTGCTCGATGTGCCGTTGGAAGAGCGCGGTCGCGATCGGCGCGAGGGCGATCGCGGTGCCCGGGTGTCCGGAGCGTGCGGCCTCCACGGCATCCGCAGCGAGCAGGCGGGCGGCGACGACGACGTCATGCTCGGTGGCTTCGGTGGCGTCCGGGGCGTCGGCCGGTAAGGCGGGTGTCGAGATCAAGTTCTCCATAGTCATCATGATGTCATAATGACTTAGCGAAGCAATCTTGCAGAACGTCCCGGTTTCAGGCATGATCGACGTCGGATTAGTCATGACGTCATAATGACGCGAGTCAGCAAGGAGGCGACCGATGGTGACAGCAACCGGAACCGCGAAGTACCGGGCCGTCCACGACGAACTCCTGCGACGCATCCGCGAGATGGCCGTCGGCGACCGGCTGCCGTCCGAGCCCGAGCTGTGCGAGGAGTTCGCGGTGAGCCGCATCACCCTGCGCAAGGCCGTCGACGGGCTCGTGCAGGACGGATGGCTCGCTCGTGAGCACGGCCGCGGCACGTTCGTCACCGAGCCGGTTGCGGGCGATCACTACCCGGAGCACTTCGCCGACGTCGTCACCGGGTTCCACCGTCAGCAGACGAGCGCGGGCAACGTCGTCACGACCCGCGTGCTCCGTCAGGAGCTCGTGCCCGCCGGCGCCCAGGTGGCCCGCCTCCTCGAACTCGAGGAGGGGGAGGGCGTGGTCGAGCTCGTCCGTCTGCGCTACGTCAACGGCCAGCTCCACCAGCACGTGTTCACGTGGGTTCCGCACGCCCGGTACCCCGGGGTGTACACCGGTGACTTCTCGGATCAGTCGCTGTACGCCTTCCTGCAGGAGCAGTACGGCGTCAGTCTCGTCCGCAACGACATGACGGTGCGCGTCGACGAGGCGGCGCCGGACGTGGCGTTGAACCTCGGGGTGAGCGCCGGCCTGCGGCTGCTCACCATCGATTCCCTCGTGTTCGACGCCGACGGCACCCCGGTCGCCTTCGGCACGGCACGCCACGCTCCGGAGAACAGCGAGATCTCCCTCACGCTCCACGGCCCTCGGCCCGGCGTCTGACCGGAAGGACCCCATGCTCATCGAACAGCTCAGCGACGACCGCATCCAGTTCGCGACCGACCTCGACGGATGGCGCACGGCCATCGAGACGGTCAGCCGACCGCTTCTCGATGACGGCTCCATCACGCGCTCGTACATCGACGCGATGATCGAGTCGATCGCCGGCGGCGGCACCTACATCGATCTCGGGTTCGGCATCGCGCTGGCCCACACCCGCCCCGAGAAGGGTGTCGTGCGCACGGGACTCTCCGCGCTCTGGGTCGACCCCGCCGTTCTGCTGAACGACGAAGAGGCCCACCCCATCACCCTCTTCTTCTGCCTGGCGGCGACCGACACCGAGTCGCATCTCTCGACGATGTCGGAGCTCGCCCGACTGCTCAGCGACGACCGCGCCCGTGCAGTTCTGCTTTCCGCCCGAACCACAGCCGACGTCCGCGCGGCCCTCACGACAGGAGTCATCCGATGACCAAGTTTCTCGCCGTCTGCAGCTCCGGCCTCGGCAGCAGCTTCATGGTGCACATGAACATCGAGAAGGTGCTGAAGGAGCTGGGAGTCTCCGGCATCACCGTCGATCACGCCGACCTCGGCTCGGTCGCCCGGGGCGACGCCGACACCATCTTCGTCGGCCGCGACATCGCCGAGGCCGCGAGCGGCCTCGGCGACGACGTCGTCGCGCTCGACAGCATCATCGACCTCGCGGAGCTCCGGACGAAGGTCGATGAGGCCGTCAAGCGGCACTCCTGACCCGACCGACCCTCCCGCTCTCCACCCGACGCTTTCACCGACGAAAGGAGCATCCGCGATGGATGCTGTCATCGATGTCCTGCTCGACATCTTCACCCAGCCGGCGGTCATCGTCGCGCTCATCGCCCTGATCGGTCTCGCCGTGCAGGGGAAGTCGTTCAGCGACGTCCTCAAGGGCACGATCCGCACCCTGGTCGGCTTCCTCGTGCTGGCCGCCGGCGCCGGCGTCGTGGTCGGCTCGCTCGATCCGTTCGGTGCGATGTTCCAGCACGCGTTCAACGTGCAGGGCGTCGTCCCCAACAACGAGGCCATCGTCGCCCAGGTGCTGCTCGATTACGGCTCCGCCGCCGCGCTCATCTTCTTCTTCGGCATGATCGTCAACATCGTGCTGGCGGCGACCACACGCTTCAAGTACATCTACCTGTCGGGTCACGTCGCGTTCTACATCGCGGCCATGTTCGCCGTCATCCTCGGGGTCGCCGGCTTCGAGCCGTGGGCCGTCGTGCTCTGGGGGTCGATCGCACAGGGCATCTACATGGTGGTCTCGCCTGCTCTCGTCCAGCCCTTCATGCGCCGCGTGACCGGCAGCGATGACGTCGCCCTCGGGCACACCGGCGGCGCCGGCGTCGCCCTCAGCGGTCTCGTCGCCCTGATCACCCGAGGCAAGGGACGTTCGAAGTCGACCGAGGAGATCTCGTTCCCCAGCGGGCTCGGCTTCCTCCGCGACACGACCGTGATCGTCGCGCTCTCGATGGCCGTGATCTACGTCATCGTCGGGCTGTTCGCGGGGGCCGCGTACATCGAGGGGGAGCTGTCGAACGGACAGAACTTCATCGTCTTCCTCGCTCTGCAGGCCGCGACGTTCTCGGCCGGCGTCTTCATCATCCTCGCCGGCGTGCGCGTCGTGCTCGCCGAGATCGTGCCCGCCTTCAAGGGCATCTCCGAGAAGCTCGTGAAGAACGCCAAGCCCGCGCTCGACGTGCCGATCGTCTTCCCCTTCGCTCCTAACGCCGTGCTCATCGGGTTCCTCGCGAGCTTCGTCGGCGGCATCGTCGGCATGCTCGGGATGGCAGCGCTCGGCACAGCGATCATCATCCCCGGCGTCGTGGCGCACTTCATGACGGGTGCCGCCTCGGGCGTGATCGGCAACGCCGTCGGCGGTCGCCGGGGCGCCGTCCTCGGAGCCTTCGCCAACGGCGTGGCGATCACCTTCCTGCCGCTGTTCCTGCTGCCGGTCCTCGGCGACATCGGGTTCTCGAACTCGACCTTCTCCGACTCGGACTACGGCGTCTTCGGCCTGATCCTCGGTGGCGTCTCCGGTGCCGGCGGGCAGATCGCCGTCATCGTCGCGCTCGCTGTCGCCCTCGTCGCGCTCTACGGCACGACCTTCGCCCTGCGCGGTCGCGACCGGCGGAAGGCGGCGGAAGCCGAGGCCGACGCGACTCCGGCCCCCGCAGCCACGTCCCGCTGAACCGAATCGATGCCGCCGGGGTCCGCCCCGGCGGCATCCTCCTCCCTGGAGCCTCCTGTGACCGCCATCACTCCGAGTGCCGTGCTGTTCGACTGCGACGGCGTGCTCGTCGACTCGCTCGAGGCCGCCGCCACCGCCTGGGACGCCTGGGCGACGCGGTACGCCCCGGGGTTCGACTTCCGCACGCAGATCGAGCACGGGGTGCGCGCCGCCGACACCGTCGCGACGCTCGTGGCGGCAGGGCTGCGCGACGAGGCCGTCGCCGCTCTCGATGAGGCGGAGGTCGCATCCGCCGCGCTGACGGAGCCGATCCCCGGCTCGGTCGCCCTGACCTCGCGCATCCCGTCGGGGATGTGGGCCGTGGTGACCTCGGCCACGCGCGAGCTGGCGCGCCGGCGACTCGCGGCCGCACGGCATCCCGTCCCGTCCGCGCTCGTTGCGGCGGAGGACGTCGGTCGCGGTAAGCCCGACCCTGAGCCCTACCTCGCCGGCGCCGCGCTGCTCGGCGTCGACATTGCGCGATGCGTCGTGTTCGAGGATGCCGAGGCCGGCGTGCGTTCGGCTCGCGCCGCCGGAGCGGGATGGGTCGTCGGCGTGGGGGACCATCTCGGTACCGCCGTCGTCGACGCCCGGATCGACGACCTCCGCTCGGCCGAGTGGCGAGACGGCAGCTTGCACCTGCGGGGGTGACGGCTTCGTCCGTCGAGCCGACGCGAAAGGCGGTGACGCGCGAAGCGTCACCGCCTTTTCGGTCGGCTCGAGGGCTTACCGCGCGGAGGTCCGCACGAGCATCTTGCCGGTGTTGGCGCCGCGCATCATCGCCAGGAAGGCGTCGACGGTGTTCTCGATGCCGTCGACGATGGTCTCGTCGTAGGCGATCTTGCCCTCGGCGAACCAGGCGGTCATCTTCTCGGTGAACTCCGGCGCCAGGTGGAGGTAGGCGGCCAGCGTGAAGCCGGTCGCGGTGAGACCGCGGGTGATCATGTTGGCCATGTTGTCGGGCCCAGGGGTCTTCTCGGTGGTGTTGTAGCCCGTGATCGCGCCGCAGAGCGCCAGGCGTCCGCCGGTGTTCATGACGTCGAGCGCGGCCTCGAGGTGGTCACCGCCCACGTTGTCGAAGAACACGTCGACGCCGTCGGGAGCATGCGCGGCGAGCTGCTCGCGGACGGGGGCGTCCTTGTAGTTGAAGGCTGCGTCGTAGCCGTACTTCTCGGTGAGCAGCGCGACCTTCTCGGCGGAGCCCGCCGAACCGATGACGCGGCCCGCGCCGAGGAGCTTCGCGATCTGGCCGACGGCGGTGCCGACGGCTCCGGCCGCTCCCGAGACGAACACGGTGTCACCCGGCTTCATGTGCGCGATCGCGGTGAGTCCGACGTAGGCGGTCAGGCCCGTCATCCCGAGGATGTGCAGCCGCACCGACAGGGGCAGGCCCGGCACCTCGGGGACGGCGCGGAACGTCGAGGCGTCGGCCTGCACGACATCCGACCACCCGTGCTGATGCAGCACGACGGTGCCCACGGGCAGGTCGTCCGACGCGCTCGCCACGACGCGGCCGATCGCGCCGCCGGTGATCACGTCGCCGAGGGCGTACGGGGGGACGTAGCTGCGGACGTCGTTCATACGTCCGCGCATGTACGGGTCGACGGAGACGAACTCGTTGGCCACGCGCACCTCGCCCGGCGCGGGATCGCTCAGCTCGACGCGCTCGATCGAGAAGTCCTCGGGCGTCGGCCAGCCCTGGGGGCGGCGTGCGAGACGGACCTGCGTGCTGGTTCCGTGGGTCATGTGTTTCTCCTTCATGAGGGGTCGGTGACGGATGCCGCGATGCTCGGTCGGAGTCGCGGACAGGGGTGGCGCGCTACGGCGGGTCAGAGTGCGATGCCGAGCGCGAGCGCGAGGACGCCGAGGGCGGGGACCACGCCCTGCTTGAGGGCGGCGGAGGCCTTGGAGGGGTCGGAGAGGACGAGCACCAGGCTGGCCGCGACCATGGAACCAGCCCCGGTGAAGACGAGCGTCGCGCCGACCGGGAGGTTCCCGGCGATGACGACGACGATGCCGACGAACACCGCGATGGCGAGGAACAGGTTGTAGAAGCCCTGATTGAAGGCGAGCGCCTTCTGGGCCTCGGCCTGCGCTGCCGTTCCGGTGCCGAACGTCTTGCGTGCCCGTTCGCTCGTCCAGGCGATGGACTCGAGGTAGAAGATGAAGACGTGGATGAGCGCTGCGAGGCCCGCGAGCGCAAGACCGGCGATGATCATGAGCTGTTCCCTTCCGGCGGTGGACACCGCAGTTTCTGTATCGCTTGGTTCAATATATACTGAACTGAACGATACACAAAAGGGGGCGCGGCGCATGGGCCGAACGCAGAGCTACGACCGCGACGACGTCGTCCGCGCGGCGCGGAGCGTCTTCTGGGAGCAGGGCTACGAGGGCGCGCCGCTGCCCGAGTTCGAGCGCGTCACGGGTCTGAACCGATCGAGCATCTACCACGCGTTCGGCTCGAAGCGGGGCCTCTTCGATGCCGCCGTCGAGAGCTATCTCGACGAGATCATCCGACCGCGGCTGGCGCCGCTGATCGGCGAGGACGTGACTCCGGCGGCCCTGGAGGAGTACCTCGATGGACTGCGTGGCGCGCTTCGACAGCCGAGCTCGCTGCCGGCGTCGAGTGGGTGCCTGCTCGTGAACACGGCGGCGGCCCCCATCGGGCGGGACGAAGCCGTCGCGCAGGTGATCGCCGGGTACCGCGCCGAGCTGCGCGCGGCCTTCGGCCGGGGCGTCGCCGCACGCCGTCCCGATCTCGACGGGACCGAGGTCGCCGTCCTCGCCGATGCGTGCACCGGGCTGGTCGTCTCGGCCTTCGCCCTCGCCCGCGTGGATGCCGCCGGCGCGGCGGACGCTGTCGGCACGGCGATCGCGCTCGTCACGGGGTCGCCGCAGCCCTGACGCCGCAAGGCGGGTCCGCAGGGCGTCGGCCGGTGATCCGCTTTACGCCCCTCCCTTGACTTTTGGCAAGCGTTCGCGCCGAGTTTCGGCCGAGACCTACCGTGAGCCCGTGGAGCACAGCGATCAGTACACCTTCGACAACCCGGTGACCCGATACGACCGGGTCGAGCCGCCCGTCCAGCACCAGCCCGAGCCCGGCGTCCAGGCCGACATGCAGCCGGTTCCCGACCTCGGTGAAGCGACCTATCGCGGCTCCGGGCGGCTGTTCGGTCGCAAAGCCCTCATCACCGGCGGCGACTCCGGCATCGGCGGCGCGACGGCGATCGCCTTCGCCCGCGAGGGCGCCGACGTCGTGATCGTCCACCTGCCGGCCGAGCAGCGCGACGCCGACCGCATCCTCGGCCTCATCGCCGACGCCGGTGTGCGCGGGCACGCCATCGCCGCCGATATCTCGACCGCCGAGGCATGTCGCGCGCTCGTCGCAGAGGCCGCCGACTTCCTCGGCGGCATCGACATCCTGGTGAACAACGCGGGCAAGCAGGTCGCCGTCGAGCGGCTCGAGGACCTGTCGGACGAGCAGTTCGCGGCCACTTTCCACACCAACGTCTTCGCGAACTTCTGGATCACGAAGGCCGCTCTGCCGCACCTTCCGGCGGGTGCCTCGATCATCAACACCGCCTCGCTCGAGACGTACAAGCCCGCCCCCGACCGCGTCGACTACGCCGCGACGAAGGCCGCGATCAACAACCTCTCGAAGGGCCTCGCACAGCAGCTCGCACCGCGCGGCATCCGGGTCAACGTCGTCGCCCCCGGTCCGACGTGGTCGGCGCTGCAGGTGAGCGACGGCGTCTCGGACGAGCAGATGCGGGCCTTCGACGACGAGAGCACCTACCAGCGAGCCGGGCAACCGGCCGAGATCGCCCCCGCCTTCGTCTTCCTCGCCTCAGCCGAGTCGAGCTACGTCTCGGGCGAGACGCTCAACGTCAACGGAGGCATGGTCACCCCGTGAGCGACAACCCATTCGCGGTCGTCTCGCTCCGCGGAGACGTACCGCAGCTCGATGACGCACCAGAGGACGCCATCGGCCCCTTCCGCCAGGTCGCGGTCGACGCGGCTCTCGGTGCTGACGGTCTGATCGAGGCCATCGCCGACGCCGAGATCACCACGCCGTGGATCCTCGTGGCCGGCCCTGACGATCAGGGGCTCGCGGAAGACCTCATCGACCGCATCCTCGACGGAGCGCTCGGTGTCTTCGGTCTCGCCGGAGCGGTGCTCGACGCCGCCGAGATTCCCGAGGGCATCCGTGCGCACGAGGTGCCTGCAGCGCTCGCGACAGACGACCTCGCAGCAGCGGTCCGACGCCTGGCGGCCGACATCGCCGCCTGGGGCCCGCGCGTTCCCGAGTCGTGGGCGCGGATCATCGCCTCGTCGCGGACGGATGTCGCCATGCGCGCCACCCTCTCTCGCCGAGCGCTCGTCGACGACCCGGCGTACCATCCGCGAGCGCTCACCCCCGAGCAGCTCGCCCTCCTGCGCGACGTGGCGCGCCGAATCGTGCCCCAGGGCGACGGACCCGCGATCGATCTCGCTGCTCGTCTCGATCGCATGGTCGAGGCGGGGGAGAGCGACGGCTGGCGCCCCACCGGCATGTCGACCGACGTCGAGGCGTATCGCGCCGGGCTCGACGCGCTCGCCGCGATCTGGATGCGCGGGCCCGCCGCCCAGGATGCCGTCATCCGACGGGTGATCGACGGCGACGCCCCCTCGGGCTCCGTCCTCACCCCCGATCAGCTGAGCCTGTGGTTCGAGGATGCCCGCAACGATCTCGCGCGTGTCTGGCTGTCGCACCCGGCGTCGCTGGCGCGCGTGGGCTACACCGGCTTCGCGACCGGGGGCACCGGGCCGGAGCCCGCCGGCTACCTCGTGCTCGCAGCGGGCGAGCGCGAGGAATGGGAACCGGAAGAACTCGGCCGCCTCGGCGCCGCGGAAGGACGTACCGAATGAACCTCTCCGGGATGCGCCGGTACGACCTCGACGAGGTCGTGGATGTCGTCGTCGTGGGCACGGGGGCCGGCGGCGGGCCACTGCTCAGCAGGCTCGCGGAACGCGGACTGCGCGTGGTCGCGCTCGAGGCGGGACCGAACCTCGAGATGGACGAGTTCACCCCGGACGAGCGCGAGGCGACCCGCATCAACTGGATGTCCGACCGGTTCAGCGGCGGCGACACCCCCACGGCCTTCGGCCCGAACAACAGCGGCTGGGGCGTCGGCGGTGGGACGCTGCACTGGGGCGCGTTCACGCCCCGACCCGACCGCCGCGATCTTTCGTTGCGCAGCGAGACAGGACAGGGGCGAGACTGGCCGATCGAGTACGACGAGCTCATCCGTTACATCGTCGAGGTCGAGCGAGTCATCGGAGTCAGCGGGCCGACCCCCTACCCGTGGGATCCGCAGCGCGAGTACCTCGACGGTCCGACCCGCCGCAACGCCCCGGCAGATCTCGTGCTGCGAGGGTGCGAGCACCTGGGCATCACGGCGACCGATGCGCCTGCAGCCATCATCACCCGCGACCGCGAGCAGCCGCACTACGGTCAGCGCAAGGCCAGCATCGACGTCGGCGGCATCCACCAGGGCGACCGCTTCGGCTACAAGGCGACGACGGCGATCACCTATCTGCCCGTCGCCGTGGCGCACGGTGCCGAGATCCGTCCCGACTCGATGGTGCACCGTATCGAGCAGGATGCCGCGGGACGGGTCACCGGCGTCGTCTACCTGCACGACGGAGCCGAGTACCGACAGCGCTGCGCGGCCCTCGTGCTCGCGGGCGGCGGTATCGAGACCCCGCGGCTGCTGCTGAACACCGGGCTCGCGAACTCCAGCGGCCAGGTGGGACGGAACTTCCTCGCCCACGGCGCCGTACAGGTGTGGGGGCGGTTCGACGAGAGCATCCGCGGCTACCGCGGCTACCCGTCGGCGGCGATCACGGAGGACTTCGTGCGTCCCGACGGCGCCGACTTCGCGGGCGGCTACCTCATCCAGAGCCTGGGCGTCATGCCCCTGACCTATGCGACCTCGCTCGTGCGCGGCGGTTCGCTCTGGGGACAAGACCTGATGGACGCCCTCGACGCCTGGCAGTTCTCGGCGGGCATCGGGATCAACGGCGAGTGTCTTCCGTCGGACGACAATATGCTGATCCTCTCGGATGAGACCGACGAATGGGGCATCCCGCGCGCGGAGATCAGCTTCTCGCCCGGGCCGAACGAGAAGGCGATCGACGATCACGCCGTCGGTGTCATGACGCGGATCCTCGAGGCCGCCGGCGCACGCGAGACGCGAACGCTAGCGCGGACAGCCCACACGATGGGCACGTGCCGTATGAGCACCGATCCCGCTGACGGCGTCGTCGACCCGGACGGGCGGTCGCACGACATCCCCAACATGTGGATCTGCGACAACTCGACGTTCCCGAGTGCGCTGTCGGCGAATCCGGGCCTGACGCAGATGGCGCTGTCGCTGCGCACGGCGGACCGTCTGCTCGCGTCGGTGTGATCGGCGGGAAGACGGAGGAAGGGCGGATGCCGCGCGTTGCGGCATCCGCCCTCCTCATGTCGCCTGCTCGATCAGACCTTGGCGAGCTGCTTCTCGCGCTTGCGAGCCACGACGCGACCCCGCACCGAGACGATCAGCACGAGCGCGAGGAGCGCGTAGAGCACGATCGTGATCGGGCTCTGGACGAGCACGGAGAAGTCGCCGTTCGAGCTCATCGCGGCGTCGCGGAGGCTGGTCTCGGCCAGCGGTCCCAGCACCATGCCGATGATCAGCGGCGCGAGCGGGAAGTCGAGGGCGCGCATGAGGAACCCGAGCAGCCCGATGCCGAGCAGCATCAGCAGGTCGAAGGTCGAGCCCGAGGTCGCGTAGATGCCCAGACCGCAGAACACGGTGATGCCCGCGTAGAGGTAGGGACGCGGGATCAGCAGCAGCTTCGCCCACAGCATCGCGAAAGGGAGGTTGAGGATCAGCAGCACGATCATCGCGATGAAGAAGCTCGCCAGCAGCGACCACACCAGGTCGGGTGCCCGGTCGAACAGCAGCGGGCCGGGCTGCAGGCCGTACTGGCGGAAAGCGGCCAGCATGATCGCGGCCGTCGCCGAGATCGGCAGCCCGAGAGCGAGGAGCGCGCCCATCGCCATGCCGGTCGTGGAGTTGCCGGCCGCCTCCGGCGCAGCGAGACCACGGATGGCGCCCCTGCCGAACTGCGGGTCCTTGCGCCGCGCGTCGAGCCGCTTCTCGAGGCCGTAGGCGAGGAAGGTCGGGATCTCCGAACCGCCGGCGGGCACGACGCCGAACGGCAGACCGATCGCGGTGCCGCGTGCCCAGGCGGGCGCGGCTTCCTTCAGCTCGCGGCGCGACAGCCAGGGCCGCCCCGTCGGCTTGATGAGCGCCTTGTTCGAGGTATGCCGTTCGAGGCAGGCGACGTAGATGACCTCACCGAGGGCGAGGATCGCGACCGTCACCGTGACGAGGGAGATGCCGTCGAACAGGTTGGGGGAGTCCATCGTGAAGCGCGGAGCGCCCGAGACGCCGTCGATGCCGATGACGGCAATGCCGAGGCCGATGAACAGGGCGGTGAGGCCCTTGACGACGTTGTCGGTGACGACCGACGACGTCGCCGCGAACGCGAAGACCGCGAGGGCGAAGAACTCCGCCGGACCGAACCTGCTCGAGAAGTCCGCGAGGGCCGGAGCGACGAAGACCACGACGACCGACGCCACGAAGCCGCCGATGAACGCGCCGATGGCCGCGGTCGCGAGCGCCTGAGCCGCGCGTCCGTTGAGCGCCATCTTGTGGCCCTCGAAGGTCGACGCGATCGCCGAGGCCTGGCCGGGCGTGTTCATGAGGATGCCCATGGTCGAGTCGCCGAACAGCCCGCCGAAGTACACGCCCGCGAACATGATGAAGGCAGCCGTCGGATCGAGCGAGAACGTGATCGGCAGCAGCAGGGCGACCGCCATCGACGAGCCGAGGCCGGGAAGAACGCCGACGGCCGTGCCGAGGAGGCATCCCACGAGCACCCACAGCAGGTTGGCGGGGATCAGTGCGCCGGCGAAGCCCTCGCCGAGAAGCTGAAGCACATCCATGTCAGAACCCTCCGAGGATGCCGGACGGGAGCGGCATCCCGAGCACCATGTCGAAACCGATGTAGGCGATCGAGCTCACCGTGAGCCCCACGACGAGCCCGCCGAGGTGCCTCGTCGAGCCGAAGGCTCGCGCGACGCACCAGAAGAGGAGCCCCGCCGCGATGATCCAGCCCAGGATCTCGAGCAGGAACGCGAAGCCGAGGAACGACAGCACCACCCACAGCAGCGAACGCACGTCGACGCGGACCGGTCGGGCGGCACCGGAGTCGCCCGATTCGGCATCCGGTTCGTCGCCCCCGATGACGTCGGCGGCGACCGCTGCGATGTCGGGCCGTGCGGCGCTCGTCTCGCGCATCTCCTTCACCGCCGAGACGACGAGCGCCGCGGCGAAGATGTAGAGGCCTCCGGCGATGATGGCGGGGAAGAACTGCGGCCCGGGGAACACGGCGTTGGCCGGCACCTTCATCGTGAAGATCCCCACCACCAGATAGGTGGCGAAGGCGGCGATGATCACCGGCATCGTCAGCCCCTTGAGCAGGGCGGCGATGCCGGGGCCCGAGACGAGCCTCAGGCGATCGCCGACGACGGCCGAGGTCGCAGTCGGGTTCGGGGGGAACGTCATAGTCCCATCTCCTCGTACAGGTTCGTGATGCGCTTCTCCTCGTCGTCGAGGAACGCGGTCAGCTCGTCTCCGGTGATGATGCGCTCGGTCCAGCGGTAGCGCTCGATCGCGTCCTGCCACTCGGGAGTGGCGACCGAGTCGAGCACGAGCTCGGTCAACGCGGTCACATCGGCGTCATCGAGCCCCGAGGGTGCCGCGAGCATGCGCCAGTTCGACAGCGAGATGTCGTAGCCCTGCTCGGCGGCGGTGGGGATGTCGATGCCGTCGATTGGCTCGCTCGAGACGAGGGCGAGCGCGCGCAGCCGCCCCGCCTCGATCTGGTCGATGTTGTCGGGGTAACCGCCCGCTGCCGCTTTGGCCGTGCCGTTGAGGAGCGCCTGAATCGCCTCGCCGCCGCCGTCGGACGAGATGTATGTCGTGTCGACCGGGTCGACGCCCGCGGCCAGCGCCAGGTCGGTGACCACGAGCTGGTCGAACGACCCGCCGCCCGTCCACGGGATCGACTTCGGGTTCTCGCGCCAGGCGTTGACGAGATCGTCGAGGGTCTCGTACGGCGAGTCGGCCGGTACGACGATGACGTCGTACTCCTCCACGACAACTGCGAGCGGGGTCACATCGCCGAGCTTCGCGGCCGAGTCGAACTGGATCGTCGCCGCGAGAAGCCCGGTGCCGCCGACGAGCATGTTGCCCGGCTGACCGTCGAGCACCGAGACGTTGCCGAGGGCGATCGTCCCGCCCGCGCCCGGCATGTTCACCACCTGCACGTTGTTCACCAGGCCGTTGGCCTTCTGCGCCTGCTGCAGCTCACGAGCCACGCCGTCCCACCCGCCGCCGGCCGCTGCCGGGGCGATGATCGTCATCGAGGCATTGATCTCCTGGCCGGTGGCGGCCGAGGTGACCGAGCCGACCGCGGCGGTCGCAATGGCGGCCGCCGCGACGGCGCCCCCGATGATGCGGGCCGCGAGCGTGCGGCCGCGGTGCGCCGGGCGCGCGCCGGCGTCTGTCGCGCTATGCGTCATGATCACTCCATTCGCGCGGACATCGTCGTCTCCGCGAGATCGAATTAGGATGGCACTTCGCTGAGCCGTCCCCGAGCGTGGCGGGATTTGTTCTCATAGATGCGCACGGGCACGGCCCGACAGTGTCCGATCGCACGAGGAAGTGGACAGGATGCCGTTCACGGTGAGAGCGTCTGCCGCGCGTCTCGTGCTGCTCGTGCTCCCGTCGGTCGTGACGCTCGCGGCACTGTCGGCCAGCGTGGCCATCTCCCTCGCGGCGCAGGAGCGCACGATCCGGGAGGCGACGACCGAACGCGTGCTCGAGGTGGCCTCGAGTCTCGCCGACCTTCCGGAGGTGCGCGAAGCCGTGGCCGGAGCGATGAGCGCGGGGTCGCCGAGCGTGCTCGCCGACGCGGCCGATCTCGCGCCGGCGACCGCGATCCTGCAGCCGATCGCCGAGCTCGTGGGCGAGGCGGCCGGCGTCTACTACGTCGTCATCACCGACGACGAGGGCGTGCGGATCACCCACCCTCTCGCGTCCGAACGCGGCGTGCAGGTCGAGACCGCCAACGCTTCCGTGCTCGCGGGCGAGACGTTCGTCGGCACGGAAGTCGGCGCGTCGGGGCCGTCGCTGCGCGCCAAAGTGCCGGTGCGCGGCGCCGACGGAACGCCCATCGGGATGGTGGCTGTGGGGGTGCTCGAGTCGCAGATCGCCGGCGAGCTCGACGAGGCCGTCGGCGCCCTGCTGGCCTGGGCCATCGGTGCGCTCGTGGTCGCGACCCTGGCGAGTTCGATCCTGACCGCCGCAGTCGAGCGCCGGTTCCGCCGCATGGATGTCATCGCGGCCGAGCACGCCCAGATGCGCCGCACCGCGACAGCGCTGCGCGAGCAGTCGCATGAGTTCAGCACCCGGCTGCATGTCATCCACGGCCTGTTGTCGCGCGGCGACACCGACGAGGCTCGCGGATACATCGAAGAGATCGCGAGCGTCCGCCGCCCCGTGGACCCGGGCGGCGACGAGGCAGGCGACGACCAGCCGGTGCTCGCCGCGATGATCCCGACGGTACGCGCCGAGCTGCAGGAGATCGGGGCTCGGGTGCGCTTCGACCTCGACCTCGGCCGCGGTTTCGACATCGACGAGGGCATTGTGTCGGTCGTGTCGAACCTCTGCCGCAACGCGGCCGAGGCGGGCGCCGCGAACGTGGTCTGCTCGCTGCGGAATCATGGCTCGCGCATCGTGGGCTCGGTCGACGATGACGGTCCCGGAGTCGAGCCGCGCGTCGCACGGCGTATCTTCGCGGCCGGCTACTCCTCGAAGACCGACACGACGGGGCTCGGGCGCGGGCTGGGACTGGATGTCGTACGCCGGATCGTCACGGCCCGAACGGGGTCGGTCGAGGTCGGACGCTCGCCGCTCGGGGGAGCGCGATTCGCTTTCGAGCTGGAGGCTGCGCGATGACCGGACCGATCCGGGTCCTCGTCGTCGACGACGACCGCGGTGCGCGCGCCCTCCACGCGGGATTCGTCTCCGACACCCCGGGGTTCGTCGTCGTCGCGACCGCGGGCACCGGTGAAGCGGCTCTCGAACGCAGCCGGTCCGGCGTCGATCTGATGCTGCTCGACATGCGCTTGCCCGGCATCAGCGGGATCGAGGTGCTCCACCGGTTGCGTACTCTCGGTGACGACGGGCCCGACGTGCTGGTCATCAGCTCGTCGCAGGATCAGACCACCGTGCGTCAGGCTCTCGCGGCGCGTGTCGTCGGCTATCTCGTCAAGCCCTTCACGCAGGCCGCGCTGCGCGAGCGGCTGGAACGCTATGCGGCAGACCGCGAGCGGCGGCTCGTCACCAACGACCGCGACGCGCTTCTGGCGCAGGGTGAGATCGACCGGCTGCTGTCGACCGGCACCATCCGAACCACCCCGCCTGCGTCATCCGGATCGCACCGGCAAGCGGGACGGATGCCGGGTGGTGGCGACCACGACGCGCTGCCGAAAGGTCTCGCCGCGCCGACGCTCGCGCAGGTCATCGCCGCCCTCGACCCGGTCATCGCCCTGACCGGAGCCGAGGTCGCCACGGCCTGCGGTATCTCTCGCGCGACCGCGAACCGTTACCTGACGCACCTGGTCGAGACCGGCGTCATCCATCTCTCGCATCGCTACGGCAAGCGCGGCCGTCCGCAGGTGCTGTACCGGCTCGCCCCGTCGCCCGAGCGCTGAGCGTCGAGTCCTCACCGGATGCGTTTGTCACGTCGCCTGCCCCGGTGACGCGCCAGGGCGATGCGCGTAGCGTGCGGTGCATGGCCACCGTGACCGCGTGGGCGGCGGAGCTTCGACGACTCGACGCAGACGCGTGGGTCGACTACCTCGTCGAGCACTCCGGCCTGCCCGGTCCGCGGGCGAACACGACACTGGTCGCTGCGGCGGCGGAGGTGGCGGATGCCGGGGTCGTCGACGAGCTCGTGCGGGACGGCGGAGAGTTCCCGATGATGTGCGCGGCGGCGGCGGTCGCCCGGCGAGCGGCCCCGGGCCGGGATGCTCGAGCGCGGCTGTCCGCCGCCGATGACCGGTGGCGCGTACGCGAAGGAGTCGCGCTCGGTCTGCAGCTGCTCGGCGACGCCGACCCGGAGACCCTCGCGACGACCGTCCGGATGTGGGCGGATGACGACAGCCCGCTCGTGGTTCGAGCCGCGGTCGCCGCGATCTGCGAGCCACACCTGCTGAGGTCGCCCGAGACGGCGGCGATCGCCGTCGAGGTGTGCGCACGCGCGACCGAGCGACTGGTGGCGCGTCCCCAGGCCCGACGGCACGACAGCGCTGCCCGCACGCTGCGGCAGACGCTCGGCTACGCGTGGAGCGTCGCGGTGGCTGCGGATCCCGGACCCGGTCTGCTCGCGTTCGAGGCGCTCGACACCGCCGACCCCGACATCGCCTGGATCGTCCGCGAGAACGCGAGCAAGAAGCGGCTGGCGCGTCTGCTCTGACGGTGACGGGCGGCGCAGCATCGGACACCGCGACGGCGGGCGTAGCCTGAACGGATGAGCACGCCCGAGGTCTTGCGATACACCGCGTTCAGCACGCGACCCGAGGGCGGGAACCCCGCCGGCGTGGTCCTGGATGCAGGCGCCCTCGACGCCAGCGCGATGCAGCGCATCGCTGCCGACGTCGACTATGCCGAGACGGCCTTCGTCACCGGCACGACCGCCGACGGCGCGCGCTCGGTCCGCTACTTCTCGCCCATCGCCGAGGTTCCGTTCTGCGGTCATGCGACGGTGGCCACGGCGGTCGCGCTCGCCGAGCGAGGCCAGGTCGCCGCCGACGGCGCGGTTCGATTCGACACCCCCGTCGGCGTCGTGTCGATCGCGGTCTCGCGCGACGACGACGGCATCCGCGCGTCCTTCACCAGCGTCGAGCCGTCGGTCAGCGACCTCGACGGCGCCGATCTCGAGGCGATTCTCGACCTTCTCGGCCTGACGCAGGCAGACCTCGACCCCGCGCTGCCGCCGCGGCTCGCGAACACGGGCAACACGCATCCGGTCGTCGTCCTGGCGGATCAGAAGACCTTCGACGACTTCTCGTTCGATCCCGCCGCGGTTCGGGCGTTGCTCGACGACCGCGGGTGGCCCGCCACCATCACCGTCGCGTTCCGCGCGGCATCCGATCGTTTCCAGGCGCGCAATCTCTTCCCCGTCGGTCGCATCACGGAGGACCCGGCGACGGGGTCGGCGGCCGCATCGTTCGGCGCGTACCTGCGCGCGCTGGGCGCGGTCGAGGTTCCCGCAGTCGTGGTCATCGAGCAGGGGCGACATGTCGGACGACCGGGGGAGCTGACCGTCGACATCCCCGTCAGCGGCGGGATCACCGTCTCGGGGCACGCCGTCGCGATCGCCTGATCAGCTGAGCCTCGCCCCTGCGGTCACGGGCGGTCGGTGCGGATCTGCGCGTTGCGCCCTCCGAGCCACCAGACGAGCGGACCGGCGATGGGGAAGACGAAGATCCCGATGATCCACAGCAGCTTGCCGCCACCGGTGTAACGGGGCGAGGCGAGGATCGAGATCAGGCTCGAGATGAACAGGATCGCCGCCAGGGCCGCGACCACGGCGAGCACCACGACGACGGATGTCGCAACTCCCGGCATCCAGTCGCGAGGCAGCCAGTCGTCGGACACGATGAGGAAGCGTGCGGTTTCGATCATGCTTCCAGCCTCGCGGGGGGCGAGCTCGCTGTCGTGAGCCTGTCGACGGATTTCGCCTACCCCGCCAGGATGACGTTCAATCCGCGATGAGAGTGATCAGCGACATCGCCACGAACGCGACGACCGGCAGCATCAGGACGCCGAGCGCGACGGCGTTGAGTACGAGGTGGTCGCGAAGCAGAGCGAGGTATTCGCGCAGCAGAGCGCTCGGCCGGTAATAGCGGGCGGTGCGCGCGCCGATCGCGTGGCCCGGCATGCCGAGGGTCCGCAGAAGAGTGGCGGCGCGGAATGCGTGATAGTCGCTCGTCACCGCGAGCACCGGGCCCGTGATGCCGCGTTCGGTGAGGATCCGGCGGGTCAGCGTGAGGTTCTCTTCGGTCGTCCGGGATACATCCTCGATGAGCAGGCGTTGGGCGGGGGCGCCGAGCTCTGCGGCGTACTCCGCCATCGCGGCCGCCTCGCTCCGCGGCTCGTCTGCGCCCTGACCGCCCGAGACGACGAGCATC
The DNA here is from genome assembly GCF_002204305.1 of Microbacterium sp. AISO3. Taxonomy (NCBI): domain Bacteria; kingdom Bacillati; phylum Actinomycetota; class Actinomycetes; order Micrococcales; family Microbacteriaceae; genus Microbacterium; species Microbacterium sp. AISO3. Next base: position 189,435 of record NZ_NHRF01000003.1, on the reverse strand, counting down.
GCGCCGGGGGATCGCTGCAGGGTCTCCACGCCGAGCGCCACGCGTTGGGCGAGCAGCGGCGGCACGCTCCCGTCGCGGCGAAGGCCCGACCCGAGGGTGATGATCGCGGCCGGTGCTGCGCTGCGGCGCGCGATGCGTGCGTACACCGCCGACCAGCAGAGGTAGGCGACGAACCCCATCGCGACGTAGCCGATCGGACCGGCCAGCAGCAGGAGAATGACGGCGAGCTCGAACCATCCCGCCGTGACGGCGACGATGCCGAGGGCAAGGATGGCGAGAACGCCGATTCCGGCCAGGAGCGAGAGGCGGTTCGCCAGCGATCGTCCTTCGCGCTGCAGCATCACCACCCCGTTGGCGAGCAGGGCGACCCCCAGCCCGATCGCGGCGAGCAGAGGGACGATGAAGACCAGCAGGAGCCCGACGACGTCGTTCCCGGGAACGGCGAGCGTGGCGAGCGCCACCGTCAAGCCGAGGAAGAAGGTCACCACAGCGGCGACGAGCGAGGTCGCCGCGAGCGTCAGGAGGACGCCCGGCAACATGCGGCGGGAGTCGCGGGCGGCGAGGAGTATCCCGAGCGCCGTGAAGAGGAGTGTGAAGAAGCCGGGCACTCACCCAGCCTAGAGAGGGGGGATAAGCGCAGTCCGGTGCCGTTGTCAGGCTGTGAGCGGGGAATCGGCACGGAGCACAGATCCGATCGGCGCTCAGCCTGTCGACGGCACGGCAAGGTCGAGCATCGACCGGCCTGAGCGGCTGTTAGGTTCGCTGGGTGCAGAGTCTGTTCCAGCGAATCGCAGCGACTTCGGCGGCGACACCGTTCGGGGTGATCCTCGTACAGGCGATCGTGTGGGTCGGGATGTCGGCGATCTGGATTCCCTGGGCGCTCGACGGCGGCGACGTCATTCGTATCGTTCTCGCCGTCATCTCACCGTTGCTCGCGCTCTACTGGGTGGTGGCGCTGGTTTTCGGCATCCGTCGACGGCGGCTTGCGCGGGAGTCTCGCGACGACTGATCCATTCGTCGCTGGCCGTCGATGCATCCGTGTGATTGCATCGAACAGATGGATCTCTCGTGGATGTGGTTGTTGCTCATCGCGGCCGGAGCGGCGATGCAGGTCGTCTCGGTGCTCTGGTTCGAACGGCTTCGCCCGGGCATTCCCTACCCGATGTGGACATTCCCCACGCGGGAACCCGGTCGAGTGCGGGCCGTGCGCATCGTCGGGGTCGCCTTCATCATCTTCGGGTCGACCATGTTCGCCTCGTCGCTCTCGGGGCTGTGGTTTCTCGCGCCGATCGCTGTGACGGTGGCATTCGTGCCGATGCTCGCCGCGATCTATTTCGTGAACGGCGGTTTCACCTCGAGCAGCGGGCAGCGAGCTCAGTCGGCATCATCGGCACCATCCGCGTCATCCGACTGATCGCGGCGACGCGCGTCGGCAGCGACGCCCAGCACGATCCCGAGAGAGAGGCCGATCGCGCCGCCGAGCGCGATGTTGTCGAACGCGAGCATGCCGATCGCACTGCCGAGGGGAAGGCCGAGCGCGATTCCGATTGCGACCCCGTTCGCGCCACTGCTCGCGCGATCGCTATTGCTGGCTGAGCCGTCGTTCACGAGGCGCTCCGTCGTTGTTGGGAAACGAGAAATGGCTCAGGACTGGAGGTGCCTGAGCCATTTCTGCGGTCGCATGGGGTCAGTTCGCGGCGCGGTACGCCTCGATCACGGCTGCCGGAACACGGCCGCGCTCGTTGACGGTGTGACCGTTCGAACGCGCCCATTCACGGACGGCCGTCAGGTCGAGGTCGCTCTTGTTCGCGCGCGAGGAGCGCGAACGCGAAGGCGTGTTCGCGCGGATCGAACGAGCGACGTCGACGAACGGTGCCAGAGCCTTGTAGAACTTCTCGGCGTTGTCGTCCGAGAGGTCGATCTCGTAAGCGCGTCCCTCGATCGAGAACGTGATCTGCTTTCCTTCGCCGCTCTCGAGAACGGTTCCGTCGAGATCGTCGATGAGCTGGGTGATTTGTTTGCGGGCCATGGCTGACATATTAGCGGTTCGATCGCGTTACGCATCACCACTCGACAACACTATTTCGTGTCGTCGCCAGCAAAAGACTCAGGCCTTCTGTGCGCGCGCATTGGGAACGCAATGAGTCATCTGAAGACCGGCCACATCACGAGGACCGTTGTGCCCGAGATTGCGCAGTCGCTCGACCTCATCCTCGCTGAGTGTTTGGGACTGCAGGGGCGGCAGATCCTTGATTTCGTCCAGCGTGATTCCCAGGCCCTCGCCGACGCGACGGCCGAGGTCGTCCTCCACCATGTAGAAGTGCCAGAGCATCCGCTCCTGGACGGGACGAGCGGCCTGCCCGATCAGGTCGACGAAGTTCGCCACGAGGTCGTCGCGCTCCCAGTCCTCCATCAGCAGATAGCGTTGGCCGGCCTGCGTGTAGTCGTTGGTCCGGGGAATCCGCTTGCGCGTCAGCCGTCCGACGATGTCCGGACCCTGCTCGTCGTGCGTGGGGTACCGGGCTTCGCGGAGCCCGCCGGTGATCGACGGCTCGTAGTTGACGTGGGCATTCTCGCCGCCGTTGTCGACGTAGTACGCCATCTGTCCATCGCGGAGATTCGTGGCCACCGAGGCGTTCTTCGGTGAATTGACCGGCAGCTGGAGGTAATTCGGCCCGACGCGGTAACGCTGGGTGTCGGAGTACGAGAACGTGCGCCCCACGAGCATCTTGTCGTCGGAGAAGTCCAGGCCATCGACGAGGACGCCGGTGCCGAACGAGATCTGCTCGTTCTCGGCGAAGAAGTTCGACACGTTCCGATTGAGCACCATCTTGCCGACGGCGCGCGGCGGGAACTCGTTCTCGGGCCACACCTTCGTGTCGTCGAGCGGGTCGAAATCGAGCTCGGGATGGTCGTGGTCGTCCATCATCTGCACCCGCAGCTCCCATTCGGGATACTCGCCGCGCTCGATCGCCTCGTACATATCGCGGGAGGCGTGACCGAGATCACCGGCTTGCACGGCGGCGGCATCCGCTTCGGTCATCGAGCTGACGCCGACGGAGGGAATCCAGTGGTACTTCACGAGCTTCGTCTCGCCCTGCTCATTGACCCATTTGTAGGTGTTCACCCCGAAACCCTGCTGGGTGCGATAGTTCGCCGGGATGCCGCGGGGGCTGAAGAGGTTCACGAGCATGTGCATCGACTCGGGCGTCTGCGACATGAAGTCGAAGATGCGCGCCGGTTCCTGCCGGAAGGTGACCGGGTCGGGCTTGAGCGAGTGGATGACGTCGGGGAACTTGATGGCGTCGCGGATGAAGAAGACGCCGAGGTTGTTGCCGACGAGGTCCCAGTTGCCGTCTTCGGTGTAGAACTTCACGGCGAACCCGCGCGGGTCGCGCGCCGCCTCCGACGAATCACGCCCGCCGATGACGGTCGAGAAGCGGACGGCGAGGTCGGTGCGCTTGCCCGGCTCCTGGAAGAGCTTCGCGCGCGTGAACTGCGAGATGGGCTCGTCGCCCCACATGCCGGTCGCCTCGAAGTAGCCGAAAGCGACGAAGCCGCGCGCATGGACGACCCGCTCGGGGATGCGCTCGCGGTCGAAGTGGCTGATCTTCTCGAGGAAGTGGTAGTTCTCGAGCGTCGCGGGTCCGCGCGCTCCGACCGTCCGCTGGTTCTGGTTGTCGTAGACGGGGTGTCCCTGTCGCGTGGTCAGCTCGGGGCGCTCGTCGCCCTCTGCCGGACCCTGGCTCGATACATCGGTCATCGCGTCCTCCGTATGGTTCGCATCGTCGTGGGGATGCGGCCGACGCTACGGGGGAGCGGATGCGGGTGGAAGGGGGTTGCGGGGGCTCACCGTCCGTCGACTCGCCACGAATCGCGGATGCCAGGCCTCCCACATACGCAGGTTCTGGCGAGTCGACAGATGACGATCAGGTGGTGGGCCCCGTGGGGCTCGAACCCACGACCCGCGGATTAAAAGTCCGATGCTCTACCGACTGAGCTAGAGGCCCTGAGCTTCCTAGCCTAGTAGCCGCGACCGGGCGATCGAGCCGCCTTGCACCGCTGCCGCCGGATCCCGTTCGCGGCATCCGCTCGCACCACCCGGCGCCGCGGCATCCGTCCGGGCACGACAAAGCCGCCGGTGTGCTCGCACCGGCGGCTTCGCCTCGGCCACGGAGATACCGAGGCCGTGCCGCGGGAACCCCTCACCGCGGCTGTTCGGGTCACATCGGGGGCATCAGCACCGTGTCGATGAGGTAGACCGTGGCGTTGGCCGTCGTGACGCCACCGCAGATGACCGCGGCGCTGTCGTTGACCATGATGTTGTCGCCCGAGCCGGTGACGGTCAGGTCGGCACCGTTGACGGTGGTGTGGGTGCCGTCGATCTCGTCGGGCGCGATCTGGCCGGGCACGACGTGGTAGGTGAGGATCGACGTGAGGGTCGCCGAGTCGGTCTTCAGCGACTCGATGGTGGCGGGGTCGATCTTCGCGAAAGCGTCGTCGACGGGAGCGAAGACGGTGAACTCGTCACCGTTAAGCGTGTCGACGAGGTTGACGTCAGGGTTGAGCTGTCCGCTGACGGCGGCGACGAGGGTGGTGAGCAGCGGGTTGTTCGACGCTGCGGTGGCCACCGGGTCCTGAGCCATACCGGCGACCGAGCCGGCGCCGTCCGGAACCGCTGCGGCGTAGTCGGCACAACCGGGGCCGACGAGGTTGGCGGCCGGGTCCATCGAGGCGTCGGGCGAAGCCGTCTCCATCGGAGCGGCGGTCGACGAGGGCGCCTCGGTCTCCTCGGTCATGGTGTCGCCCGAGGTCGACGAGCAGGCCGACAGCGCGAGGGCTCCGGCGAAGCCGAGGGCCAGGGCAGCAGTGAACTTCTTCTTGGTGCTGAGCATGATTGCCTCCGTGTGTTCTCCGCCGTGGGTCCGTCCCCGGCGTCGAGGGTTCTTCGGAGGCCCCGACCGATCGGATCGGAAAAAGTTCGAGAAAGTTCGAAACCGAGTTTTCCGGCATCCGAAGCACCCCTTCTATACGAAGACGGCGACACGGATGTCGGCGCGGGTGCACACCGCGGCAGGCGGCAGGTAGAGAACCGATAACAGGTCGGCGCTGCATCCGGGAACAGGTCGGAGGATGCGGCATGCTGGTAGCGATGGTCATAGATGGAATGGACGTGCCCGACGACGGGCCGTCGACGGATCACGTCGCGGAGCTGATCCAGCGCTGCGCCGACGGTGACCACAGTGCTTTCACCCGCCTGTACGACACCCTGTCGGGGCGCGTCTTCGGACTCATCCTCCGCGTGCTCGTCGATCGCGCGCAGAGCGAGGAAGTGCTCCAGGAGGTCTTCCTGGAAGTGTGGCAATCCGCTTCGGCGTTCGCTCCGAAGAAGGGGCAAGGAAGATCGTGGGTTCTCACGATCGCTCACCGCCGCGCGGTGGACCGGGTTCGGTCGTCGCAGGCGAGCAGCGATCGCGACGTACGTGCGGGCTACCGCGAGATGGCGTCACAGCCCGAAGGTGTCGCCGAGCAGGTTGAGCTGCGCATCGAAGGACGGCGCGTCGCTCGGGCTCTCAGCTCTCTACCCGAGGCGCAACGAGAGGCCATCACCCTCGCCTACTACGGGGGATACAGTCAGAGCGAAATCGCGGCGCTGGTAGGAGCGCCGCTCGGAACGATCAAGACACGGATGCGTGACGGATTGACCAAGCTCCGTAGTGCAATGGGGGTGACATCGTGAACGAACAGACTTTCGCCGAGCTCTCGGCAGGGTACGCGCTCGGAGCGCTGTCGCCTGAAGACGAGCTCGCCTACCGCGAAGCTCTCGACGCGCACCCCGAGTGGATGCCGCTGGTCGAGGCGGATGCCGCAGCGGCGGCTCTGCTGTCGGAGGGTGTCGCCGATGTGACGCCCCCGCCGGCCCTGCGGGCCAGCCTGCTCGCACAGATCGGTGCGCCGGTCGCGGAGCCGGGTGCGGAGCAGCCGGTCGCGGAGCAGCCTTCGCCTGGCGAGGACGATGTCGCCGACCCCGCGGATGAGCTCCAGGACGACGACCCGCGGGCTGCGGCATCCGGCTATTCCGTGGGCTCTCCGGTGACCGAAGAGGTGCAGCTGGTGCAGCGTCGCAACTGGACGCGCAGCCTGTTCGCCCTGACGGCGTCGATCGCACTCCTCGTCGGCATCGGCTGGGGCGTCGGCGCGCTGACGCAGGACATGCGCGCTCCGTCCGCCGAGAGCGTGCTCGCGCAGATCGAGCGTTCCGGCGACGCGCAGTCGAGCACCGCGCAGCTGGGAGACGGCGGCGAAGCCACGGTTCACTGGTCGCCGAGCATCGACGGCGTCGTGCTCGTCGCCGAGGGGCTGCCCGAGATCGCCGACGACCAGTCGTACGAGGCATGGTTCGTCCGGGGCAGCGCCCCGATCCCGGCCGGTGCCTTCGAATCGAGCGACGGCTCGGCGGCGATGCTGCTCGAGGGCGACATGGAGCCCGATGACGTCATCGCTCTCACCATCGAGCAGAGCGGCGGGTCGCCGAGCGGCCTGCCCACCACAGACCCGATCGTCGCGATCCCGACGAACGCCTGACTGCCCTACCCCGTTATCCGGCAGCGGAACGGCCGGCCCCTCTCGGGCCGGCCGTTCCGTCGTTTCGGCTTGTCCCTGCGTGGGCCGCAGGGATGCCGCTCTCGCTTAGCCTGGAATGATGACGGACGGATCCCGGGACTACCACAAGCCCGTTCGGCGACCCGCCGACGAGTTCGACCGGCACTTCGCCGGTGAAGATCCGGCGGAGGTCTCGCGCGTTGCGCATGCGACGGCGGGTGCCCTGCTGTCGCGGGTGCGCGAAGATCCGAGCGACGCCGTCGTAGACCGTCTCGTGGGCTTCACGGCCGAGCACGGCATCGACACGGTCGCCGAGCTGTGGTCGCGGTCGCCGGCCAAGTCGTTGCCGGGCGCCCTCTGGCGGCTGTACCTGCTGCAGCTGATGATCCATCGCGACCCGCGGACCGCCGCGCTGCTCTACGAACGTGGCCGGGTCGTGCTGCGTTCTGCCGACGAGGTGATCGCCGGGGCTCCCACGCCCGCGGGCCCGGAAGAGCTCGTGGCCCTCATCGACGTGATCATGCGCGGCGTGTTCCGGGGAGACTTCGCCGTCGCGCTCGAACGTGCCGCGTCGTTCTGCCGGGTGCAGTCGGCCGGAGCGACCTCGGTGGCCGACGACCACGATGTCAGCGAGCCCGACCGGTCGTCGGCGCTCACCGCGCGCGCCCTCCGGCTGAGCACCTACGCCGACGATCTGGGCTCGTGCGCCGGGTTGTGGCGTCGCGAAGCTCTTACGTGAGGTAGCGCCGGTGTCCGGAGAGAAAGCCGGAAAGACCCGGCAAAGAGAAGTGCCGGGCCGCAGAACGCCTCTCGGCGCGTGGCCGCTCGCAGCGGCTGAAGATGGAGCCCGGGGTTACTGCGGCCCGGCACATACAGTCTAACCGAGCCTCGGGTGTGGGCATTCCCGAGTGGACGAATCCGGTCGTCGGCCGGTAGTGAGTCGTGGCCTCCCGTCGGCGGCGTGCGGGCCGCGATGCAAGGGATCGTAGGCGACGCGCCGGGGGAGCGGCATCCGTACCGGGGTGTCGGGCGGGATGTCGTGCGTCCGGGCACCGGACGCGTCGTAGGCTCGGCGCATGGCACTGCGTTTCGCGCTGATGATCGACCCGCTCGCGGCGGATGACACCCGGTCGGACTTCACGTCGACCTTCACCGCGGTCGACCCCGCGGCCCCGGCGCTGACGGTGGGAGAGCTCAGCACCCAGCGCGGCGACGGCATCTTCGAATCGATCGGCGTAGTCGACGGCCACCCGCAGGAGGTCGAGGCGCACCTCGAGCGCCTGGCGCACTCCGCCGAGCTCTGCGACCTGCCGGTGCCGAACATCGGCCAGTGGCGGGCGGCCGTGGCGAACGCGGCAGCCGAATGCGGTTCGGGCGAGGGGGTCGTGAAGCTGATCCTCAGTCGCGGGATCGAGCACGGACCGACCCCGACGGCGTGGGCCACGGCAGCGGCGGCAGCGGACTTCACCGAGCCGCGCACGAGCGGCATCCGCGTCGTGACTCTCGACCGCGGCTACGCCATCGACGCGCCCGCGCGGGCTCCGTGGCTGCTGCTGGGCGCGAAGACCCTGTCGTACGCCGTGAACATGGCCGCCCTGCGCGAGGCGCACCGGCGCGGCGCGGATGACGCCATCTTCCTGAGCTCCGACGGCTTCGTGCTCGAGGCGCCGACGGCCTCGCTCATCCTGCGACGCGGCGACACCTTCGTCACCCCGGCGCCCAACGGCGGCATCCTCCACGGCACGACGCAGCTGAGCCTGTTCGAGCACCTCGCCGAGCGCGGCTTCGAGACGGCGTACGAGACGATTCCGGTCGACGAGCTGCGACGAGCGGATGCCGCGTGGCTGGTGTCGAGTGTCCGGCTCGCGGCTCCCGTCATCGAGCTCGACGGCGCCGCTCTCGACATCGACGCCGAGTTCACCGCATCCCTGAACACCTACCTGCTCTCGCCGCGCGACTGACCCCCGTCCCGCCGGGCGGGGCGGTGTACCGCGATGCAAGACATCGTGCGCGCCACGCCGGCGGGTCGTCGCTCGCCTCGGGGTGTCGGGCGAGAAGCATTGCATCCCGGCACGGTGAGGAGACCGAATGGCCGAGGAAGCGGAAATCAGGCGGATGCCGAGAGCTGCAGGCTCGGGTGCGACTGCAGGGCTCCGAGGATGGCGGACTCGACGAGCTCCCAGTCGTGGACGACGAGCGCGTAGTCGAAGCGCAGCGTCACGTAGCCCCACGAGGCGGCGTTCGCGTCGCGCGTCAGGTCCTTGTGGCGCTTCGCCTCGCCGAGATGATTGGCCCTGCCGTCGAGCTCGACGATGAGCCGGTCGCCGATCAGCGCGTCGACGACACCGACCCCGAAGACGGAGACCTGCGTCCTCACCCGGAGGTCGTGCTTCCGTAGACGCCACCGCAGGAGCGACTCGAGTCCGCTGTCGGCATCCGTTCGAGCGAGACTCAGCGCTTCCCGGCCGCGAGCGTTGGTGTGCCGACGGAGCCACCGCAGGTCGTCTCTCGTGAGGCGGCGCTGCCGCAGCGCGGACTCCAGTGCGACGAAGAAGTGCTCGGGGCCGCGGCATCCGAGGATCTGGCGCAGCACCTGCCGGAGTGGAAGAGCACCGGATGCCGCGGGCCGTGCGTCTCGGTCCCAATGCTCGATGCACCCGCATGACGCGTCGTGGTGGGCTCGCTGGCCGGTCTTCAGCCACACGTGCGGTTCGTGGTCGTCATCGAGGATCCACAGACCGTGATGCCGCGCGGCCGTGACGCACGCCATCGACCCGCCGTGCGCCGCGATCGCCCGGGCGGAGGCGCACGCGCCGGGGGAGGCGTACATGCCGATCCGGATGCGGCTGAGCCGGCCGGAGTCGACGGCCGCAGCGATCTCCCGGCGGCTCAGCCCGTCGGCACGGAGCTCGCGGGTGGAGAAGATGGATCGCGACTCGCACATCCCCCGACCGTGCTCGCCTCGGGGCCGACCGGTGGGCCATACGGCTCGTTCTGTGCACTGCTCTGGTGCTCGGTGCCTCGTGCAGGAACCGCTGCACCCGCTGGCCGCGTACCGGGACGCAAGAGATCCGGCGCGACACCCCGCCCGAGCGGCATCCTCACCGGGGTGTCGGCCACGATCCCTTGCATCCGCGCACGGCCCGAGCCGGACACTCCGGGACCCACGATGCAGCCCCGTCGCGCTGGGATGCAAGGCGAAAACGGCGACGCGCCGGGCGAGGAGTCCTCGCACCGGCGCGTCGCGCGCGATCCCTTGCATCCCGGCACTTCGCGGGGCCGGCCCACGACGAGCCGGGGTTCGATTCACCCGAAGCGGCCGGAGACGTAGTCCTCGGTGGCCTGCACGGACGGGGTGGTGAAGATCGACGTCGTGTCGTCGTACTCGATCAGCTTGCCGGGCTTGCCGGTGCCGGCGATGTTGAAGAACGCGGTCTTGTCGCTGACGCGCGAGGCCTGCTGCATGTTGTGCGTGACGATGACGACGGTGTAGTCGCTCTTGAGCTCCTGGATGAGCTCCTCGATGGCGAACGTCGAGATCGGGTCGAGGGCCGAGCAGGGCTCGTCCATGAGCAGCACGTCGGGCGAGACCGCGATCGCGCGAGCGATGCACAGACGCTGCTGCTGTCCGCCCGAGAGGCCGGAGCCGGGCTTGTCGAGACGATCCTTGACCTCGTTCCAGAGGTTGGCGCCGCGCAGCGACTTCTCGACGAGGGCGTCGGCGTCGGACTTCGAGATGCGCCGGTTGTTGAGCTTGACGCCCGCCAGCACGTTCTCGCGGATCGACATGGTGGGGAAGGGGTTCGGCCGCTGGAACACCATGCCGACCTGGCGGCGCACGAGCACCGGGTCGACGCCCGGGCCGTACAGGTCGTCGCCGTCGAGCAGGACGCTGCCCTCGACGCGGGCGCCGGGGATCACCTCGTGCATGCGGTTGAGGGTGCGCAGGAACGTCGACTTGCCGCAGCCCGAGGGGCCGATGAAGGCGGTGACGCTGCGGGGTTCGATGTCGAGGGAGACGCCCTCGACGGCGAGGAAGTCGCCGTAGTAGACGTTGAGGTCGTTGACTTCGATGCTCTTGGACACGGAGGTTCTTTCTTTCGGGTCAGCGGCCGGTCTTGGGTGCGAAGAACTTGGCGATCAGGCGCGCCACGAGGTTCAACAGCATCACGATGACGATGAGGGTCAGGGCCGATGCCCACGCGCGGCCGACGAAGGCCTCGGCGGGAATGCCCTGGTTCATGTACTGCGTGTAGGTGAAGACCGGCAGGGTCTGCATACGACCGTTGAAGAGGTCGTAGTTCATGGATGCCGTGAAGCCGGCGGTGATCAGCAGCGGTGCGGTCTCGCCGATGACGCGCGAGATCGACAGCATGACGCCGGTCGTGATGCCCGCGATCGCCGTCGGCAGCACGACCTTCGCGATCGTGAGCCACTTGGGCACACCGAGCGCGTAGGAGGCTTCGCGCAGCTCGTTGGGGACGAGGCGCAGCATCTCTTCCGTCGAGCGGACGACGACCGGGATCATCAGCACCGCGAGGGCCACCGACCCCATGATGCCCAGGCGGATGCCGGGGCCGAGGAAGAGTGCGAACAGGGCGTAGGCGAACAGGCCGGCCACGATCGAGGGGATGCCGGTCATGACGTCGACGAGGAACGTGATGCCCTGGGCCAGACGCTTCCCCTGGCCGTACTCGATGAGGTAGATCGCGGTGAAGATGCCGATCGGGATCGAGATCACGGCTGCGGCGAGCGTGATGAGGACGGTGCCCATGATGGCGTGGAGCGCGCCGCCGCCTTCGCCGACGACGTTGCGCATCGACGAGCTGAAGAACTCGCCGCTCCAGCTGGGAGCGCCGAGCGTGATGACCGTGAACGCCACGGAGACGAGCGGCACCATCGCGATGAGGAACGCCACCGTGACGACACCCGTCACCAGTCGGTCGACCGCCTTGCGGCGGCCCTCGACGGCGGCCGAGACCGCGGTGATGAGCACGAGGTAAGCCACCGCCGACAGAATCAGCCAGCCGGGGATGTTGAGCGCATCGCCGGATGCCGCGGCGATGACGCCGAAGAAGATGCCGACGACCACCAGCGAGGCGCCGAGGATCGCCCAAGGCCCCCACTTGGGCAGGTGCCCCGTGGTGAGGCTCGTCGATGCGCTGCGCGCCGACGTGCTCGGGGGAGTGAGAGTCGCGGTCATGTCAGTTGGCCCCCGAGAATTCCTTGCGGCGGCTCACGATGTAGCGCGCGACCGCGTTCACCGCGAAGGTGACGACGAAGAGGATGAGGCCCGTGGCGATGAGGACGTTGACGTTCGTCCCGTAGGCCTCGGGGAAGGTGAGTGCGATGTTCGCCGCGATCGTCGAGGGGTTCCCCGACGTGAAGAGCGCGAAGGTGACGCCGCCCGACACGGAGAGCACCATGGCGACGGCCATGGTCTCGCCCAGCGCCCGGCCCAGGCCGAGCATGGCGGCCGAGACGATGCCGCTGCGGGCGAAGGGGAAGACGGCCATCCGGATCATTTCCCAGCGCGTCGACCCGAGGGCCAGCGCGGCCTCCTCGTGCAGGGTCGGCGTCTGCAGGAAGATCTCGCGGCAGATCGCGGTGATGATCGGGGTGACCATGACGGCGAGGACGACGGATGCCGTGAAGATCGTGCGGCCCGTGCTGGAGACGGGCCCGTTGAAGAGCGGGAACCACCCGACGTTGTCGACGAACCAGCTGTAGACCGGCTGCACGGCCGGTGCCAGGACGCCGATGCCCCACAGGCCGAAGACCACAGAGGGGACCGCCGCGAGCAGGTCGACGACGTAGCCGAGGGCCTGAGCGAGCTTGCGCGGCGCGTAGTGCGAGATGAAGAGGGCGACGCCGAGCGACAGCGGCACGGCCATGAGCAGCGCCAGCGCGGCGGCCCAGACGGTGCCGAAGACGAGCGGCCCGACGTACGACCAGAAGTTGTCGGGCAGGATCGAGGCGTCTTCGTTGGTGGCGACGAAAGCGGGGAGCGACTGGATGACCAGGAAGATCGCGACCGCGGCGAGGGTCACGAGGATCATCGAGCCGGCGAAGAGCGCGGTGCCGGAGAACCAGCGGTCACCCGCTCGGGTCTTGGCCTTCGGGGCTCCGGTGCGGGTGACCTCGGGTGTGGTGGTCATGGCTTCGATTCTGTGCGACGGACGGGAACCGCGCGAGGTGCCCGGCCCGGCGAAACCGGACCGGGCACCCGGAGCGTCTTACTTGATGGCCTCGATGGCCTCGGTGACCTGCGTGCGCAGGGTCTCCGAGATGGGGGCGGAGCCGGCAGCGGATGCCGCGGCGTCCTGCCCCTCGGCGCTCGCGGCGTAGCTGAAGAAGCCCTTGACCATCTCGGCGGTCGCGGCGTCCTTGTACTCCGCGCAGCCGATGAGGTAGCTCACGAGGACGATCGGGTAGACGCCGGCCTCGGTGCTGGTGCGGTCGAGCTTGATCGCGATGTCGGTGGCGGCGCGCCCCTCTTCCTCGGGCGACGCGTCGACGATCGCGGCAGCGGCCTCGGGCGAGTACTCGACGAACTCGTCGCCGACCTGGATCGCGACGGTGCCGAGGTTGCCGGCGCGCGACGCGTCGGCGTAGCCGATGGTGCCCTGGCCGCCCTCGACAGCCGAGATGACGCCGGACGTGCCCTGAGCGGCCTCGCCGCCGAGGGCCGGCCACTCCTCGACCGAGCCGGCGGTCCAGACATCGGGCGCGGTCTTGGCGAGGTAGTCGGTGAAGTTGCCGGTGGTGCCCGACTTGTCGGAGCGGTGGACGGGCGTGATCGCCGTCGCGGGCAGCTCGACGCCCGAGTTGAGGGCGGCGATGGCCGGGTCGTTCCACGTCGTGATCTGGCCGGCGAAGATCTTCGCGAGCGTCGTCGCGTCGAGGTTCAGCGAGTCGACGCCGTCGATATTGAAGACGACGGCGATCGGCGAGATGTAGGTCGGCAGCTCGACGAGGTCGGAGTCGGCCGCGCATGCCTCGAACGGGCCGGCAGTGATCTCGTCGGTCTTGAACGCGCGGTCCGAGCCGGCGAACTGCACGGCGCCGGCCTGGAACGACTCGCGTCCCGTGCCCGAACCGGAGGGGTCGTAGTCGATCGTGAGACCGGGGTTGGCGGTCTGCAGGCCCTGCGTCCAGGCCTGGACGGCGACCTCCTGCGACGAGGCGCCGCCACCGACGAGGTTGCCCTCGAGGGAGGGGGCCGAGGAGTCGCTCGAGCCGGCGCCGGGCGCAGCGGTTTCGTTTGCAGCGCAGCCGGCGAGGGCAAGAGAGGCCACGGCGGCCACGGCGCCCAGCTGGGCGAGTCGGGAGAGCTTCACTGTGTGAATCCTTCGCATGTTGGTGACGAGAACCCGGTGCAGGTTCGTCCCGAACGGTAGACACCGTCCCTTACGAGAGTGCGCTGTGGGGGTGAACAGAAGGTGAACGGCGCTCTCGAGCCGCGGAAAGACGGGCCTCGCGGCGTGGTGGCGCGAGCGAGATCACACCTTCGGCATGTGGGTTTCGATCGCGACGATCCCCGAGCCCGGGTTCTCACGCGGCAGGTGCACGACCGAGAACGCGCCGGTCTCGAGCGCCGAAGCGCTGCCGAGGTACGAGCCGCGCAGCGTTCCGGTGGCGAGCGCCATCTCGTTCAACAGGTCGGGGAGGACCGGGCCGTGGCTGCAGAGCACGACCGGCTTGCGGGCGCGCACCCGGTCGCCGACCACCGACCTGACGTCGGCCAGTCCGTTCTCCCACGCGTCCTGCGACAGGTGCGGACTCTTGTCGATCCGCTTGCTGATCGCCGCCGCCAGCGGTGTCACGGTGCGCACGCAGCGCCGCGCGTCGGACGAGATGATCCGACGGACGCCGAACGCGACGAGCGGGCCCACGATCGCGTGCGCCTGCTTCTTCCCGCGTGCCGACAGCGGCCGTGCGGCATCCTCGCCGTCCCAGTCCTCGCGGGCCACGGCCTTGGCGTGGCGCAGGGCGATGAGCGGGAACGTGTCGATGGCGCGTTCGTCAACGAGTCGCACGAACTCGTCGAGGATCTCGACGTCGACGGGATAGCTCAGCGCTTTGCGCGCCTTCTTCAGCCCCATCCATTCCAGTGCCGCGATCTCTTTGTTCGGCACGAACGTCGACATCCTGATCGCCAGGTCGGTCGCCTCGGCCGCCCAGTAGTGGACGATCTTCTGCTTCTTGCTCGGCAGGTGATACTTCGACACTCCGACGGGCGGACCGAGTCGGACCGAGATGCCCGTCTCCTCGCGGATCTCGCGCACGGCGGTCTCGGCGAGCATCTCACCCGGGTCGACCTTGCCCTTGGGCAGCGTGAGGTCGCGGTACTTGGTGCGGTGGATGATCAGCACCTTCACTTTGCCGTCGACCCACCGCCAGACCACACCACCGGCCGCGTACACCGCGGTGTCGGTCATCGCACCGCCCGCGCCCGGCGGCGTCGCTGCACCTGCGCCATCGTGCGGTCCTGGAGGTCGACCAGCGGCTTGCCGTCGTCGTCGAACGCGTGACGGGTCCACACACCGCCGTCACCCAGGTGCCACGAGCTGGTCGAGTCGCTCATCGCGAGGTCGAACAGCGTCGTCAGCTCCTTGACGTGGGCGGGCGCGACGACGCGCACGAGCGCCTCGACGCGGCGGTCGAGGTTGCGGTGCATCATGTCGGCGCTGCCGATGTAGGCGATCGTGTCGCCGTTGTTGTGGAAGGTGAAGATGCGCGAGTGCTCGAGGTACCGCCCGAGGATCGAGCGGACGGTGATGTTGTCGGTCACTCCCGCCAGGTCGGTGCGCAGCGAGCAGATGCCGCGGACCCACACGTCGACGCGAACGCCGGCCTGGCTCGCCCGGTAGAGGGCGTCGATGATCTGCTCGTCGACCATCGAGTTGACCTTGATGCGAATGTGGGCGGGCTTGCCGTCGAGCGCGTTGCGGCGTTCGGCGTCGATGTGACGCAGCAGGCCCTTCCGCAGGTGGAGGGGAGCCACCAGCAGTCGCTTGAACTTCTTCTCGATCGCGTAGCCGCTGAGCTCGTTGAACAGTCGCGTCAGGTCGCGGCCGACCTGCTCGTCGCTCGTGAACAGGCCGAAGTCCTCGTAGAGGCGGCTCGTCTTGGGGTTGTAGTTACCGGTGCCGATATGGCTGTAGCTGCGGAGCGCGCCGTCCTCTTCGCGGATGACGTGCAGCAGCTTGCAGTGCGTCTTCAGCCCGACCAGGCCGTAGACGACGTGCACGCCGGCCTTCTCGAGCTTGCGCGCCCAGACGATGTTCGCCGCTTCGTCGAAGCGGGCCTTCACCTCGACGAGGGCGAGCACCTGCTTGCCCCGTTCGGCCGCGTCGATGAGCGCCTGCACGATGGGGCTGTCGCCCGACGTGCGGTAGAGCGTCTGCTTGATGGCGAGCACATGGGGATCGCGCGCAGCCTGCTCGAGGAACGCGACGACGCTCGTGGTGAACGACTCGTAGGGATGGTGCACGAGCACGTCGCCGGCGCGGATAGCGCCGAAGAAGTCGGTGCGCCCGTTCTGCTCGGCGGGCTGGAAGGCGGTCGCCGTGGTCGGGACGTGCGGCTTGTACCGCAGCTCGGGGCGGTCGATGCGGGCGAGATCGAAGAGTCCGCGCAGGTCGAGCAGGCCGGGCAGGCGGTAGACCTCCTGATCGGTGATGTCGAGCTCGCCGAGCAGCAGGTCGAGCGTGACGTCGTCCATATCCTCGGTCACCTCGAGCCGGATCGGCGGACCGAAGCGGCGCCGGAGCAGCTCGGCCTCGAGGGCCTGGATCAGGTTCTCGGTCTCGTCCTCCTCGATCACCACATCCTCGTTGCGCGTGAGCCGGAAGGTGTGGTGCTCGAGGATCTCCATGCCGGGGAAAAGGTCTTCGAGGTTGTTGGCGATCAGGTCCTCGAGCGGCAGGTAGCGCTTGACCGAGGTGCCGGTGTCGAGCTCGACGAACCGGGGGAGCATCGGCGGAACCTTGAGGCGCGCGAACTCCTGCCGGCCGGTCTTGGCATTGCGGATGCGGATCGCCAGGTTCAGTGACAGGCCCGAGATGTAGGGGAAGGGGTGCGCCGGATCGACGGCGAGGGGCATGAGGACGGGGAACACCTGCGCCTGGAAGTAGTCGTACAGACGTCCGCGCTCGGACTCGTCGAGGTCGTCCCAGCCGACGATCTCGATGCCCGCCTCAGCCAGAGCGGGCTGGACCATGTCGCCCCAGGCGCTCGAGTGGCGCAGCTGCAGTGCGTGCGCCTCGGCGGAGATGTCGGAGAGCACCTCCTGCGGTGCGCGTCCGACGTTGGTGGGCACGGCGAGGCCGGTGACGATGCGACGCTTGAGGCCGGCGACGCGCACCATGAAGAACTCGTCGAGGTTGCTGGCGAAGATCGCGAGGAAGTTGGCCCGTTCGAGCACCGGCAGGGTCGGGTCCTCGGCGAGCTCGAGCACGCGCTGATTGAAGGCGAGCCAGCTGATCTCACGGTCGGTGTAGCGGTGGTCGGGCAGCTGCGCGTCGACGTCTTCGACGGCGGGGTCGAAGTCGTCGTCGTCGGCGTCGCCCAGACCGGAGTCCAGAGCCTCGGTGTCGATCATCCCCTCATCATGGCAGTCCTGCGTGTCCTGCCGGTGAACGAGACGGAGAGTCAGCCCTGCGCGGATTCGCCACCGGCGGGAACCGGCTCGTCCTCGTAGACGTTGAAGCGGTAGCCGACGTTGCGCACCGTGCCGATCAGCTGTTCGAGATCGCCGAGCTTGGCTCGCAGCCGTCGCACGTGGACGTCGACCGTACGCGTGCCGCCGAAGTAGTCGTAGCCCCACACCTCGCTCAGCAGCTGCTCCCGCGTGAACACCCGCGACGGATGCGTCGCGAAGAAGTGGAGCAGCTGGAACTCCTTGTACGTGAGGTCGAGCGGGCGCCCGTGGACCTTCGCCGAGTACGACGACTCGTCGATCGTGATGCCGGAGGTCTGGATGCGGCTCGATACGGCCTCTTTGCTCACGCGTCCGATCGCGAGACGGATGCGGGCGTCGATCTCGGCGGGTCCGGCCGCGGCGAGGATGACGTCGTCGATGCCCCAGTCGGTGGAGACTGCGGTGAGGCCGCCCTCGGTGACGATGAGCACGAGCGGTGCGTCGATGCCCGTGCTGCCCAGGATCTTGCACAGCGATTTCGCGCCGACGAGGTCATGGCGCGCGTCGATGAAGACGACGTCGGCGCTGGGCGCGTTGACGAGCTGGGCGGGTTCGGCGGGGATCTGACGGACCCGATGGCTGAGCAGCTCGAGCGCCGGGAGCGCGAGACCACCGCCGTGCGTGGAACTCAGGACGAGAAGCTGTGCCAACGGGGATTCCTCCGGGAGCGGCCGGGACGTGCACTCATCTTAGGCGTTCGCCGGATGCCGCCCGTGCGCAGCGTCGCGTCGGACGACACCGTGGGCCACAATGGGACGGTGACCACGCCCGATCTCGCACCGCCGCGCACCGTCGCCGGAGTCGTCGCCGTCTGGATCGCAGCCGCCGTCGCGGCCGTCCTGGTGGGCATCCTCGCCCCGGTCGACCAGCGGGCGGTATGGATGCCGATCGCCCTCGGCGGCTGCCTCATCCTCGCGTTCGTCGTCCAGCTGGCGTCGGGCCGGGTGCGCGGGTTCATCGAGCGCGTCGCGGTGAGCGTGCTGGGCGCGCTTTTCGTCATGGGGTTCATCGGCATCGGGTTCGGGCTCTCGTCGCTCGTCGGAGCCTGACCGCCGGCGTTGCCGCTCGTCACAGGCGCGGACGGCCCCTGCGGGCATAGAGTAGGGGCATGGATCTCCTCGCGCTCGAAATCTTCTACGTGGGCCTGCTCGGACTGGCGTCGCTCGCCATCGTCTTCGTTTCGGGCGTCGTCGTGAAGAACCTCTACCGCGGCCAGCGCTGACATCGTGCTCGAGCTGCCCACCGATCTGCCGGCGGACCTCGTTCCGCTGTCATGGCTGCTCGGAGTCTGGGAAGGCTCGGGCGTCATCGACTACGAGACGGCCGATGGTCATCTCACCGGCGAGTTCGCGCACCAGGTGAGCTTCAGCCATGACGGCGGCGACTACCTCAACTACTCCGCCACCGCCTGGCTGATCGACGACAGCGGCACGCGCATTCGGCCTCTCGTGGCCGAGACCGGTTATTGGCGCGTCGCACGACCTGCCGGAGCCGAAGACGCCGGACCGGGACTGCTGCCGGCATCCGCTCCCGCGCGCGAGCGCACCGTCGACGACGTCGAGGCGCTCCGCAATGCCGAGGGCGGGTTCGACCTCGAGGTCGCGCTCGTGCACTCGGACGGTGTGAGCGAGCTGTATCTCGGACAGGTCCGCGGTCCGCGCATCGACCTCGCCACCGATGCCGTCGTCCGCACCGCGGGTGCGAAGGAGTACACGGCCGCCACGCGCATGTACGGCCTCGTCGACGGGCACCTGCTGTGGGCCTGGGACATCGCCGCGCTCGGCGGCGAGCTCGCCTCCCACGCCTCGGCCCGCCTGGCGAAGGCCGAATGATGTCGGGCGACGGCGCGACCTTCGCCGGCGTCGACGGGGCGGTGTGCGACGACCTCGGCCTCGTGCACATCGGCAACCCGATGCGCGAGCAGCAGCTGCTCGACAGCGGCGCCGCCGTCGCACCGCTCGGCGACCGTTCGGTCGTCACCGTGACCGGTCCCGACCGGCTCAGCTGGCTCGACTCGCTCACCTCGCAGGCACTGACGCGGCTGCTCCCCGGAGAGAGCACCGAACTGCTCGTGCTCGATCCGCAGGGCCACGTGGAGCATGCGGCATCCGTCGTCGATGACGGCGAGACGACCTGGCTCATCACCGACGCCGGGCGGCTCGAGGCGCTTGTGACCTGGCTCACGCGCATGCGGTTCCGGTTGCGGGTCGAGGTCGCCGATCGCTCCGGCGACACCGCGGTCGTCGGCGGAACGGCATCCGCAGTCGCCGATCTCGCGTCGTCCGCCGTGTGGCGCGACCCGTGGCCCGAGGTCTCGATCGGCGGGTGGGGGTACGCGACCGGCGAGGGGCATCCCGGTGCCGGACGCGACTGGGCCGAGGCGATCGTCGACCGCGAGGAGCTCCGCCGGCTCGCCGACGAGGCCATCGCGGGACGTCGCCGCATCGCCGGACGGTGGGCCGCGGATGCCTTGCGCATCGCCGCGTGGCGTCCGCGTGCGGACTCCGAGGCCGACGGCATGACGCTGCCGCACGAGGTCGACTGGCTCCGCACCGCCGTGCACCTGTCGAAGGGCTGCTACCGCGGACAGGAGACGGTGGCGAAGGTGCACAACCTCGGTCACCCGCCCCGGCGGCTGGTGGCTCTGCAGCTCGACGGCAGCGACGCGGTGCTCCCCGAACCCGGTGCGATCGTGCGCCGCGAGGGCGAGGAGGTGGGGCGCGTCACCTCGGTCGCGCGCCACTTCGAGCAGGGGCCGATCGCCCTCGCCCTCGTCAAACGATCGGTGCCGATCGATGCCGACCTCATCGTCGACGCCGGTGATGACACGGTCGCCGCGGTGCAGGAGGTCGTCGTCCCGCCCGACGCCGGCCGCACCGCCGCGCCGCCGCGGCTGCCCCGCCTGAGCCGTCGCACCTGACGTGACACCCGAGCGTGCCGACGAGCCGCCCGCCGTCACTGCGCCCATCGCGACCGGCTGGCGGGCTCGCGTGCGCCCGCGCCGGGGCTTCGAGCGCGCGCGCGACTCGACTCCCGCGATCGTTCAGATCGTCGTGGCGGCATCCGCGGCCTACGCATTCGCGCACCTCGTGCTCGGGCATCCGTCGCCCCTGCTCGCGGCGACCGTGACCATCTCGAGTCTCGGGCTCGTCCGCGACGCTCGTCCGCGCCGTGTGCTCGAGACCGTGATCGGGATGCTGGTGGGTGTGCTCGTCTCCGAGCTCATCGTGCTCGCCGTCGGGTCAGGGACGTGGCAGCTGGCCCTGGCTCTTGCCGCGACGCTGCTCACCGCTCGGGTGCTCTCGGCGCAGCCGAGCTTCGCGATCTCGGCGGCGATCCAATCGGTGATCGTGATCGCGATCCCCGGAAGCATGCCGTTCCTCCGCCTCGTCGACGGGTCGGTGGGAGCGGTCGCCGCGCTGCTCGCGACGGCCCTGTTGCCGCGCCGGCCACTGCGAGAGGTCTCGCGGGCGGGCCGCGCCCTCTTCGCCTCGTTCGACGGCGCTGCGGCGACGGTGATCCAGGCGCTGCGCCGCGGCGACAGGGTGCGAGCCGACCGCGGCCTCGAGAAGGCGCGGGCGCTGCAGCCGCTCGTCGACGACTGGACGACCTCGCTGGACTCCGGGCTCGCCGTCGCCCGCATCTCGCCGTTCCTCCGGCGCCAGCGCGAGGAGCTGCAGCGCCAGGACCGCATGCGGGCGTCGCTCGACCTTGCCACGCGCAACCTCCGAGTCATCGCCCGTCGTGTCGTGTACGCCCTCGAAGACCGCGAGCCACGCCCGATCGCCGCCGACCTCCTCGCCCAGATCGCCCGTGCGGCCGACCTGTTGGGCCAGTCGATCGACGACATCGCGCTGGAACCGGCAGCCCGCGAGTCATTGCTCGCCGTCGCGACCCGCCTCGATCCGACCCGCCTGGCGCCCGGCTCCTCGCTCGGAGATCAGAACGTCATCACCGCGCTGCGTCCCCTCGTGGTCGATCTGCTCACGGCGGCGGGGATGCCGCAGGCCGAAGCCCGGGCGACGATGCCGCGCATCTGAGCGCCGGGCTCCGCATCGACTCGGTAGGAGCCGGGATCACTCGCCGAGAATGGTGCCGAAACAGGTCTCGATCGTCCAGGCGATGAACGCCTGGTAGTCGGTGTTGGTAGCGACACTCTCGAGGGCCTGCGACTGCAGCAACGCGTCGTCGAGCGCGATGTCGACGACCGCGGTGTCTGCCGGATACTGCTCGAGGATGCCGATCAGCTCCGCGGTCGAATCGGCGAAGACCGTCGCCCCGGCCGTGACCTCAGGACTGACCTCGGTCATCGGTAGCAGCGCGGCGATCGCGTCGGCCTGCCGGTGCGCCGCCGCGAGGTCCTGTCCGACCGTGCCCGCTTTCGCCGCCGCGGCCTCGCGGTTCGCGTCGCACAGTTCGGTGTAGTCCGCCGTGCCGCCCGTGGCGGCGCCGGATGGCGGAGTCGACGGGGTCGTGGCGGCCGGCGACGGTGTGGCCGTGGCCGAGGGCGAATCGGAGGGGGCGGGGGATGCGGCGGCGTCCTGACCTGCGCTGCATCCGGTGAGAACCGTGCCGACGGCGCACAGGACCAGAGCGGTGCGCGCGTGTGCTCCGCGCCGCGTCGGGCGCAGGCTCATGCGACGAGCCCCGTGCCGCACTCGGCGCAGAACCGCGAGGTCGACGGGTTCTCGTGCGCGCATCCCGGGCAACGACGCACCGGGTTCAAAGACGCGCCGCACTCCCCGCAGAACTTGCCGCCCGACGACCGGGCGCCGCACGATGAGCAACGCGGCCGGGCCTGCTGGCCGACGGCGACCCCCGCGATCAGATCCGTCGTCTCGAGGCGCTCCTGGAGCTGCCGGCGGCGTGCCTCGGCCTGCAGCTGAGCGAGTTCCTCCGTCGGGATCGGCGAGCACCGGGCGCACTGTCCGACACCGTCGTTCCAGCAGACATCGCCGCACACCCAGTCGCTGCATCCGCGGCACTGGTGGAACAGAGGACCGATCTCAGCGGTCGCGGCCCGCAGGGCATCGTCCTTCGCGGGGGAGTTGGTCCCGCGGTCGAGGAGGCGATCGGCGGCCGAGGTGAACTCGGCCAGAGCGCCGCCGAACAGGTTGCCCAGCCCGCGCGCGAGCTTCTGGCCTGCGGCTCGGGGATCGCGGCGGAACGCGGAGCGGTAGCCGTTGCCGCATCGCTCGCAGCGGAACTCGAACTGGAAGCCTTCGGTGTTGGACAGGTCCGTGAAGTTGTCGGTGAACGGAACGTGGGCGGTCATCTTTCCTGCTCCTCGGGATGGGCATCGGGATCGTCGGAGTGAACGTCTGGCGGTGGCGCAGGGCCGAGGACGACGGCGACCAGCGGGGCGAAGTCGTATCCGTCGGCGTAGCGCGGGGCCTCCATGAGCAGCAGGTTGTTGATGAGCATGCCGCGGCCCATGAACATCCACATCTCGGTGTGATCGAGGCCCGCCGCAGCGAGCGTTCGGTAGACCTCGTCGAACAGGCGGCGGGCTTCGACCCCGATCGCCGGCTCGCCGACGGAGGCCGAGAAGGCGTGAGCGTGCACCAGGACCGCCGCCGTCTCGCGGATGACGAGGTCGCGGTAGGCCTTTCCGAGCCGCTCGGGCGTGAGCTGGCCGGGTTCGATGCTGCGGAACGCCCGCAGCATGAGCTCGCCGGCGAAGGCGTGCGTGCGGATGAAGAGCTCGAGCTTCGAACCGAATGTGCGGATGACGTAGGGCTGCGAGACGCCCATCTGTTCAGCGACCTGCGCGGTCGTCGTCCCGAAGTAGCCATGGGCGGCGAAGGCGCGCATCGATGCGGCGAGTAGCTGCTCGTTGCGCGCGGGCAGACGTCGCTGCGCCATGCCGCTCCCTCTTCCGGTTATCGAACGATAACACTCTGGCAGAGAACCATGGTCTATGACAGCTCGGGATGTCACGCAACCGCCTCGTGCGGCATCCCTTCCGTTCTCTAGCGTGATCATTCCCCTGGAGTGAGGAGCGAGCATGAAGGCAGTGGTCTGGCACGGCATCGGCGACATCAGGCTCGACGAGGTCGACGAGCCTCGGATCGAGGACGGGCACGATGCGATCGTCCGTATCACCCGCAGTGCGATCTGCGGCACGGACCTCCACTTCATTCGCGGCACGATGTCGGGAATGAGGGACGGCACCATCCTCGGACACGAGGCCGTCGGCGTCGTGACCGAGGTCGGCGAACACGTTCGCGGCTTCCAGCCCGGCGACCGCGTCGTGATCAACTCGACGATGTCGTGCGGCGCGTGCCGCTATTGCCGCGACGGGCACACGGCCCAATGCGACGTCGCCAACCCGAACGGGCCGCACGCCGGCACCTCGTTCTTCGGCGGCCCTGAGGCGACGGGACCTGTCGACGGCCTGCAGGCCGAGTATGCCCGCATCCCCTGGGCTCAGAACACGATGACGAAGCTGCCGGACGCGGTCTCGGACGATCAGGCGATCCTGCTCTCGGACATCTTCCCGACGGCGTGGTTCGGCGCGCAGCTCGCGGGGGTCTCCCGCGGTGACGTCGTCGTCGTGCTCGGAGCGGGGATCGTCGGGCAGTTCTCGGTCGTCTCGGCCTTCAAGCAGGGCGCCGGACGCGTCATCGTCGTCGACGGCGTCGCGGATCGCCTCGAGCAGGCGCGCACTCTGGGAGCCGAAGTGGTCGACTTCAACGACGACGACCCCGTGGCCGCTGTCATGGAGCTGACGAACGACATCGGCGCCGACTGCGTCATCGACGCCGTGGGGGTGGACGCCGAGCGTCCGGCTCGCGGTCCGGCAGCCCCGGATGACGACACCGCGGCGGGATTCGATGAGGAGGTCGCGCAGGTCGCGCCCGACATCGCGCCTCAGGGTGATCTCTGGCGACCGGGCGACGCGCCGTCGCAAGCGTCTCGGTGGGCGGTCGAGATGGTCGCGAAGTACGGGCGAATCGGGATCATCGGGGTGTACTCGCCGCTGGCCGAGGTCTATCCGATCGGGCAGGCCATGAACAAGAACCTCACCGTCCGGATGGGCAACTGCGACCACCACAGCGTCACGCCTCCGCTCATCGACATGGTCGCCGCCGGGGTCTTCGATCCCACGGCCCTCATCACCGCCCACGAGACGCTCGCCGGGGTCATCGACGCGTACGAGGCCTTCGACCGCCGCGAGCCTGGCTGGATCAAGGTCGCCCTCGACATCGGCGGCTGATCCGGCCGGGCGTCACCGCAGCTGCGGCACCATCACGACACGACGGCGCCGCGGTCGTGCACGAGTTCGCCTCCGACAATCGTCGCGCCCACCTGTATCGACGAGATACGCGTGGGGTCGACCTCGAGCAGGTCGTCGCTGAGCACCGCGAGGTCGGCGAGCATCCCGCGGCGGATGGTGCCCTTGACATGCTCTTCGCGCGCGGCGTAGGCGGAACCGTAGGTATAGGCCCGTAGCGCCTGTGCCGGGGATACCGCTTCGGCGGGCGCCAGCGGCACGCCGGCCGCGGTGCGGCGGTTGACCATGTCGTGGATGCTCGCGATCGGGTCGGCGTGCACGATCGGGGCGTCCGTCGAGCCGGGCAGCACGACACCGCGGTCGAGCCAGGTCCGCATGCGGTAGACCATGTCGGCCCGCTCGGGGCCGACCGCCGCGAGCAGGCCGTCGCCGGTTTCCGAGACGAACCGACCCTGCGGGCTCGGGATGAGGCCGAGAGCCACGACCCGGTCGATCTGATCGGGCCGCGAGACCCCGCAGTGCTCGATGCGGTGGCGCGGGTCATGGCGCGGAAACTCCCGCTGCGCGGCGTCGACGGCATCCATCAGCGCATCGAGCGCCCGGTCGCCGATGGCATGAGTCGCGATCTGCCATCCGTTGCGGTGCGCGTCGCGGATCATCTCGTGCAGCTGCGGTTCCTCCCACACGAGGAACCCGCGGTTGCCCGGGTCGTCGCTGAAGTCGCAGCACATGGCCGCGGTCCGTCCGATGAGCGAACCATCGCTGAGCACCTTGGTCCCGGAGATGCGCAGCCGGTCGTCGCCCAGGCCGGTGCGCGCCCCCAGGTCGAGGCCCCATCCGCTCTCGCCGCCGCCGATCGCGCCGAGGTCGTGCATGACGCGGATGTAGGGCATGGCATTGAGGCGAAGGCGGATGTCGCCGGCTTCGATGCCCTCCTGGTAGGCGCGCAGCTCGACGGGGCTCTGCCCGATCTGCCCCGGTGCCCCGATGCCGGGCTCGGTCACGGTGGTGATGCCGTATCGCAGGAGATCGGCCGAGGCCAGCCGGGAGCCCTCTCGGTGGGTTTCGAGCGTCACCGGCAGGAAGCCGCCGGTGACGAGTTCCTGCGCCCGCTCTTGAAGCAGGCCGTCGGGATGGCCGTCGGCGTCGCGCGAGACGTGCCCGCCGTCGATGTGGTGCGGCAGTGCGGCGGGGTCGAGGCCCATGGCCCGGAAGGCGGCGCTGTTGGCGACGCCCATATGTCCCGAGGTGTGTTCGAGGTAGACGGGGTTGTCGGGCGCGATGCGATCGAGATCTTTCAGGTGCGGGTGGCGGCCGAGCTTGTTCTGGTCGTGTCCGCGCCCGAGCACCCACGCCCCGGGAGCAGCGGCGGCCACGGCTGTCGCGATCGCCGCGTAGACGGCGTCGAGGTCGGGTTGTGCCGTGTGCGACAGGTCGAGTCGCAGCAGCTTCTGTCCGTGCAGGCTGAAGTGCAGGTGCGCGTCGTGGAAGCCGGGCACCGCGGGCGCCCCTCCGAGGTCGAGCATGCGGTCTGCGGTGGCGCCGTCGATCTCCTCATCGACCCCGACGATCCGCCCCGCGAAGACCCCGATCCGCGAGACCATCGGGCGCTCGGCGTCGCCGGTGCGGATGCGCCCGTTCTCGATGATCGCGTCGAGCCTCATGCGGACACCTCGCGCTCGCGCTTCTCCGCGGCGGCCGAGAAGCCGCTGCGGACCGTCACGCCCACGACACCGATGAGGGTGATGCCGATGAGGATGACGTAGAAGACCGCGATCCCGACCCAGCTCCCGCCGCCGATGTTCAGCGCGAGCTGGGCGAGCAGGGGAGTCGTGCCACCGATGAGAGTGGCACACAGCTGGTACGCGGCCGAGATGCCCGTGTAGCGGATGCGCACGGGGAACGCCTGGGCGAGGAAGCCGGCCAGAACGGCGTAGTAGCCGGAGGTCGGGATCATGACCGCCGCGAGAACCAGGAAGATGCCGAGCGGTTCGCCCGAGGAGATGACGAGGAAGGCCGGGAAGGCGATGGCGATCGCCGCGACGAGGCTGACCACCATGAACCGAGCCGTCCCGACGCGCTCGGCGATGCGCGCCGCGATCGGCTGCCAGGCGAACTGCACGAAGACCGTGCCGAGCAGGATCATCAGCATCGTCTGACGGTCGACGCCCAGCTGGGTCGTCGTGTACGAGAGCATGAACGTCGAGGTGAAATAGGCGCCGCCGATGCCGAGGCCGCACGCGAGCACGCCGACCAGCAGGGTGCCCCAGTGATGGCGCAGCAGCTCGCTGATCGGAATGCGGGGCACATCCGCATCCGACGCAGCCGCCTCGAACTCGGGCGACTCCTCGACCTTGAGGCGGATGAGCAGCCCGACGGCGACGAGCACGGCCGAGGCGAGGAAGGGCACCCGCCAGCCCCACGAGAGGAAGGCCTCCTGGTCGAGCAGCCCCACGAGCAGGAACGCGACGGTGGCGAGGATGCTGCCGACCGGTGAACCCTGCTGCACCCACATCGCCGACCGCACGCCCCGCCCCTTCTGCGCGCTCTCCGAGGCCATCAGGACGGCTCCGCCCCACTCGCCGCCGACCGCGAACCCTTGCGCGGCCCGCAGCACGATGAGCAGGATCGGCGCGGCCATGCCCCAGGCATCGGCCCCGGGGAGGAGCCCGATGAGGAAGGTCGCGACCCCCATGATCATGAGCGTGACGACGAGCGTGTTCTTGCGTCCGAGACGGTCGCCGATGTGGCCGAAGAAGAGTCCGCCGAGGGGCCGCGCGAGGAAGCCCGCCCAGAAGGTCGCGAACGAGGCCAGCAGTCCGATGGCCGGATCCGCGCCGGGGAAGAACACCGTCGGCAGCACGAGAGCGGCTGCGGTTCCGAACAGGTAGAAGTCGTACCACTCGATCGAGGTGCCGACGAACGAGCCGAAGGCGGCGCGGCGGGCTTTGCGCTCATCGTGGAGCGCGGGGGCGGAAACGGTCATGGGGTCGGGTCCTCTCGTCTCGACGCAGCAGCGCCGTCCGGCCATGCTCCCGAGAGCCCGCCATGTTGTCGAATGATATTCGGGCATTGAGGTATGTTCTCGATGCATGGCCGACCTGTTCGCTTTCGCGTCTTTCGCCGCCGTCGTCGAGGAAGGCTCGATCTCGGCGGGGGCGCGTCGCCGCAGTATCACGCAGCCGGCGATGTCACGGCAGATCCAGCGGCTCGAGGATGAGCTCGGCGTCCGGCTGCTGGTCCGAGGAAATGGGCCGGTCCGCCCGACGCCGGCCGGTGCGAGATTTTACGATCGCGTAACCGACCTGCTCGCGCTCGCCGAGAACGTCGTCGGACGGACCAAGCAGGAGAGCGGGCAGACCCGCGCCATCCTGCACGTCATCGCGCCGTCGGCGACCATCACGTCGGCGATCGCCCCCTACCTCGTCGCACGCGGAGCGGACGCGCCGGTGCTCGATTGCGATGACGCAGACCCGTTCCGCGTGTTCGACCTGGCCGCCACGCGAGGCGCCGACCTCGGGATCTCGACAACGACGCCGCGGCCGGGGTGGCGTGGGCGCCGACTGTCCGCCGCGCGGGTGTGGGCTCACGTGCCGCGCGAGCACGACCTCGCGCGGCGCGCCGAGGTCGGCGTCGACGAGCTCGTGCGGCATCCGCTCGTGCTGCTGACGCCCAACAGCGCGGCGCGACGTGCCCTTGACCACGAGGTCGGTCGGGCCGGCCTCGCCTACGACGACCCCATCACGGTGCGGCAGCCGGCGATCGCGCGCGCGCTCGTGGCCGCCGGGCGCGGGGTCGCCGTGCTGACGGACGACCCGGCCCCGGGCACGGTGACGGTCCCGATCGTCGGGGTCGACGGATGCCTCGAAGCACAGCTGTACGCGGGATGGGACGCGGACGGACCGCGGGCTCCGCTCATCGAGGCCGTCGTCGACGATCTCGCGGTCTTCCTCGCCGATCGCGGTCGCGGGCGGGCGCGGCAAGCCGCGCG
This sequence comes from Microbacterium sp. AISO3, assembly GCF_002204305.1. Classification (NCBI taxonomy): domain Bacteria; kingdom Bacillati; phylum Actinomycetota; class Actinomycetes; order Micrococcales; family Microbacteriaceae; genus Microbacterium; species Microbacterium sp. AISO3. The sequence goes on along the minus strand of NZ_NHRF01000003.1, from coordinate 160,899 downwards.
CCGCAGCCGCCGATCGGAGACTCCGGCCTGAGACGCCGTTGCGACATCAGTCGGATCCGCCCCCGAGGGCCGCCGAGAGTGTTCTATAGGGGAGGAGGAGCCATCATGAGCAACGACAGCACCGCGACCGACGACGACACACCGACGGCCGCTGATCTCCTGCGCCGTGCGCTCGGGTCGCCGAACGGATCCGAGCGGGTCCGCAGCGCCATGGCGGCGGGAACCTACCCGCGTCCCGAGTACGTGCCGGTGCTCGTCGAGCAGTGCGCGCACGAACCCGACTTCACCGTGCGCGAGACGCTGACCTGGGCCCTCACCCGACAGGACCGCGAGGCGACCCTCGACCGGGTGATCCCCGAGCTCGGGTCGCCGCTGCCGAGGGCACGGGCCCAGGCGCTCCACACGCTCTCGAAGATCCGCGACCCGCGGGCGTGGCCCGCGATCACGCGGGAACTGCTTCATGACGCGAACACCGACGTCGCCCGCACCGCCTGGCGGACGGCAGCGGGCCTCGCGCCCGAGGCCGAGCGCGGCGCCCTCGCGTCCGAGCTGGCCGCCCACTTCGGCCTCGGCTCCGACGACCTCCAGCAGAGCCTCAGTCGGGCGTTCGTGACCCTCGGCGAGTCGGGACGCGACGCGATCGACGCGGCGGCGGCCTCGGCGGAATGGAACGTCCGGTTGCACGCGCTTGCAACGGATCACCTCCTCTCGAACCCCGACGACGGCTACGAGGCCGCGGTCGCGGTCGCGCGCCGTGCCGCAGCGCGACGGGATGCCGCGGACTGGAACGACGACGCCTGACACCACTGCTCCGCCCCGGGCGCTGACTCCGCGCACGGCGCGCCCCGCGAGCGTCAGCGGGGCGCGACGGCGCTCCACGGCACCGTGAACTCGCCCAGCCGCCACCGAGCGCGGTCGCCGAGGTCGAGCCCACGCTCGGACATCGCCCCGAGAGCGGCGCGCCAGCGCTGGACCGGCCCGAAAGCGGATGCCGGCGCGGCCCGCTGCCACTCGTCGTCGAGTGACGACAGCAGCGCGTGCACCCGTTCGCCGGCGACGTTGCGGTGGATGAGAGCCTTCGGCAGGCGTTCGGCCGCGATCGCGGGGGAGTCGAGCCCCGCGAGTCGGAGCGAGATCGTGAGGCTGCGGGGCGCGGCATCCGGGCCCACCTCGACCCAGGTGCTCACGCGGCCGATCTCGTCGCACGTCCCCTCGACGAGCATTCCGTCGGGTGCGAGGCGCGAGGCCATCCGGGACCACGCATCGGCGACATCCGACTCGTCGTACTGACGCAGCACGTTGAACGCGCGGATGATCGCGGGTCTGCGTCCACCCGGGACGGGCACCTCGAACCCGCCCCTCGCGAACCCGACGCGGGCATCCGGTGCGAAGGGCGTGCGTCCAGCGCGGACGTCGACGAGCTGGGAGCGCGCTCGAGCGACGCGGTCGGGGTCGATCTCGAGCCCGAGGACCTCGACGTCCCGGCGGGCGGGCCTCAGCCGTGCCTCCAGCTCGAGCGCCGTCACGCCGCTCGCACCGTAGCCGAGGTCGATGACCAGGGGGTCGGCGCATCGGCGCAGCACGGGATGCCGCGCGATCCAGCGATCGACGCGACGCAGGCGGTTCGTGTTGGTGGTACCACGGGTGGCCTGCCCGATATGTCCCGGGGCCATGCCCCCATGATCGCAGGCCCCGGCTCGGTAGACTCGAAGCATGAGTGCGCCGTACACGCTGATCCTCCTCCGCCACGGGCAGAGCGAGTGGAACAAGTCCAACCAGTTCACCGGCTGGGTCGACGTCCGACTGACCGACCAGGGCAAGGCCGAGGCCCAGCGCGGCGGTGAGCTGCTCGCCGAGGCGGGCCTGCTGCCCGACGTCCTCTACACGTCGGTCCTCAGCCGTGCCATCCAGACCGCTCAGATCGCTCTCGACGCGGCCGACCGCCTGTGGATCCCGGTCAAGCGCTCGTGGCGCCTGAACGAGCGTCACTACGGTGCGCTGCAGGGCAAGGACAAGGCGCAGACCCTCGCGGAGTTCGGAAACGAGCAGTTCATGCTGTGGCGTCGTTCGTTCGACGTGCCGCCGCCGCCCCTCGCCGACGACGACCAGTACAGCCAGGTGAACGACCCGCGCTACGCCGACATCGACGGCGAGGTGCCTCGCACCGAGTCCCTCAAGCTCGTCATCGACCGTCTGCTGCCGTACTGGGAGTCCGACATCGCCGAAGACCTGCGCGCGGGCAAGACCGTGCTCGTGACCGCTCACGGCAACTCGCTGCGTGCTCTCGTCAAGCAGCTCGAGGGCATCAGCGACGACGACATCGCGGAGCTGAACATCCCCACGGGCATCCCGCTGGTCTACAAGCTCGACGAGAACCTCAAGCCGCTCGGCCCGGGTGAGTACCTCGACCCCGAGGCGGCTGCGGCCGGTGCTGCCGCCGTGGCCAACCAGGGCAAGGCGTAAGCACGAGACGTACGAAGGGGCGGTGCCGATCGGCACCGCCCCTTCGTCATCGACCGGATGCTGGTCAGAGACCGCCGTCGTTCACGATGACGTTGATCGTCTCGGTGTCGGGGCGCCATTCGCCCGTCGCGAGATAGGCGACGCGCTTGCCGACCGTGACGGCGTGATCGGCGAAGCGCTCGTGGTACCGGCTGGCCAGCGTCGCGTCGACGGTGGCGGCCGCCTCGCCCTGCCAGTTCTCGCTGAGGACCTTCTCGAACACGCTCAGGTGGAGGTCGTCGAGCCGGTCGTCGAGAGCGCGCAGCGTCTCGACCAGAGCGAGGTCTTCCGAGCGAAGCAGCTCGGTGAGGGTGCGCGCGACCTCGACGTCGATCTCGCCCATCTTGGTGAAGGTGCCCTTCAGGCCCTTCGGGATGGCGCGCTCGGGGAAGCGCATGCGGGTGAGCTGCGCGATGTGCTCGGCGATGTCACCCATCCGCTCGAGCGACGCGCTGGTGCGCAGTGCCGAGACGACGATGCGCAGGTCGCGTGCAACCGGCTGCTGGCGGGCGAGGATCTCGATGGCCAGCTCGTCGATCGCGATGGCCTTGTCGTCGATGACGGCGTCCGCATCGATGACTTCTTCGGCGAGGGTGATGTCGCTCGTGCCGAATGCACGCGTGGCCTTCTCGATCGCGACGGTCACCAGCTCGGAGATCTCGACCAGGCGGGCCTGGACGTCCTCGAGGGACTGGTGGAAGACTTCGCGCATCGGAGCACCTTTCCTTCTTGCGGAGACAGCACGACGCCGTACTCACGGCGACGCGATTGTCGCTCGACAAGGTTAACGAACGGTGCCGAGCCGATGAACATCGACCCGAGTCCGAGAAGGAACGGCCGAGACGCGATGGGCGGGCCCCGCGCCTCGTCCTAATCTGGAGGAATGAATCCGACGCAGCTCGCGCTGGTCGCCCTTCTCGGGGGCGTGTTCGTCGGCCTTCTCATCAGCGCTGTGGCCTTCCTGGCCTGGCGCGCCCGCGTACAGGCGCAGGAGCAGGCCGACGGCGATCTCCCGGCCGGCGCGCGCGACGTGCTGGCCGCCCTCGATGAGGCCGCACTCATCGTCGATGCGTCGTTCACCATCGTCGCGACGTCGCCGTCCGCCGAGTTGTTCGGCCTGTTCGAGGGCGAGACGGTTCCGGGTGACGAGCTGCGTGAGCTGCTGCGCTCTTCGCGCGGCGTGGCGCATTCCGAGACGGGCACGCTGCGGCTGCGCCGCGGGGTGGCTCCGGCGGAGCCGCGACTAATCGTCGCGCGCGCGAGCAGTATCACCCCGCGGTTCACCCTCGTGCTCGTGCGCGACATCACCGAGCGCGAACGGCTCGCGGAGATGCGGCGCGACTTCGTGGCGAACACGAGTCACGAGCTGAAGACCCCGGTCGGGGCGGTCACCCTGCTCGCCGAGGCGATCGAGTCCGCCGCCGACGACCCGGAACAGGTGCGCTCGTTCGCCAGCCGGCTGAGTGCCGAGGCCATGCGGCTCGGCAACCTGACCTCGCGCATCATGAGCCTGTCGCGTCTGCAGTCCTCCGACGAGCTGACGGAGCTGCGCGACGTCGCGATCGACGAGGTCGTCACGTCGGCGATCGAGACGCACGCGATCGCCGCCGAGTCGGCGGGCGTCGCCCTCGTGCGCGGAGGGGATCGCGGGCTGTACGTGCGCGGCGACGTGCAGGTGCTGAGCGAGGCGGTGGGGAACCTCATCGCGAACGCCATCGTGTACTCGCCGCCCGCCAGTCAGGTCGGCGTCGGCATCCGCGGCACGGGTGACACCGTCGAGATCGCCGTGACCGATCGCGGCATCGGCATCCCGGAGAGCGAGCAGCAGCGCGTATTCGAGCGGTTCTATCGCGCCGACTACGCCCGCTCGCGCCGTACGGGCGGCACCGGCCTGGGGCTCTCGATCGTCAAGCACGCCGTGCAGCGCCACGGTGGCGAGGTCCAGCTGTGGTCCCGTCCGGGACGCGGCTCGACGTTCACGATCCGCCTGCCCGCGATCGCCGCCCCCGATGGTGCGGCCGCGGCGCCGAGGAAGACCAGGAAGAAGATCGTCCGGGCGATGCCCGCCCGGCCCAAGGGAGACCCATCATGACTCGTGTCCTGCTCGTGGAGGATGAGCCCGACCTCGCCGACCCGCTGGCGTACCTGCTGCGACGGGAGGGCTTCGAGGTCGAGATCGCCGAGGACGGACCCGCCGCCCTCGAGGCGTTCGAGTCGCGCGGGGCCGACATCGTGCTGCTCGACCTGATGCTTCCCGGGATGCCGGGAACCGAGGTGTGCCGCATCATCCGGACGACGTCGAAGACGCCCATCATCATGCTGACCGCCAAGGACTCCGAAGTCGACATCGTGGTCGGGCTCGAGCTCGGCGCCGACGACTACGTCACCAAGCCGTACTCGTCGCGCGAGCTGCTCGCTCGCATGAGGGCGGTTCTGCGGCGGGCCGCGACGGCCGAGGTCGACGTCGACGAGCGCGTGCTCGCCGGTGGCCGTGTGACGATCGATCTCGACCGACACACGGTGGCCGTCGACGGCGGCGAGATCAACATGCCGCTGAAGGAGTTCGAGCTGCTCGAGGTCCTGATGCGTAACGCAGGCCGGGTGATGACACGCGGTCAGCTCATCGACCGCGTGTGGGGGAGCGACTACTTCGGCGACACGAAGACCCTCGATGTGCACATCAAGCGCATCCGCTCCCGCATCGAGACCGACCCGGGCCGGCCGTCGATGCTGCTCACCGTGCGCGGTCTCGGCTATCGCTTCGAGGGCTGAGCTCGCTCGCGGCGAGGAGGAAGCCACGAAGACGTGATGAGGGGCCCGGCGATCGTCGCCGGGCCCCTCGTTCGCGTCAGATGCGTCGGGCCGTCACGGGGTCGGAGTCGCCGACGGGGTGGGGGTGGCGGACGGAGTGGGGGTCGCCGACGGGGTCGTCGCCTCGAGCGGCACGTACTCCGTGTAGTAGGGGAGCGTGCCGTCGAGGACGGGCACGTCGATGCGCACGCCCTCGGCGTCTCCCGACTGGAACGACATCGGCAGGGTCGCACCGGGCATGGTGTCGATGTCCTCGAGCAGGATCGGCTTGTTGCCGTCGACGCCCAGGCTGATGCTGTCGCGCGCCGGCACCTTCAGCGTGGTCGTGGTCTCGCCGAAGCCGAAGATGAGCGTGTGGTCCTCGTCGGTGGGGTTGACGATGGCGGCGAGGAAGTTGCCCGCGGTGCCGGATTCGTCGGCGATGACCATCGCGTTGCGGACGTCGAGCGGGCCGGAGGGCGGGATGTTCACGCCGTCCGAGGCGGAGAAGTCGATGGTCGTCGCCTGCGGCGAGATCATGCTGCAGCCGGTGGCCCCCAGGGTCAGGGCGGCGCCCACGGCAATCGAAGCGACGATTCGCAGTTTCACGGATCCTCCAGGCAGGCAGACGGGCGTCTTCAGAAGTCTAAGGGTGACGGGGCCGACGTGCCGACACCCCTCGGATGCCGCGGGGTATAAGCGGCGGCAAACCTTACTGTATGCCCCCTGTGTTATCCTGGATGTTGCCGAAGGGATATAACTCCATGCTTTTTGAGGTTGGCGAAACCGTCGTCTACCCCCACCACGGGGCAGCCACGATCATCGAGGTCAAGGACCGGATCATCAAGGGCGAGACGAAGAAATACCTGAAGCTCAACGTCACCCAGGGAGACCTCATCATCGAGGTCCCGGCTGACAACGTCGACCTGGTCGGCGTTCGCGACGTCATCGGCAAGGACGGACTCGAGCGCGTGTTCGACGTCCTGCGTGCCCCTTTCACCGAAGAGCCGACCAACTGGTCGCGTCGGTACAAGGCCAACCTCGAGAAGCTCGCCTCGGGCGACGTCATCAAGGTGAGCGAAGTCGTGCGCGACCTGTGGCGTCGCGATCAGGACCGCGGCCTGTCCGCTGGCGAGAAGCGCATGCTCGCGAAGGCGCGCCAGATCCTCGTGTCCGAGATCGCGCTGGCGCTCAAGGCCGACGAGGACCACGCTTCGGGCGTCCTCGACGAGGTCCTCGCCTCCTGAGTCCGTCTCGGCATCCGCTGCCGTGGGCATCATCCCCGTTCCGCGCGTCGCGGTCATCGTCGTCGCGGCCGGTTCCGGAACACGGCTCTCGGCCGGGGCTCCGAAGGCGTTCGTCGGGATCGACGAGCACTCGATCCTGAGGCACGCCCTCGACGGCGTCGCCGCGGCACCGACCGCTCAGGTCGTGATCGTGGCGCCCGCCGGACGCGAGGGCGACGCCCGCACCGAGGCTGAGGCGGCATTCGGCGGTCGCTCCGACCTCGTCTCGGTCGTCGTCGGGGGCCAGACGCGGCAGCAGTCGGTCGCCGCGGGACTCGCGGCCCTGTGGGCCGACGTCGAGACCGTCCTCGTCCACGACGCCGCCCGTGCGCTGACCCCGCCGGACGTGTTCGAACGGGTGATCGCCGAGGTGGATCGCTCGGGCGCCGGAGTCGTGCCGGTGCGCCCCGTCGTCGACACGCTCAAACGCGTGACCGGTGCCGCGGTCGACGAGGCTGTCGATCGCGCTCCGCTGGCCGCAGCGCAGACGCCCCAGGGGTTTCCTCGGGCACTCCTCGAATCCGCGTACGCTACGGCGGCCGAGGAGTTCACCGACGACACCGCGCTGTTCGCGGCCGCCGGTCACCCCGTGCACACCGTCGCGGGCGATGACCTGTCGTTCAAGATCACCACGCCCGCCGACCTCGACCGGGCGCGTCACCTGCTGCGGCCCACCGCCGCGGCGGCATCCGTGGTCCCGCTCGTCGGCATCGGCACCGACGTCCACGCGTTCGGAGGCGACGGGGCGCTGCGCCTGGCGGGACTGGAGTGGCCCGGCGAACCCGGGCTGCGCGGCCACTCGGACGGCGACGCGGTCGCTCACGCGATCGTCGACGCGGTGCTCGCGGCCGCCGGCCTGGGCGACATCGGCACCCACTTCGGGGTCGACCGTCCCGAGTACGCGGGGGCCGCGGGCATCGTCTTCCTGCGGCGCGTGCGCGAGCTCGTGGCCGAGGCCGGCTACGCGATCGGAAACGTCTCGGTGCAGGTGCAGGCCAACCGGCCGCGGTTCGCGCCGCGCCGCGCCGAGGCCGAGGCGCTGCTGACGCAGGCGCTCGGCGCGCCGGTCTCCGTCGCGGCCACGACGACCGACGGGCTCGGGTTCACCGGCGCCGGCGAAGGGGTCTCCGCTACCGCGGTCGCCCTCGTCTACCGCATCCGCTGAGGCTCAGCGGGGCGCTGCCTCGAGGTCGCGCGTCATGAACACCGACAGCGGGTCGGGGGAGTAGTCGCCGAACGGCGGGCAGTACGAGAAGCCGGCGCTCTCGTACAGACTCCGTGCGGCGACGAAGTCGGGGCCGGAGCCGGTCTCGAGCCAGAGCGAGCGAATGCCGGCATCCCGGGCCTCCCGCTCGAGGTGCTGCAGCATCGCGCGCCCCAAGCCGCGCCCGAGGAACCCGTCGGCGACGCGCATGGACTTGATCTCCGCGCGGTCGACGTCGAAAGCCTTGTACGCGCCGACAGCGGCGATCTCGTCACCGACCCAGGCCGAGTACACCCGGACGGTCGGATGCTGCAGCGCGGTCAGGTCGAGGGCGTGCACGCTCTCGACCGGCGTGTTGGCGAGCATGCCCGCAAGGTGCGCGGCGAGCAGACCGCGGGTCGCGGCGCCGGTGAGGTCGTCTCGGACGATCGTGACGGATCCCGCCATGTCAGGCCTCCACGGGTGTCGGGGCGGGGTTGCGGCGGGAGCGCGAGGTGACGGCCAGCAGCACGAGGCCGGCGGCGAGCACGGCGAGTCCTACGAGCGCCAGCGGAGCGAGGCGCTCGCCCAGCAGGATGACGCCGAGCAGGCTCGCCGTCAGCGGCTCGGCGAGGGTGAGGGTGGCTGCGGTCGCCGCGCTCAAGCCGCCGAGCCCCCACGTGAACAGCGCGTACGCCAGCGCGACCGTCGCCACGCCCAGCCAGAGCGCCATGACCCAGCCGCGCGGCTCGGTGAGCCACCGCATGTCGGTCAACGGCAGCATCGCGGCGCCGCACACGGCTGCGCCGGAGCCCATCGCACCCGAGACGGTGAAAGCGTCCCATCCGCCGGAGATCAGCCGCCGCTGCGCATTGGCGATGATCGCGAACGAGGCACCCGCCCCCAGCGACCCCAGGACGCCGAGACCGTCGGCCCCTGCCGAGCCGCCGCCCGCGACGGCGAGCAGGGCGACTCCGGCCGTGGCCAGCGCCGTCGCGGTCATCCACGACGACGTCGGCCGCCGCCGTGTGAGGGCCCACTCCAGCAGTCCCGCGAGCACCGGGGCGGATCCGAGCGCGATGACCGTCCCCACGGCGACACCGTTGCGCGCCGTGCCGAGGAAGAACAGCGGCTGATAGAGCGCGAGGCACAGTCCGGTCAGCGCCATGAGGCCGACGGCGCGCGGACCTCCGACCGGGCGGATGCCGTCGCGCGCGATGCGAGCGCGCTGTCGGCGGGCACCGATCGACAGGCCGACGGCCGCGAGCGCCGTGCCCCCGACGATGAGGCGGGCCGCTCCGACACCGAGCGGCGTCGTGTCGTCGGGGCCGAGCGCCTGCGCGGTGCCGGTCGTGCCGAACAGCACCGCTGCGACGAGGACGGCGATCACGGGCAGCACCCTCCAGTTCTACCGCGTCTCGGGGCACGCTCATGCCACGGCGGCGCGGCGCCCCGCCGGTAGGCTGGTGCAGTGACCGTTCGCCTCTACGACACCCGCGCGCAGGCGCTGCGCGATTTCGCGCCGCGCGACCCGTCGAACGTCACGGTCTACGTCTGCGGTCCGACGGTGCAGTCCGGTCCGCACATCGGCCATGTCCGCGCGGCGGTCGGCTTCGACATCCTCCGCCGCTGGCTCGAGTACCGGCACGGACGGGTGACGTTCGTCCGCAACGTCACCGACATCGACGACAAGATCCTCGCCAACGCGACGGATGCCGAGCCGTGGTGGGCGCTCGCGTACCGGATCGAGCTCGAGTTCACCCGTGCCTACGCAGCCGTGGGTGTGCTGGCGCCGACCTATGAGCCGCGCGCCACGGCATCCGTTCCGCAGATGATCGAGCTCATCGAGACCCTCATCGAGCGTGGCCATGGCTACGCGGCCCCCGACGGCTCGGGAGACGTGTACTTCGATGTGCGGTCGTGGCCCGAGTACGGCTCGTTGACCCGCCAGTCGCTCGACGCGATGGAGGCCGCGGCCGACGCCGACCCCCGGGGTAAGCGCGATCCGCGCGACTTCGCCCTGTGGAAGGGTGCCAAGCCGGAGGAGCCGTCGGATGCCGCCTGGAGCTCCCCCTGGGGGCACGGCCGTCCCGGGTGGCACATCGAGTGCTCGGCGATGAGCCGGCGCTACCTCGGCGGCGAGTTCGACATCCACGGCGGCGGACTCGACCTGCGCTTCCCGCACCACGAGAACGAGCTCGCCCAGTCGACGGCGGCGGGTGACGCCTTCGCGCGCTACTGGGTGCACAACGGCCTCGTCACCGTCGGCGACCAGAAGATGTCGAAGTCGCTCGGCAATTTCCTGCTCGCCGACGACGTGCTGCGCGAGCGCGACCCCCGTGTCGTCCGGTATGCGCTCGGCGCCGCCCACTACCGGTCGAGCCTCGACCTGACGCCGGCGAGCTTCGACGAGGCCGAGGCCGCGCTCGGCCGCATCCGTTCGTTCCTGCAGCGCGCCGCTCGCGTGCTGCCCGGGGGATCGGCCGGTCGGGATGAGGACGTGCCCGTCGCCTTCGCATCCGCGATGGACGACGACCTGGCCGTCCCGCAGGCGCTCGCCGTGCTGCACGAGACCGTCCGGGCGGGCAACACCGCGCTCGACGAGGGCGACCACGACGCGGTCTCCGCCGCGGTGGGAGCCGTGTCGGCGATGCTCGCCGTGCTGGGGCTCGATGCCGCCGATGAGCCGCGCGGCGACGACGCCGAGACCGTCGCTCTCGACGCGCTCGTGCGCACCATGATCGACCAGCGCGCTGAAGCGCGCGCGACCAAGGACTGGACGACAGCCGACCGTATCCGCGACGCGATCGCGGCGGCCGGCATCGTCCTCGAAGACGGTCCCGAGGGGACCCATTGGAGTGTGAACCGTGGCTAAGCCAGGAAACCCGTCCGCCGGACGCGGCAAGAAGAAGGGCCCCACCAAGGGCACCGGCGGCAAGAACCGTCGCTCGCTCGAGGGTCGCGGCCCGACGCCGAAGGCCGAGGATCGCGCGTGGCACCCCGCGGGCAAGCGGAAGGCCGCTCAGGAGCGCTACATCGCCGCCGGTGGCAAGCCGCAGCAGCGCCAGGGCAGCGCGAACCGGGCGCCGAAGTCGAAGTCGGGCGATGACACCGAGACGGTCACCGGCCGCAACAGCGTGCTCGAGGCGCTGCGCGCCAAGATCCCCGCCACGGCCTTTTACATCGCCCAGCGCGTCGAGATGGACGACCGTGTCAAGGAGATGCTGTCGATCGCCACGAACCGCGGCATCCCGGTGCTCGAGGTCACGCGCCAGGAGCTCGACCGCATGGCCGGGTTCGACGGCGTGCACCAGGGCGTCGCGATCAAGGTGCCGCCCTACGAGTACGGCCACCCGCAGGACCTGCTCGAAGAGGTCATCGACTCGGGGGAGACCCCGCTCTTCGTGGCGCTCGACGGTGTCACCGACCCGCGTAACCTCGGCGCGATCATGCGCTCGGCCGCCGCCTTCGGCAGCCAGGGCGTCATTGTTCCCCAGCGCCGCTCGGCGGGCGTCAACTCGGCCGCGTGGAAGACCAGCGCCGGCGCGGCCGCGCGCATCCCGGTCGTCATCGCGCCGAACCTGACGACCACGCTCAAGGAGTTCAAGAAGCAGGGCGTCTTCGTGCTCGGCCTCGATGGCGGCGGCGACATCGAGCTGCCGTCGCTGCAGCTCGCCGACCGCCCGGTCGTCATCGTCGTCGGGTCAGAGGGCAAGGGGCTCTCGCGTCTGGTGACCGAGACGTGCGACCAGGTCGTCTCGATCCCGATCTCGTCGGCGACCGAGTCGCTCAACGCCGGTATCGCGGCATCCGTCGCGCTCTACCAGGTCGCCACGATCCGCGCCGCGCAGGAATGATCGGAGGGCGTCGTCGGGCTGTGACCGGGCGATGACCTTCCTGTAAATTCCACTCGGTCGACGCCTGACGACCCGACGCGATTCCGATCGAACGGGTAGTTTCGAACCGTGAGCGAGAACGACAAGACCTCCGGCTCCCGCACGATCGCTGCGACCCACCCGCTGGCGCTTGCGCCGGTGGCGTCGCCCCCGGCGACGGTGGACGGTTTCGTGCGCGAGTTCCTGCTGAACCTCAACATGGAACGCGGTGTCGCGTTGTCGTCGGCGACCGAGACCGACACGTACATGGCACTCGCCGCCACCGTGCGCGACTATCTCGTCGCGCGGTGGCTCGAGGACCAGCGGCGTCAGCGCGAGGACCAGCGCAAGGCCGTCTGCTACCTGTCGGCGGAGTATCTCCTGGGGCGTCAGCTCGACAACAACCTGCTCGCCTCGGGGTTGACCGAGATCGCGACCGAGGCGCTGGCCGCATGCGGCATCGACATCGACACGATGCGCGCTCACGAGGTCGAGCCGGGCCTCGGCAACGGCGGCCTCGGGCGCCTCGCTGCATGCTTCGTCGACTCGCTCGCCACCCTCAGTGTTCCGAGCATCGGGTACGGCATCCGATACGAGTACGGCATCTTCCGCCAGGTCTTCCGGGGCGGCGAGCAGATCGAGAAGCCGGATGCCTGGCTCGCGCTCGGTTCGCCGTGGGAGTTCCGTCACCCCGAATCGGCGCAGACCGTCTCGTTCGCCGGCCACACCGAGACCTACGACGACGACGGCGTCATCCGCAGCCGGTGGGTGCCGGCCTGGAGCGTGCGCGCCGTGCCCTACAACTACATGGTGCCCGGCTACCAGAACGGGCGGGTGAACACCCTCCGTCTGTGGAGCGCCGAAGCCACGAAGGCCTTCGACCTGCGCACCTTCAACAGCGGCGACTACGTCGAGGCGGTGCGCGCGCAGACGTTCGCGGAGAACATCTCCAAGGTGCTGTACCCCGAGGACTCCACGCCGCAGGGCAAGGAGCTGCGCCTTCAGCAGCAGTACTTCTTCGTCGCGGCGTCCATCGCCGACTACATGACGAAGGTGCTGCCCGAAGACTTCGATCTCGAGGATCTTCCTGAGCGCGTGATCTTCCAGCTCAACGACACCCACCCCGTCATCGCCGTTCCCGAGATGATGCGCGTGCTCGTCGACGAGCGGAAGCTCGACTGGGATGCCGCCTGGGCCATCACCCAGAAGTGCTTCGCCTACACGTGTCACACCCTGCTGCCTGAGGCGCTCGAGGTCTGGTCGGTCGATCTGCTCGGTCGCCTGCTGCCGCGGCACCTCGAGATCATCTACCGCATCAACGACGAGTTCCTGCTCCGCGTGCGCGAGCGGTTCGGCGACGACGAGCAGCGCCTGCGCGACATGTCCATCGTCTCCGAGCAGCGGGCCGTGCGCATGGCCTACCTCGCGACGGTCGCCGGGTCGAAGGTCAACGGTGTCGCCGAGCTCCACTCGCAGCTGCTGCGCGAGAAGGTGCTGCACCAGTTCGACGAGATGATGCCCGAGAAGTTCACGAACGTCACGAACGGCGTGACCCCGCGACGGTTCATGCGTCTGGCGAACCCCGACCTGTCCGAGCTCATCACCGCCGCGCTCGGCACCGGCTGGCTCACCGACCTCGAGCGGCTGCGCGAACTCGAGTCGTACGCCGAGGATCCCGATTTCCGTGCGGCCTTCGCCAGCGTCAAGGCCGCGAACAAGCGGCGCCTGAACGACGTGCTGATGAAGCGCGACGGCTTCGAGATCGCCGACGACCACCTGCTCGACGTCATGGTCAAGCGACTGCACGAGTACAAGCGTCAGACGCTCAAGCTGCTCCACATCGTCACGCTCTACGAGCGGGTCGTGTCGGGGCGGGTGGCGGCGTCCGACCTGCAGCCGCGCACTTTCATCTTCGGTGCCAAGGCGGCTCCCGGCTACGCGATGGCCAAGCGGGTCATCCACCTCATCAACGCCGTCGGATCTGTCGTGAACAACGACGCGCGCCTCGAGGGGCGCCTCAAGGTCGTCTTCCCGCCGAACTACAACGTCACGCTCGCGGAGCGGGTCATCCCTGCCGCCGACCTGTCCGAGCAGATCTCGCTCGCAGGCAAGGAGGCTTCGGGCACGGGCAACATGAAGTTCGCCCTGAACGGCGCGCTCACTATCGGCACCGATGACGGCGCAAACGTGGAGATCCGCGAGCTCGTCGGTGACGACAACTTCTTCCTGTTCGGCATGAGCGAGCCCGAGGTCGAGGAGCTCTGGGCCGCGGGCTACCGTCCGGGAGAGTTCGCCCAGGCTGACGATGAACTGCGCCGGGCGCTGGATCTCATCGGATCCGGTGCGTTCTCGGACGGCGACCGCTCGACCTTCGAGCCCGTCGTGTCGAACCTGATGTACGACGACCGCTTCATGGTGCTGGCCGATTACACGTCGTACATCGCAGCCCAGGAGCGGGTGGATGCCGCGTACGCCGACCGCGATGCCTGGACCCGCTCGGCCATCCTGAACGTCGCTCGAACAGGCTTCTTCTCGTCGGATCGGTCGATCCGCGACTACATCGACCGCATCTGGCACACGCAGCCCGCTCGCTGATCGGCCACACCCGCGGGCCGGGGCCCGCGCACGACACCCAACGGAGGAAGAAGTCATGGCACGCATCGCCGTCATCGGAGGAACCGGCTACGCCGGCAGCCACATCGTCGAGGAGGCCGTCTCGCGCGGCCACACCGTCGTCTCCGTCGCCCGCAAGGTTCCCGCCGATCGCATCGAGGGCGCGACGTACCTCGAGGGCACCCTGCTGGACGTGCCCGCCCTCGTCGGCCAGCTCGACGGCGTGGACGTCGTCGTCTCGGCTGTCGCCCCGCGCGGCGACATGCAGGGGCAGGTCCGCCCGAACACCGCGTTGCTGGTCGAAAGCCTTCCCGAGAACGTGCGCGTCGGCGTCGTCGGCGGTGCGGGCGGCAGCCTCGTCGCCCCGGGCGGTCCGCGCCTGATCGACAGTGGCTTCCCCGAGGAGTTCAAGGACGAGGCGCTCGAGGCCATCGGCATCCTCGAAGATCTGCAGGCCGATGAGAGCGGTCGCGACTGGTTCTTCATCCACCCGGCGGGCGGCTTCGGGTCGTTCAACCCGGGCGAGCGCACGGGACGCTACCGCGACGGCGGCGATGTGCTCGTCACCGACGAGAACGGCGACTCGTTCATCTCCGGCGCCGACTTCGCCATCGCGGTCGTCGACGAGATCGAGAACCCGAAGCACGTCCGCGAGCGTTTCACCGTCGGCTACTGACCGGCGGCGCGGCCTCGTTCGTCAGACGAGGTCGCGCCAGTCGACCTCAGCCTCGTCGTCGTCGACCGGGACGGAGTCGGTGACGATCGGAACCGACATCGTCTCGGTCGGCGGACCCATCACGGTCGCCTCGTCGCGCCGGTGACGGAGCACGTTCTCGACGTACGACGACAGCACCTCGGCCAGGGGCACCGACCGCCCCTCCGTCTGCGAGAGGTACCAGCGGTGCTCGAGCACCTGGTGGAACAGCTCGGCCGGCTCGAGCTTCGCGCGCAGGTCCCACGGCACCGAGAGCACGACGGGCTCGAACACTCGGGTGAGCCACTCGTGCGCGACCATCTCCTCGTTCGACCCGAGGCGTGAGACGCGCGCGCTGAACTCGTCGAGGTCGTTGAGCAGACGACGGGCCTGGTTCTCCTCGACGTCCAGTCCCGTCAGTCGGAGCAGTCGACGCTGGTGGTGGCCGGCGTCGACGACCTTCGGCTGGATCGAGACGCGCGTGCCGTCGGCGGCGGCGTCGATCGACATCTCGCCGATGTCGAACCCGAGCGAGTTGAGCTTCTGGACGCGCTCGGTGATGCGCCACGACTCGTTCGCCGAGAATGTCTCCTGGTCGGTGAGGGCCGCCCACAGCGAGTGGTACGACGACATGATGCCGTCGGCGATCGCGATGGCGTCCACGCCGCCCTCAAGACGGCCGCCGGCCTCGAGGTCCATGATCTCGCCGGCGATGTTCGTGCGTGCGATGTCGAGATCGTGCATCCGCTGACCGCGCGTGAGGCCGCGCTCGTGCAGTTCGCCCGTCTCGGCGTCGACGAGGTACGCGGCGAAGGCGCCGGCGTCGCGGCGGAAGAGCGTGTTCGACAGCGAGACGTCGCCCCAGAAGAAGCCGACGTTGTGCAGGCGCACGAGCAGCACCGCGAGGGCGTCCACGAGACGGGTCGCCGTGTCGGGGCGCAGCACCTGGGTGAACAGGGCGCGATAGGGGAGGGAGAACTTCAGGTGTGCCGTCACGAGGGCCGCGGGCAGTTCCTCGCCGTCCGCGTCGCGACGCCCGTCGATGACCGCCACCCGCTCGACGCAGGGCACGTCGAGGCGCTGCAGCGAGCCGAGCATCTCGTACTCGCGCCGGGCCATCGCCGCCGTCGTCTCCTTGATCGCCACGACCCGTCCGGACAGGTTCGCGAAGCGCACGAGGTGGCGCGAGATGCCCTTGGGCAGGTAGACGATGTCGGGCGTCGACCAGTCGGCGAGGGTCGTCGACCAGGGAAGGGCGAGCAGGCCCGGGTCGACGCTGCTGGCGGTGATCGAGAGCGAGGCGGTCACGGATTCTCCGATCGGATGTGAGGCGCAAAGACTGCGGCGCGGGCGACCAGAGGCCACCCGCGCCGCAGCGTACGAAGATACCGGATCAGGCCGAGGCGATGGCCTTGTCGGTCAGGCGCTCGCCGGTCTCGCCGTCGAACACGTGGACGTGTCCGGGGACGGGAGCCAGGACGACCTTGTCGCCCGCGTTCGGGTGACGGCGGCCGTCGACGCGCGCGACGATGTCGGTGCGCTTGCCGTTGATGTCGGTGTGGCCGTAGAGGTAGCCGTCAGCACCGAGCTCCTCGACCAGGTCGACGTCGACGGTCAGGCCCTGGCCGTCCTCGGGGTTGACGATGATGTCCTCGGGGCGGATGCCGATGGTGACGGTCGAGCCGTGCGCCTTGCCGAGCGTGTCGGCCTCGACCGGGGCGACCTTGGTGCCGAACTGCACGCCGCCCTCGGCGAGCGAGGCGGTGAACAGGTTCATGGCGGGCGACCCGATGAAGCCGGCGACGAAGACGTTGTTCGGCTTCTCGTACAGGTCGCGCGGGGTGCCGACCTGCTGCAGGATGCCGTCCTTGAGGACCGCGATGCGGTCGCCCATGGTGAGGGCCTCGGTCTGGTCGTGGGTGACGTACACCGTGGTGACGCCGAGGCTGCGCTGCAGCGAAGCGATCTGCGTACGGGTCTGGACGCGGAGCTTGGCGTCGAGGTTCGACAGCGGCTCGTCCATGAGGAACACCTGGGGCTTGCGGACGATGGCGCGGCCCATCGCGACACGCTGACGCTGACCACCCGAGAGAGCCTTCGGCTTGCGGGTCAGGTACTCCTCGAGGTCGAGGAGCTTGGCCGCCTCGAGCACGCGCTGGGCGCGCTCTTCCTTGCCGACGCCGGCGATCTTGAGCGCGAAGCCCATGTTCTCAGCGACCGTCATGTGCGGGTACAGCGCGTAGTTCTGGAAGACCATCGCGATGTCGCGGTCCTTCGGGGGAACGTCGGTGACGTCGCGCTCACCGATGCGGATGCTGCCCGAGTTGACCTCTTCGAGGCCGGCGAGCATGCGCAGCGAGGTGGACTTTCCGCAACCCGAGGGGCCGACCAGGACGAGGAACTCGCCGTCGCCCACTTCGAGGTTGAGCTTGTCGACCGCGGGGCGCGTGCCACCGGGGTACAGACGGGTTGCGTTGTCGAAAGTGACAGTCGCCATCGTTTCTTCTCCTTCACCGGCAGGTACGTGCCGGACGATCCGTTGTGAATGGAACGGGGTCGCCCCCGTACGCCCCTCATCGGGCGCGCTCTCAGTATGGCACGTGCGCGGGCGTGCGAGAGACATGGAGATCGGGCCGGTGCTCTGGGCTTTCCCAGGCTGGCTGATTACCATCGAGTGACTCGTGAAGCCCGTCGCGAGTGCCACCGCTCGGCCCTCATCCTTCTTCTGTTCCCCGAGGTTCCATGTCTTCTGACGACACTCCTGACGCACCTGAAACGCCGGCAGTCACCGACCGTCGCGAGGCGGTGCGTGAGAAGGCGCTCCAGGTTCACACCCGGCAGTCGCGTGCGCGCATCGCACGCCGCTCGGGTCTGGGAGTGCTTGCTGTCGGAGTCGTGGCCGCCGCAGCCGTGGCCGTCACCATGACCGTCTCGAGCGCCGGAAGCCAGCCGCAGCTCGAGCCCGCGACCGCCTCGGGTGACGGATTCGTCGTCGCCGATGTGGTCAACACCTCGGTATCGACCGACATCGCCGCCGAGACCGATGCGTCCGCGCCGGCGGAGTCCGCCCCGGATGCCGCGGCTGCGACGCCCGCCGAGGGCCTTCCTGCTCCGACGTCCTCCACGGCCCCGCCCGTCGAGATCCGGGTCTACGTCGACTACCTTTCCGCCGGTGCTCGCGAGTGGCAGGTCGCCAACGCCCAGCAGCTCACCTCCTGGGTCGACGACGGTGCCGTCACTCTCAGCTACTACCCGGTGGCGATGCTGACGGCGAAGTCGAACGGAACGAAGTACTCGCTCCGCGCGGCCAGTGCGGCAGCGTGCGTTGCCACGAACGCGCCCGACGCCTTCTTCGCGTTCAACAACGAGCTGCTCACGCGTCAGCCCGAGGTCGACACCGACGGCTACTCCGACACCGAGCTCGCGAACATGGCGCAGGCCTCCGGCGTCGACTCGACCCGCGTCGTCCGCGACTGCATCGAGTCGGGCTCCTACGCCGCCTGGGCGAAGTCGGCGACCGAGCGCGCCGTCGCCGGCATCCCCGACACGAACGGCCTGTCGCTCACCGGGACCCCGATGGTGCTCGTCAACGGCAAGCAGTACATCGGCGACCTGAGCGATCCGGCCGAGTTCTCGCAGTTCGTGCTGACGACCGCGAGCGACGCGTACTACAAGTCCGCTCCCACCCCGACCCCGACCCCGACGCCCACCGAGGCGCCCGCGTCCTGACCGGGCGCCGTCGGGGCAGCAGGCGTTTCTGCGCTGCCCGCGTCCGTCGATAGACTGGACGTCCTGCCGACTTGGCGCAATTGGTAGCGCACCGTACTTGTAATACGGGGGTTACGGGTTCGAGTCCCGTAGTCGGCTCTGTAAAGTCCCGGTCAGAGGGCCAAAATTTGCAGGTGAGTTCAGGGCCAACTGGGGCAACCCATTGTTTACCCATGGTTTTGGACGACAGCCTTCGGGTCCTGACCAAGTCCTGAGCTGTCCTACTATCTCCCCGTGGGGGATTCACTTTCGACAGCCTGGAAGGCCGTCAGACGCCCGTTCGGGAATTGGATGGACGACAACGGCTTCAACAAAGCCGATGCCGCGGACTTCTTCCTGCCCGCGCTTGCGGCTGTCACGGCGGCGCTCGCAGCGGTCGTATGGGAGTTTGCGCCGACGGAGGACGGATGGCAGGAAGCTCTCGGCCACCTCGAAACCTGGGGCGCGATTGTGGCGACCGTCGCGTCGCTCGGTCTGGCGCTCGTGACCGGGAAACGGTCGCTCACCACGCGTGCCGAAGCTCGCGGCGCGATGAAATCCTTCAGCAACTCTTTGACAGGCGCATCCGACGCGGTCTCTGAGCTGATGCAGTCAAAACGGCTCGGAGCCGATTGCGATCGGTTCATGGACTCGATGCTCGGTGAGGCTACACGTCTGATGCCCATCAGAAACTGCCGTGCCACTCTCTACACCCTGGAGGGCGACGAGCGGTCGGAGGGTGGTGCGCAGTACCTGCAAAGGGTCGGGCGATCGAAAGGGCGGCCTGACAATGCGCGGAGGCGCTTCACCCCCGATACGGCGCACGGCAAGGCGATCATCGAGATCGTGGAGGAAGGCAAGGCGCGCTACGTTGCCACGCACCGCGCTCCGTCCATACCTCTCGATCGGGATGAAGAAGCGCAATGGAGGTCCTTCTGTGTCGTGCCGGTCCATTCGCGCGATCGAGTCTGGGGCGCACTCTTCTTGGACTCAGACAAGCTGAACGACTTCACAGATGACCAGAAGAGCGTCTCGCGGTCGATCGCGCGCTTCCTTGAGGTCGGCGTTCAGTTGCTCGAATCCGCAGCACGAGACGTGCAGCCCGAGCTGCGTGATGCCATGGTTCTTCTCCGCGGCGTTGCACATGCGGATGTCAGGGGGGACTCGTATGATGCCGAGAACAGAGAAGGGCAGGACGATGGCGAAAGCTGATGATGTTGCCGCTCATGTAGTGAGTCACTTCGAAGGCGAAGGGATCTCGACGATGAAGCTACAAAAGCTGTGCTACATCGCTCAGGGCTGGTCGCTTGCCCTCCGCGATGACCCGCTCTTCGCCGGCGACTTCGAGGCGTGGAAGAACGGGCCGGTTTCCCCTCAGCTGTACAGGCAGCACCGGAGAAGCTTCAGTGTTTCGTCCTGGCCCAGCGGCGATCCGGATGCTCTCTCCGCGGACGAGCGGATAATTTTGGACGCAGTCCTGACCAACTACGAAGCATTGACCGGACTCCAGCTGAGTGCGATGACGCACGAGCCCGGTACCCCGTGGAGTGAGACTAGGCGCATCGCCGGGGTGTCGGATGGCGAGTCGAGCGATGAGCCGATTCCCAACGATCTGATCCGCGAGCACTACCGAGCACTCCTCGGCGTTCGAGAGTCAGCGCAGCAGCTTCGATAGGGTTTAGGCTGCGGCGGGGCCTCGTCGGACGCGGTCGGCGTAATGAGCTTCGGTGGTCCTCTTGTCCTCGTGTCCGAGTTGATCTTTCGCCGCCTCTACGCCGAGCTCGTCGCGGATCGCTCCTACGTGCTGCTGCACCGCGCGGTCGACACGCGCGAGCAGCTCGAGCATGACCCGGTGACGACGCACCGCGTGCTGCGGCGCCTGGATCGGGCGCACGTGAGCGGCCGACGCGTAGCGCGGGCCCGCTGAACGCATGGGAGCCGGTCATCTACTGGGGCGGCCGTCGGGATGCGTCGCGCGCGGCGCCGGCGGTCGGCTCGCGTCGTGAGTGGCCGCCCGCGACGGGCTGTGAACCATGGTTTACCCATGGTTTTGCGCACGTACTTAGTTGTACTTTGGTGGACCGAAACCGCCGGGAACCGCGGAAAGTACAGCAAAGTACGCGATGGTACGTCGCACGTCGAAAACGGGGGTTACGGGTTCGAGTCCCGTAGTCGGCTCAGTAGCCCTCGAGATCGGGGTCCCAGTTGTCCACCTCGATCGGAGTCATCGGCTGTGGACGATCGGCGGGACGCCGATAGGGGTAGTGCGGGTGCATCCGGAGCAGGGTGGCACCGGTCGAGAAGTCCGGTTCGTCGCCGTACCAGGGGGCGGGCTCGGACATCACCGCGATGCCGGGACCGAGGATCAGGTCGACGCTGGTGTTCGAGGAGTCGCCACTGGCGACGGGAATCGTCACCCGCTCGGTGTGCGACAGGTTCGCGAGGGCGACGCTGAGGCGCAGCAACACGTCGGCGACGTCGTCCGTGGTGAGGACGACGCCTGTTCCATAGTGGATTCGACGCACCCGCCAATTGTCCCCGGTAGGAGAAAGCACGCAAGGCGGCTTGCGTGATCGGGCGCACGCGGCGCATCCTTCGCCTCCTCGGCGCAGTCTCCCGACGGGCGGCGGTGGAGGTACCTTGTGGATCAGCCGCTCGCGACGCTCAAGCGCCAGAGGCCCCTGGTCCGGGGTGAGACCGGGCCCTGCTCGAGAGGGAGAAGCATGGGACATCTGATCTACGGTGTCGCACCGGCCGTCAACGTCGATGACTGGGCGCTGCAGCATCTGCGTGCGGTGATCGTCACCAAGCTCCGTCGCGACGAGAGCTTCGTCTTTACGTGGGGCAGCGAGCCCGACACGCACGGCGACGATGCCGCGGAGGGGCAGGAAGGTCAGTACGGGAGCGTCTGGATCTCCCGCGCCTCGTCGCTGTATTTCAGCTTCGCCGAAGCGCCGACGGGGACGCTCAACCGGCGGTGGCTCGTGCTCCTCAATGAGGCGGCCAACAGCGCGGCGGGGTTGCGGCTGGTTCCTGAGCCGACCGGCGACTGACCCGTCAGGTCGCCCGGCTCGCGATGAAGTCGGCGGACTTGGACTGCAGGAACGAGCAGAGGGCGGACACCATCGCCAGCTCCGCCGACAGCTCGAAGGCACGGCCGGCGTCGAGCTTCACGTCCTGCTCGCGGGCTTCGAACGTGATCGCCCAGCGGGTCGAACCGACGGGCTCGGGCTGCAGGTAGGTCACGGTGCCGGCATTGACCAGGTCGAGGCCGATGAGGCCCGTGTCATAGCCGTCGGTGCCGTCCTGCGGCATCACCCGCAGCCGCTCGCTGATCGGGTATCCGAGTTCGGCGAACTCAGCCAGCCAGGCCTCCAACGTCTCTTTCGTGCGAAACGGCATGCGCTCCTCCAATGGCACCCGGCAAGACGCCTGTCGTGTCGCCGGCGCTCATTATCGCCTGGACCGACGACCGTTCCCGACTCCTCCGTGGTCAGCGTGCGCGAGGGCGCTCGCCGATACCGAAACGGGATCGTTGTACCGCCGGCCGGCGGTCGATCATCCGCCGATACGCTCCCCGTAGAGCTCGACACCGCCGCTGTGCAAGGGTGCCGCCCGCGGCGCCGGCTCCGGTACCACGTACAGTCCGGTGGGGGAGCTCGCGACGGTCGTGAGCGCGGTGAGCCATTCCCGGCTGAGCTGGGGCTCGCGGCCGCCGTGGAACTTGAACTCGAGGTCGGCACCCGGGTGGATCCACACAGCACGCCGCCCGCCGCCCACGCTCGGGTCGTCCTTCCAGGTGAAGAAGAACGACTCGCTCCGCCGGAGCTTCGCCCCGACGACCTGCTGCAGGTGAGCGAGCGTGCGATCCTCGATCTCGACCTTGGCGTTTCCGTTTCCGTAGATGAAGCGGCCCATGCTGTCCTCCACACGTGCACAGGGCGACGGCCGCTCCGATGAGGGGAGGGAGCGAGGAGGCCATCGCGTTTTTCCACGCTTGCTTGCTCATAACGGTCCTCGTCGCACGAGCGGTCGTCAAGGGCACTGCGCGTAACGGCTCACGCCGCGAGATCTCAGATGATGTCGATCGCTCCGCCGAAATCGTCGTTCCACGACGTGAGGTCGTCGGTCTCGGCTGTCGGGCCGGGCTCAGGCGCGCGGCGGGGGTAGTCGGGATGCAACTGCAGCCAGCCGACGGCATCCTCGAAATCCGGCTCCGGGATGTCGATGGCCGCGGGCCGGGACAGAATGTGGATGCCCGTCCCGATGACGAGATCGACCTGCGCGGGCTCCTCCGACCCCGGCTCGATCGCGAGGACCGTGACGACTTCACTTCCCGATGTGGCGGCCACGCTCGCCGTCAGCGCGAGCAGCGCGCGAGCGACGGCATCGCTGGTGATGAAGGTCTCGCCCCCGTACTTGACGTAACGCATCGTGACGCACGATGCCACGGCGGGCGATGGTGCGGGACGGGGTTGCCAACTCGTCAGCGGCGGGCTATCCGTGCGCGCGCTCGCCGCGGCGCGTCACGGCGTTGCGCCAGACGACGGTGTTGAGCTCGCCGGCCGGGCTCATCCAGTGCACGACCACGACGCGATCGTTCCACCCGTGCGCGATGGCTGCGACCCGTTCGGCGGGCTTGTGCGGCCACGACACCCACGCCCACACCGCAGGCCGGTCCGCCGGCCACTCGAGCGGGCGTGGCCCATAGGCCTGCATCGGGATCGTGCACGGCGGGATGCGCATGAGGACGCGTTCGGTGCGTTCGTCGACCCGTCGATCGATTGCATCGGCGTAACGCTTGTTCGTGCCCACGGGCCGGGTCTCCTCTCCCGGCCAGAGACTGACATGGCCCGACGACATCCCGACGTGGTCTGGCTCTCCGCGACGCGACCAAGCGGAGCCGGCCGGACCGGCGACGTCAGTGCTTGCGGATGTTGACGAGCTGCCAACCCTCGGGCACCTTGGCGAACAACGCCTCCCGGTCGTCGGCCTCGATGTCGCGCAAGCCGTCGCGGCGCTGATAGGTCGCGGTCGCCTTGAGCTCGCTGCTGCCCTTGATCATCTGCACCGGCGCGGACACGAGGTCGAAGCCCTCCGGGGCGGCAGCCTGTGCCTGATCCCGGATCTCCTCGAGCGAGTGACCTGCGAGTTCGACGGTGGTGTTCTCGACGCGACGAATGGTGCCCACGTACATGGGAACCAGCCTAGGCTGCGCGTCAGCCGCGGCCGATCGCATCGGCCCGGTCGTGCAGCGCCGCGTCGTGGCCGACGCAGCTGCGCGGAGGGGGTTCCGGGGTGAGGTAGAGGCCGCCGCCGGAGTTGGCGACGGTGGTGAGGGCCTCGAGCCAGTCCCGGTTCAGCTGCGGCGGGCGATGCCCGTGGTACTTGAACACCAGGTCGGCGTTCTGATGGATCCAGACGGACCGGCGCCCGTCGCCGATGCTCACGTCGTCGCGCCAGGTGAAGAAGAAGCGCTCGTTGCGACGGAGCTTCGACCCGATGACCTGTTGCAGGTGCGCGAGAGCACGGTCCTCGATCTCGACCTTCGTGTTGCCGTTGCCGTAGATGAATCGCCCCATGATGGCTCCCGAAGAGGAACGATTCGCGAGTCGGCCGCCGCACTGAGGGGGGATATGCGGCGTGTGGACCGCGCCCGCGAATCGTTCCCCGTTCTCCTCATCCACGGTCTCGGTTCGTCCCACCAGCGTCAAGAGGGGGCGCGTGCAGCCCGCACGGTTCGTGGCGCGGTGCCTCCTGATGCACTATTGACCGAGTGACCGATCAGAATCGACCCCCGGCTCTGCCGCTTGGTGCGGCGATCGCCGCAACAGTGTTGGTCGGCGTCCTCACCGCCGTTCAAGCTCGTATCAACGGTGCGCTCGGCGCGGCGATCGGAGATGGGTTCGTCGCGGCGTTCATCTCGTTCGGAAGCGGTCTGGTGCTGATCCTCGTGGGCACCCTGCTCGCCCCCACCGGCCGGCAAGGACTCCGACGGCTCGTCGCGGGCGCGGGGCGCAGCATTCCCGTCTGGATGCTGCTGGGCGGGCTCGCGGGCGCTGTGACGGTCGCCACCCAGGGGCTCACCGTCGCCACGATCGGGGTCGCGCTCTTCACGGTCGGGCTCGTGGCGGGGCAGACGGCAGGTGGCCTGGTGCTCGACCGCGTCGGGTACGGACCGGCCGGCGTCGTCGCCGTGACCGTTCCCCGGCTGGCGGGCGGTCTGCTGGCGATCGTCGGCGTCGTGCTGTGCGCTCTCGGCCAGCGCGGCGAGCCCGTCGCCTGGTGGATGCTGGCGCTGCCGCTCGTCGCGGGAGCCGGCATCGCCTGGCAGCAGGCCACCAACGGCCGGCTCCGGCAGGAGCTCGGCAGCCCGCTGTCGACGACGGTGGTGAACTTCGCGGGAGGATCGATCGCGCTCGGCATCGCAGCGGCGGTGAGTGTGACGGTCAACGGGATGCCGGGGGCGCTGCAGGCCGAGCCCTGGATGTACCTCGGCGGTGCGACGGGCGTGGTCTACATCGTGATCTCGGCGGCGTTGGTCAAGCGCACCGGGGTGCTGCTCCTCGGCCTCGGATCCGTCGTCGGACTGCTCGCCGCCTCGATCGTCCTCGACGCGATCGCGCCGCCCCCGTCCGGACCGTCGCTGCTGGCTGCGACCACGGCCGCCGCGGTCGCCTTCGTCGGCGTCATCATCGCCGTCGTTCCCTGGCGGCGCCGCGTCCGCTGAGAGTCTCAGCGGTGTGCGGCGTAGTGCTCCGCGAGTCGTGAGAGTCCTTCATCGATCGAGACGGTCGGCGCCCACCGCAGGTCGCGCCGGATCTCCGTCTGATCGAACCAGTGCGCGGTCGACAGCTGCTCGGCGAGGAAACGCGTCATCGGCGGCTCGTCGGCGCCGGGACGCACGTCCCAGACCTTCTCCACGGCGGCTCCTGCCGCACGGGCGACGGCAGCCGGCAGGCGCAGCTTCGGCTCGGGGGCTCCCGCTGCGCGGCAGATGCCCGCCATCAGGTCGCCCACGGGTCGCGGTTCGCCGTTGGTGAGCACGTAAGCGCGACCGCCGACGGCGTCCGCTCGCTCCAGCGCGGCCACGATGCCCGACGCAGCGTTGTCGACGTATGTGGTGTCGATGAGGGCCGTGCCCCCGTTCAGGAGCGGCAGCGTGTGCCGTCGAGCGCGAGCCACGATGCGCTCGATGAGCTGCGGGTCGCCCGGGCCCCACACCAGATGCGGCCTCACGGCGACGACGCGCATCGCCTCGGAGTCGCGTCCGAGTGCGATCAGCTCGGCCTCGGCCTTCGTTCGCGCGTACTCGCCGCGCGCGCGAACGGGGTCGGCGGGATCGGCCCCGGCGCCCGCGAGAGCGGAGCCGGCGTGAGCGACGGAGGGGGAGGAGACCTGCACGAAGCGCGACACTCCCGCCGCTGCGGCGGCATCGAGGAGGGTCGTCGTACCCCCGACGTTGACGTCGTGGAACTCGCGTCTGTCACCGGCGAGCGACACTTTCGCGGCGAGGTGGACGACGGCATCCGCGCCCGCCACGGCATCCGCCACGGTGGTCGCATCGGTGACCGATCCCCGGATGTCGTGCGCTCCGGTGACGCCGGACGGGCGGCGCTGCAAGGTGCGTACCTCGTGCCCGGCGGAGACCAGGTCCGCGACGACAGCGCGACCGAGAAAACCGGATGCCCCGGTGGCCAGGACGATCACGGTGCGCTCGGCTTCTCGCCGGCGAGCACGCGCTCGGCCCACGCCGCCAGGCGCGACCGGTCGATCTTGGAGTTGTGCCGGATGTCGGTGGGCAGGGCCGGCACGACGAGCACGGCAGCGATCGCGGAGTCGGATGCCGCACGGATGCGCTCGGCCAGTGCCGACGGGGCGAGGCCGGGCCGGCGCGCCCCGGGCGTCGTCTCGACGACGGCGACGCACACCTGGCGGCCCCGGGGCCCGACACCCACGACGGCCGCGCGGCGGACGCCCTCGACCCTCTCGATCTGCTGCTCGGGACCGACCGGGGTCACGGGCCCGTCACTCGTGACGACGACATGGGGGAGCCGCCCCTCGACCCAGAGCCGACCCTCGGCGTCGAAGTGACCGACGTCTCCGGTGCGATGCCAGCGGCCGGGGTGGGAGCCCGTACCTCGCACCGCCTCGCGATCGGTCGCCCACAGACGGTGGTAGCCGCGCTTCAGGTGGGGCGCCGAGACCACGATCTCGCCCGTGACATGCGGTGTGTCCGAGAGGTCGCCGGTTGCACGGCCATCGGCGTCGAGGCCGGAGACGCGGACCGTGCCCGTGCCGATCGGCGTGCCCACGCAGACGCCGGCGTCGGGCGCCGACTGCGTTCGCTCGAGCTCGTCGAGGGTGACGTCGGTGACGAGCAGGCACTCGGTCATGCCGTACGGCGTGTGAGCTTCGGCCTCGGGCATGAGCTCGTGCGCCTGGCGCAGAAGGCCGATGCTCACGGGCGCGCCGGTCGAAAGGAACGTGCGCACCTGCGCGAGCGCTGCGCGATCGTCGGTTGTGAGCGCATCGGCCGTCGCGCAGACGTTCGCCACGGCCGCGGGAGAGAGGAACACGATGCGCGCACGGGAGGCGCGGACCGCTTCGGCGACCGCGGTCGCCGTGAGCGTTCGCGGCGCTGAGACATCCATGCGCGGCGTCGCCGATCGCGTGCCGAGCGCAGGACCCAGCAGGGCGAAGGGGGCGAAGCCCGTCACCAGCCCGACATCGGGGGTGACGTCGAAGTGCGATCCGAGGGTGTCGCGGAGCGCGGCGAGCTGCGCGTGGGTGTACACGACACCCTTGGCGGGGCCGGTGGAGCCGGAGGTGAAGAGGATCGCCGCTTCGTCGTCGGCAGACGGCGGCGCCGGCACCGCGCCGCGAGAACCCGAGGTGGCGATCTCGGCGAGCGAGGCCTCGACGCCGAGCGCACGGGCTGCCGGGGCGGGCAGATTCGGAGCCGAGATGCGCCGGCCCGGCCACCCGAGTGCGCGTGCGGCCGCGAGGCCGGCCTGCTCGCCGATGACGAAGGCGGGCTCGGTGCCGCGGACGGCGCGAGAGAGCCCGCGGATTCCCAGCCCCCGGTCGGCGACCACCACGACGGCGCCGATACGCAGGCACGCGTAGAGCACGGCGGTCAGCGTCGGACCGGGCTGCACGAGCAGCGAGACCCGGTCACCGCGTCGGATTCCGAACGCCGCGAACCCCGCGGCGAGGTGATCCACACGCTGCGCGAGCTCGCGCCAGCTGACGTCCAGCGGCTCCCCGCCGACGCGTCGGGTGAGATCGACCACGGCGGTGTCGTCGTCGTCGCTGCGGTCGAAGAGTCGCTGCCAGATCGGGACGAACGCGCGAGCGTCGTCGTCCGCATCCTTCTCGTCGGCGGGGATGCGGCGCTCACCCACGTCACGGGCGTCAGTCGCGTCACCGGAGGACAGGCCGTTGTCGTCGAGCCAGTCGAGCACGACGTCCGCGTACGGGCGCTCCTCCGCGAGCATGTGTCCGGCACCTTCGAAGCGGTGCACGTCGGCGTGCGGAAGGCGGCGCGCGAGGTCGTCGAGATGGTGCTCGCCGAACACCGGGTCGCGCGGCCCGCGCAGCAGCAGGGCGGGCACCGTCAGGTCGACGAGGCCGCCTGCGAGCTCGTCGAGGGCGGGAGTGCTCGGATGCTCGGGCGTGGCGGGGATGTCGGCGACGAATGCGCCGATGCCGCGCCGCAGTCCGCTCGACGTGTACGGCGCCCGGTAAGCGGCACGCACCTCGGGAGCGAGCGGAGGATCGGCCAGCGCGAGGGTCGTGTCGAGGAACGCGGTCGTCTTGATCGTCGTCGTGGCCAGCAGCGATCGGGCTCCCGCGACGCGCAGGGCCGAGGGCAGTGGCATCCCGGCGGGGTGATGCACCGCGGTGTTGAGAACGGCGACGGCGTCGACGCGGTCGCGATGGCGCACGGCCCATCCCAGCGAGATCGGGCCTCCCCAGTCGTGGCCGAGGGTGACGAGCGTGCCGGTGATGCCGAGCTCATCGATCAGCGCACCGAGGTCGTCGATGCGCTGCGGCAGGCCCCGCGTCAGTGTCGTGCGCTCGGAGTAGCCCATCTCGAGCTGATCGACGGCGACGATGCGCCACGCCGGTCCGCCGGCCCGTGCGCGCTGCAGCGACGCCGCGACGAGGGCGCGCCACAGATACGACCAGGTCGGGTTGCCGTGCACCGCGACGATCGTCCCGACCGGGGTGATGCCCTCTCGCTCGAGCAGCGGAGCGGTGTCGAGCAGGTGCCAGCGTCGCTGCGATCCGGCGTCGGCGCCGACACCGGCCACGACGCGGGTCGTCGAGACGCCGCCCTCGATTCCGGGGAGCTCCCGCGGCGCCACCGGGGTCACCAGGCGAGCTCCAGCATGCTGGTGTTCAGCCCGGAGCCGACACCCATGAGCAGCACGCGATCGCCGCGCTGCAGCGTCGCCTTCTCCGCATCCAGGGTGATGGGGATGGACGCCGGTCCCACGTTGCCCAGTTGGGGATACGTGACCGGAACGCGGCGGCGATCGAGGCCGACGGCCTTGACGATCGCGTTGGTGTGCACCGATGAGACCTGGTGCGTGATGTAACGGTCGATGCCGGACCACGAGAAGGTCGACTGCGCTTCTTTCCAGGCGTCGACGACGAGCGCCAGACCGCCCTTGAGGAGAGCCTTCGCATCGGTGAACATTCCGTCGACGCTCCCGACGCACAGCTCGTGGAACTGCGTGGCCGCGCGGGTCACGCCGCCGACGATGCGATGTCCGCCGGGGTTCTCGCTCGCACGCCCCAGCACGGCGGCGGCGGCGCCCGAGCCGAGGGTGAGCGAGGCGAACTCGCTCATGAACCCGTTGCGGTCGAGGCCGCCGCGATTGAGTCGCTCGACCGTGTTGACCTGGATCTCATCGGCGTCCTCGCCGTTGACGATGATCGCGTAGTCGATCTGGCCCGATTGGATCATTCCCGACGCGAGGCTCATGCCGTTGATGAAGCCGAGACAAGCGTTGGCGACGTCGAAGTTGATGGCCGAGGTGGGCAGCCCGAGCCCGTGATGAAGTCGCACCGCGACGGAGGGCTCGAGATGCTTCCGCGACACCGAGGTGTTGATGAGCAGGCCGATCTGGTCGGGACGCACGCCCGCCTCGTCGAGCGCCCGGCGCCCCGCCTGGATCGTCGCGTCGTCGGAGGACTCGCCCGCAGCCCAGTTGCGTCGCTCGTTCACGCCCGCGACCCGGCGCAGAAGGCCCGGCTTGAGTTTGAGCTGCCGCAGCACGTCCGACAATCGGTCCTCGATCGCGTCGGAAGAAGTGACGCGGGAGGGGAGGACACTCGCGACCGAAAGGAGGGCGACGTCGTCGTAACGAGTGGTGGCGTTTCCGTGCAATGCGACTCCCGCGGTGTCTCCGGTGGCCAGCGGCTTCTGCCTCCGACCCGCGCTCGAGGCGCATCCGGGCATCCGTCGATTTTACGTCTCGACGCATGCGGTCGGCTGCATGCGGAACGCTGTGCTACCGGGAGGCGCTTGTCGGGATGCCCGGCATGCGAGGGGCGCGAGGATGTCGGAGCGTGCGTTGGAAGGCTCGGATCAGGTCGACGGTGACGTCGAGCTCGAGGGCCATCGCATCCACGTGACCGTCGTGGATGCTCTCGGCGCGCGCGTAGTCGTCGACCGACACCAGCGTCCGTGCCGCCCATTCGTCGGCCCGCGTCTCTTGCCGTTCGGCGTGGTGCGGGTCGCGAAGCGGCACGTCGCCGTAGACGGCGTGGGCGCACTCGTGTGCCAGGACCGACCGGTGGAGGCGACGGGCCATTCCCGGCCGGAGCCGGACGATCCGAAGCCCGTGCTCGTACTCGCCGTCGCGGTCGGGAGGCAGCTCGTCGATGGTCACGCGTACGCCGAGAAGATCGAGTGTGTCGAGAAGCTCGTCATCCGTCACCGTCGTCCCCTCCGCGGTCGTCGTGTGGCGCTTTGGCCACCGCCCGCTCAGTATCGCGTGAGGGTCCGACATCGATGCGGGGGACGGAAGCCGCGCCGGTGGCCCGGCCAGGCTGCTGTCCCGGCACGTCGACGACCTGGGTGATGGGGACGCCGACCGCGCGGCACACCGCGTCGAGTTGGTCGAGCGTGAAGACCTTCTTCGCGGCGAGCACCCGCGACAGCTGCGAGGACGACATGCCGGCTCGCGCGGCGACGTCCGACTGACGCAGTCCGCGGCGGGCGATCTCAATGGAGAGCAGGTGCGCGACATGACGACTGAGCGGGCCGGGTTCCGGCGTCTTTCCTGAGGGCACGTGCCAAGTCTGGCGGAGTTGTCGCCATCGTGTCCGCCCGTCCAGAGCGGCGTGTCATCCGCGACCGTCGTCCCCGCCGAGGTCGTCCTGCGGCGCTTTGGCCACCGCGCGCTCGGTGCGGCGCGCCGGTCCGACATCGATGGGTGCGATGCGGCCGGTTCGGCGGGCGTGCCGCGCCTGCTCGCCGGGCATCACGACGACCTGCGCGATGGGGATGCCGACGGCGCGGCACACCGCGTCGAGTTGGTCGAGCGTGAAGACCTTCTTCACGGCGAGGACGCGCGACAGCTGCGAGGCCGACATGCCCGCCTGTGCGGCGACGTCTGTCTGCCGCAGTCCGCGGCGGGCGATCTCGGCGGCGAGCAGATTCGCGACATGGTGGCTGAGCGGGCCGGGTTCCGGCGTTCTTCCTGTGGGCACGTGCCAAGTTTGGCGGAACCATTGCCATGTGGCAAGCGTGTCAATAGTGTTGCCATATGGCAGACGGCTTGCTAAGCGCTCGAGTGGCTCGGTCCATCCGCGCGGTCCTCGCGGATGAGCGGTTGACGCAGGAATGGCTGGCTGAGGCGAGCGGCATCCCGATGCGAACGCTCGCGCGCCGCCTGCATGTCCGGCGTCCGTCGGCCATGTCGATCGAGGAGCTGGCACGGATCTCTGCAGCCCTCGATGTCGACATGTCCGACCTGCTCGATGACAGTCGCCTGACAACACGGCGGGTGCGGTCAGGCGGGCCGCCGCCCACCTGACGCGTTCAGGGCATCGGGCTGAGGAAGTCCTCGGCGTCGATCGTCTTGCGTCGGCCCGAGTCCCGGTCTGCGGGCTTGCCGCCCACATAGAGCCACCCGAGCAGTTCCTCGCGCTTACCGAGTTTGTGCGCCTTCGCGACGGCTTTGGAGCGCGTCGCGCCCCCGGTGCGCCAGAACACGCCCCAGCCCGCCTCGTCGAGCAGCAGGCTCAGCATGTGCGCGACGCCGGACGCCACGGCCTCCTGCTCCCACCGCGGGACCTTGCTCTTCTTGCTGTAGCTGGCGACGACCGCGACGAGCAGCGGAGCGCGCATCGGCTTCGTCGAGACACCGCGCTTGCCCTCGGCCTTGTTCAGCGCGCGGCCCAGCCGCGTGCGCCCGTCGCCTCTGATCTCGATGAGCCGCCACGGGCGCAGCGAAGAGTGGTCGGCGACACGCCCCGCGGCGGAGACCAGCCGCGCGAGCTCCTCGTGCGAGGGTGCTTCGTCGGTGACCTTCGACCACGACCGGCGTGCGCCGGCGGCCTCGAAGGCTCCGGTCACTTCTCCTGCTCGGGGGTGAACGACAGCGACAGCGAGTTCATGCAGTAGCGGTCGCCGGTGGGCGTGCCGAAACCATCGGGGAACACGTGGCCCAGGTGCGAACCGCAGTTCGCGCAGCGCACCTCCGTGCGCACCATCCCGTGCGAACGGTCCTCGATGAGCTCGACCGCCTCGGGACGCACCGACTCGTAGAAGCTCGGCCACCCGCAGTGCGAGTCGAACTTCGTGCCGCTCTGGAACAGCTCGGCGCCGCAGGCGGCGCAGGTGTACAGGCCCGCGCGGCTCTCATCGAGCAGCTCGCCGGTCCACGCGCGTTCGGTGCCGGCCTGCCGCAGCACCGCGTACTGCTCGGGGGTGAGCTCCTCGCGCCACTGCTCGTCGGTCTTATTCACGGAATAGGTCATGTCTGCTCCTTCGCCTCGTTCTATTCAACTCGACGTTGGGGGTCGATGTTCCCGGAGAATGTCCTCATGTCCGACGAGTTCGCCGCCGTGATCGAGCGTTACCGGCGTTTCGCCGCAGACGAGGCTCCGGGCCGCTCCGAGCTGTACGCCGACTGGGCGTGGCGCGTCGTCGAGGACCCGGCCCTGCAGGAGGTGCTCTCGCGCCTTCCCGCGAACCGCCGCCAGCCGCCGCTCGTGTTCGCGGTGTGCCGGCTGCTCGGGTCGGGCGACGTCGATGCCCCAACGTGGGCCGCTTGGGTGCTGGCGCATGCCGAGGCTGTGGTCTCGGAGAGTTTCGCGCGCTCGGTGCAGACGAACGAGCCCCTGCGCTGCGCGGCACTCCTCCCGACGCTCTCGCGGGTGACCGGCCCGATCGCGCTGCTGGAGGTCGGGGCGAGCGCGGGGCTGTGCCTATATCCCGACCGCTACTCGTATCGATATGTCGGCGTAGACGGAGGCGAGGTGCGGCTGGATCCGGTGACCGGCGTCTCGGACGTCGAGCTCGTCAGCGCGGTTGCGGGGGAGCGGATGCCGCAGGTGCGGCATCCCGACATCGTCTGGCGTGCCGGCATCGACCTCGCCCCGCTCGACGTGCGCGACCCTCGCGACGTCGATTGGCTGGCTCGGCTGGTCTGGCCCGGCGAGAACGGACGGGCCGATCGGATCCGCGCGGCCGCGGCGGTCGCGGCATCCGACCCGCCCCTCCTGTTCGCCGGAGACGCTCTCGACCTTCTGCCGGAGGCCGCGGCTCTCGCGCCGGCGGGGGCGACGCTGGTGATCACCACTCCCGGCGTCCTCGTCCACATTCCGCGTGAGCGTCGTTCGCGGGTGATCGAGCGCGCCCGCGATCTCGGGCGATGGCTGACGATCGACGACCCGGCGACCCACGACGCGTGGTCGGGTGAGCCGAGCGACTGGCGGGGTGGCTTCGCCGTGGCGCTCGATGGCGAGATCGACGCGGCAGCCGACCCGCTCGGGCGGTGGTGGGAGTGGCGTCCCGGATCCGAGCGACCGCGGTCGTAACGTGGAGGAGTGGCACTCTCCGATCGCGACCGCTCGATCCTCGACTTCGAGGCGCGTTGGGGTGCCCACAGCGGCGCGAAAGAAGAGGCCGTGCGCGCCGAGCTCTCGTTGAGCCCGGCGCGGTACTACCAGCTGCTGGGGCGCATCATCGACTCGCCTGATGCGGTTTCGCACGACCCCATGCTGGTGCACCGGCTGCGGCGCATGCGCGCGGCTGCGGAGCGTTCGCGCGCCGAACGCGCGGCCATGTGACGCGGAGCTTGGCCAGATAGCATTCCTCCGTGCCGACAACGACATACCCGAAAGACCGTTTCGACGAGCTCCCTGCCGACACCACCCGAGTCGGCGCCCACCGGGCGGAGAACCCCCGGCTCCGTGCCGGCGTCGTTCTGGCCTGGGCCGCGGGCGCGGTTCTCGTCCTGGTCGCGGTGGGCATCGTCGGCACGATGATCGTCACCGGGCGGATCGCGCTCTTCCCGGCGGAACCGACCGCCACGGCTGTGGTCCAAGCCCCCGTGGAAGCCGATCCGGTGGTCGACACGTCCTATCCGGTGCTGATCCTCAACGCCACCTCCGAGCGCGGCCTGGCGACCGCCCTCAGCGACACCGTCGTCGGCGCCGGGTGGAACTCGGATGTCGTCGACGCGGGTGACGCCAGCACTCATGACTTCGCGACGACCACGATCTTCTATGTCAATGCGGAGGACGAGGGCGCTGCGCGAGGTCTCGCCCAGGTCATCGGGGGTGCGGACGTGGAGATGAGCGAGGCATACGCGGGCCCCGACGCGGCCGACGGCAACCCCAGCAAGCAGCTGACCGTGGTGGTCGGCGAGGACCGGGCGGGCGGCTCTTCCGAGGGTGAATGAGGGGGCGTGTTTCACGCTCGTGAAATTCTCGATGCGGCCGTGTCAACAGTGACCGGAAGCGCCGGGTCAGGCGGAGCGCCCTGCATACGATGACGCTGTCGCACAGCATCAGGAGATTCGCATGACACAGGGCACCGTCAAGTGGTTCAACGCCGAGAAGGGCTTCGGCTTCATCACCGTGAACGAGGGGCAGGACGTCTTCGTCCACTACTCCAACATCGAGATGAGCGGCTTCCGCGTGCTCGAGGAAGGGCAGGCGGTCGAGTTCACCGTGGGGACGGGGCAGAAGGGTCCGCAAGCGGAATCGGTGCGCGTCGTCGCCTGAATCGCACCACTCGCACAGAGCGCGCCGCCATCGCGGCGCGCTCTGTCGTTTCCCGGTCCGGTCGCCGACGGGGCGGCTTGCACTCCCCATGGGCGAGTGCCAGAATGGCTTTAGCACTCACGTTCATCGAGTGCTAAAGACTGTTCTCCACCGTCCGGGAGGGACGACACACACATGGCAAAGATCATCGCTTTCGACGAGGAGGCCCGCCGTGGCCTCGAGCGCGGCCTGAACACGCTGGCCGACGCCGTCAAGGTGACGCTCGGCCCGCGCGGTCGCAACGTCGTGCTCGAAAAGAAGTGGGGCGCCCCCACCATCACGAACGATGGCGTCTCGATCGCCAAGGAGATCGAGCTCGACGACCCGTACGAGAAGATCGGTGCGGAGCTCGTCAAGGAGGTCGCCAAGAAGACCGACGACGTCGCCGGTGACGGAACGACCACCGCGACGGTCCTCGCTCAGGCGCTCGTTCGCGAAGGCCTGCGCAACGTCGCAGCCGGCGCGGACCCCATCTCGCTCAAGAAGGGCATCGAGAAGGCCGTCAAGGCCATCACCGACCAGCTCCTCGCCGACGCGAAGGAGGTCGAGTCGAAGGAGCAGATCGCTGCCACCGCTTCGATCTCGGCCGCTGACGCCTCGATCGGCGAGCTGATCGCCGAGGCGATCGACAAGGTCGGCAAGGAAGGCGTCGTCACCGTCGAGGAGTCGAACACCTTCGGCACCGAGCTCGAGCTCACCGAGGGCATGCGCTTCGACAAGGGCTACATCAACCCTTACTTCGTCACGGACCCGGAGCGCCAGGAGGCTGTCTTCGAAGACCCGTACATCCTCATCGCGAACCAGAAGATCTCGAACATCAAGGACCTTCTGCCCATCGTCGACAAGGTGATCCAGGAGGGCAAGGAACTCCTCATCATCGCGGAGGACGTCGAGGGCGAGGCTCTCGCGACGCTGGTGCTCAACAAGATCCGCGGCATCTTCAAGTCGGCTGCCGTCAAGGCCCCCGGCTTCGGCGACCGCCGCAAGGCTCAGCTGCAGGACATCGCGATCCTCACCGGCGGCCAGGTCATCACCGAAGAGGTCGGCCTCAAGCTCGAGAACGCCACCGTCGACCTGCTGGGCCGTGCGCGCAAGGTCATCATCACCAAGGACGAGACCACGATCGTCGAGGGCGCCGGTGACTCGGCTCAGCTCGAGGGCCGCGTGACCCAGATCCGCCGCGAGATCGACAACACCGACAGCGACTACGACCGCGAGAAGCTCCAGGAGCGCCTCGCGAAGCTCGCCGGTGGCGTCGCCGTCATCAAGGCCGGAGCTGCGACCGAGGTCGAGCTCAAGGAGCGCAAGCACCGCATCGAGGACGCCGTCCGCAACGCCAAGGCAGCTGTGGAAGAGGGTGTCGTCGCCGGTGGTGGTGTCGCGCTCATCCAGGCCGGCAAGAACGCGTTCAAGGGTCTCGAGCTCTCGGGCGACGAGGCGACCGGCGCGAACATCGTCAAGGTCGCGATCGAGGCTCCGCTGAAGCAGATCGCTCTGAACGCCGGCCTCGAGCCGGGCGTCGTCGCCAACAAGGTCGCCGAGCTCGAGATCGGTCACGGCCTCAACGCCGCGACCGGCGAGTACGGCAACCTGTTCGAGCAGGGCATCATCGACCCGGCCAAGGTGACGCGCTCCGCGCTGCAGAACGCCGCGTCGATCGCCGGCCTGTTCCTCACGACCGAGGCGGTCGTGGCGGACAAGCCGGAGAAGACCCCGGCTCCCGCGGGCGACCCCACGGGTGGCATGGACTTCTGATCCATCGCAGACAGAACGGCCCCTCCTTCGGGAGGGGCCGTTCCGCGTTTCGGACGGGTCAGCGAAAGAGGCCGGCGGCCGCAGCCTCGGCGTGCAGATACTGCTGGCCCGCGGCATCCAACGCCGATCCGATGTCGCCGAGCGCCGCTTCGACTTCGCGCTGGGCGGCGCGCCAGCGCTCGACGACCGCCTGGAACGCGAGTGCGGCGCTTCCGGTCCACGACCCCTGCAGCTGTGTCAACTGCGCCATCATGGCGCCGGTGTCGCTCTCGATGCGCCCCGAGGTGGCTCGGATGGCGGCGGTGGCACTCGCCACGGCGTCGCTGTCGATGGAGAAGATGGCCATGTCGCTCCTTGCGTCGTGCGATGGGATGCCGACACGCTAGGGCCCCTCCCACCGCCTGCGGTCGCAGGTCGGGCGGACGGGGGAGAGAGCGACGCTGGGCGCTGCCGGGGAGGAGCCGCGCCCCTCATCCCGCTCAGCGCTCGTCGCGCAGACGCGGCAGCGGCTGGGTCTCGATCCAGAGGTGCTCGGCGGCCTCGCGGCGATCGGCCAGGGGGAATGCGACGCGGAACGTCGCGCCGCCGCCGGGCGTAGCCTGGACATCGATCGAGCCGTGCAGCGCCTCGACGATCGACGCGACGATCGACAGGCCGAGGCCGGACCCGCCGGTCTCGCGCGTGCGCGACGTGTCGGCGCGCCAGAACCGCTGGAAGATCTTCTCGCGCAGCGGTTCCGGGATGCCTTCGCCGTGATCGATCACCGAGATCCATCCCATGCGGGCGTCACGGTCCAGGCCCACGGCGATCTCGATCGGAGTGCCCTCGGGGCTGTAGCGCCGGGCGTTGCCGATGAGGTTCGCTACGACCTGGCGGATGCGGTTCTCGTCGCCGAGCACGACGGGGACGAGCGGCGGCTCGGCCGGCTGCAGCAGAGGCTTCGTGTCGGCGGCCGCGGCGGACGAGGTGCTCGCCGACGCGGCATCCGCCTTCCGCGACGTCGAACCCGACTCCGATCCCGAGCGGGCGCCGCGGTCGTCCTTCGGACGTCGCCGCAGGCGGGCGAGCGTCTGGCCCGTGCGATTGCGGGCGCCGCCGGAGCGCTTGGCCGTCGCCCCGGCCCCGGTGTCCGTCGGCAGATCCACGGTCAACGTCTCATCGGAGTACTCGATCACCGACACCTGGCGCTCGGGAGCTGCGGCTCGCGTGTCGAGCGCCGCATCACGGGCGATCGGACGCAGGTCGACGGGGGTGATGACCAGGTCTCGGCGTTCGTCGAGGCGCGCGAGGGCCAGGAGGTCCTCGACGAGGCCGCTCATCCGGACGGCCTCCTTCTCGATCCGCTCCATCGACTGCGCGGTGTGCTCGGCGTCGGTGATCGCACCCATGCGGTACAGCTCCGCATATCCGCGGACCGTCACCAGCGGCGTGCGCAGCTCGTGGCTGGCGTCGCCGATGAACCGCCGCATCTGCTGGACCGTGGCGTCGCGCTGGGCCAGGGCGGTGTCGATGCGGTCGAGCATCGCGTTGATGGCGATCTTCAGCCGGCCGACCTCGGTGCCGGGAGAGATGTCGCCCATGCGCTGGCTCAGGTCGCCGGCCGCGATCGTCATCGCCGTCTCCTCGACCTGGCTGAGGCTGCGGAAGGTGAGGGTCACGAGCCAGCGGGTGCCGAGAGCACCGGCCACGAGGATGAGGGCGGCGATCACGGTGTAGATGCTGATGAAGTTCGCGACGGTCTGCGTCACCGAGGTCAGCGGCAGCGCGACGAGCTGCGTGTAGCTCTCTCGCGATCCCTCAGGCTGGAGGATGTCGACGCTCGCGTGGAAGGTCCCGTTCCCCTGGCGGGCGGGGAGCTCGAACGGCTCCGTTCCCTTGACGAGCGTTCGATCGAGAGGGAACGAGGCGGGAAGATCGGGGCGGATCGACTCGGGCCCGCCCGCCACCGACAGCAGCTCGCCCTCAGCGCTGTAGATCGCCACGACGAAGGTGGTCGGCGCCGGGGACTCCTTCGCCTCGAAGAGGGCGATTCCGTCTTCGACGGAGACATCCATCACCGTGCTCGCCAGGTCGGTGGGGGCCAGCGACCGCAGGCTGCCGTCGAGAGCCGCGACCTGAGCGTTGCGGAGGAAGATCATCGTTCCCACGCCCGCCGCGATCAGCCCCATCGCCAGCAGGGTGACGATGACGCCCGTGACTTTCGTGCGCAGGCTGATGCCGCGCCACCACCGGGTGACGCCGTCGTTCGCGGAATCGCTCAGGCGTCTGCGCTCCCGCGGATCACGCCGACTTGTCGGCCTTGAGCATGTAGCCGAAGCCGCGCTTGGTCTGGATCAGCGGCTCGGAGGAGTGCGGGTCGATCTTGCGGCGCAGGTACGAGATGTAGCTCTCGACGATGCCGGCGTCGCCGTTGAAGTCGTACTCCCACACGTGATCGAGGATCTGCGCCTTGCTCAGCACGCGGTTGGGGTTGAGCATCAGGTAGCGCAGCAGCTTGAACTCCGTCGGCGACAGGTCGATCGAGACGTCCCCGACCTGCACATCGTGCGTGTCCTGGTCCATCGTCAGCTCGCCGGCGCGGATGATCGACTCCTCGTCGGCCTGCATCGTGCGGCGGAGGATGGCCTGGATGCGGGCGACGATCTCGTCGAGGCTGAAGGGCTTCGTGACG
The DNA here is from genome assembly GCF_002204305.1 of Microbacterium sp. AISO3. Lineage (NCBI taxonomy): Bacteria > Bacillati > Actinomycetota > Actinomycetes > Micrococcales > Microbacteriaceae > Microbacterium > Microbacterium sp. AISO3. The sequence goes on along the minus strand of NZ_NHRF01000003.1, from coordinate 121,490 downwards.
TAGTCGTCGCCGCCGGCGTTGAGTCCCTCGATCTTGTCCTCGGTCTCGTCCTTCGCGGTGAGGAAGAGGATCGGCGCGGTGTAGCCCGCGCCCCGCAGGCGCTTGGTGACGCTGAAGCCGTTCATGTCGGGCAGCATCACGTCGAGCACGATCAGGTCGGGCTCCTCCTCGAGCACCGCCGAGATCGTCTGCGCTCCGTTGCCCACGGCGCGGACCTGGTATCCGGCGAACTTCAGCCCGGTGATCAGCAGGTCACGGATGTTCGGTTCGTCGTCCACGACGAGAATGCGCGGTGCTGTCATAGGCCCATACTGGCACCGGATCCCATCGGTTTGCTGGATATCGCGCCGCAGCGGGTCGACCTGGTAAGGGTCGCGAGAGGATGGAGGCATGCCGCGTCCGATCGATTCCGACCGTCTCGCATTCCACCGGCTCGTGTTCGCACGTCGTCGCTCGGGATGGTGGACCCCGCTCGCGGTGGGCGCCCTCGGCATCGTCCTCTACCTCGTCATGGTGATCGTGGTCGCGCTCGCCGCCCTGCTCATCGCGTTGTCGAGCGATGACGCGGCACGCGCGCTCAACGACGTCCTGCGCGATGGCGGAGCGCTGGATGTCGGCGACCCGCTGTCACTGCTTCTCGGCCTCGGCGCGATCGCGCTGCTGCTGCCCGCGTACCTGCTCGCGTCGCTCATCGTCAACGGTCGTCGCCTCGGGTTCGCCTCCGCCGTCTTCGGGCGGTTGCGCTGGCGCTGGCTGCTCGTCTGCGTCGCGCTCGCCGTGGCTATGGCGGTCGTCGTCACGGTCGTCACGGCGCTGCTCCCGGCCGAGGAGGGCGCAGCCGCACTGACGCCGCCGGCGGGCGCGACCCTGTGGCTGAGCCTGCTCGTGGTCGTCCTCGTCGTTCCGGTCCAGGCCGCAGCCGAGGAGTACGTCTTCCGCGGCTACCTGATGCAGGCGATCGGGCGGTGGCTGCGGCATCCGCTGTTCGCCATCCTGCTTCCCGTTCCCCTCTTCGTCATCGGGCACCTCTACGACCCCGTCGGTCAGGCAGCCGTCGCGCTCTTCGCGATCGCCGCGGGCTGGCTCACGTGGCGCACGGGCGGACTCGAGGCCGCGATCGCGGTGCACATCGTCAACAACCTGCTGGCCTTCGCGACCGGAATCGCTGCGGGAGCCGACCCGACGGCGGCGGATGTCGGCTGGGTGAGCTTCGCCACCTCGACGTTGCTGCTCGGGGGCTACTGCCTCGCCGTCGAGTACGTGCTGCGGCGCCGCCCGATCGTGCGGACCTACGCCCTTCCGCGCACACCGCTGCCGGCGCCGATCCCCATGCCGACGCCGACGGCGACCGTGCCGCTTCCGGGCGAGCCGACGCCCGAGCTCACGAAGCCCTGACGCGGCCGGCGTGCGGCGACCGGCTCAGGCCGCTTCGAGCTTCTCGGCGTCGAGGATCGTGTAGCTGTACCCCTGCTCGGCGAGGAAGCGCTGCCGGTTCTGCGCAAAGTCCTGGTCGACGGTGTCGCGAGCGATGAGCGTGTAGAAGCTCGCGGTGTGACCGTTGGACTTCGGACGAAGCAGGCGTCCGAGCCGCTGGGCCTCCTCTTGGCGGGATCCGAACGACCCCGAGACCTGGATCGCGACGGAGGCGTCGGGCAGGTCGATCGAGAAGTTCGCGACCTTCGAGACGATGAGCACGGGGATCTCTCCCGTGCGGAACGCCTCGTACAGCTCCTCGCGCTCGTCGACGGGTGTCGACCCCGTGATCTTCGGTGCCCCGAGCGCGTCGGAGAGCACGTCGATCTGATCGAGGTACTGCCCGATGACGAGGATCTGCTCGCCCGCGTGCTTCGCGACGAGGTCGCGGACGACGCCGATCTTCGCGTGCGCGGTGGCCGCCAGGCGGTACCGCTCGTCGTCGGCCGACGCGGCGTACTCGAGGCGATCGGACGCCGGGAGGTCGACGCGCACTTCGTAGCAGACCGCGGGGGAGATGAAGCCCTGGGCCTCGATCTCCTTCCAGGGGGCGTCGAAGCGCTTGGGGCCGATGAGGCTGAACACATCACCCTCGCGGCCGTCCTCACGCACGAGGGTGGCGGTGAGGCCGAGGCGGCGTCGCGCCTGCAGATCGGCGGTCAGCTTGAACACCGGCGCGGGAAGGAGGTGCACCTCGTCGTACACGACGAGACCCCAGTCGAGGGCGTCGAGGAGCGCGAGGTGGGCGTACTCGCCCTTACGCTTCGCGGTGAGGATCTGGTAGGTCGCGATCGTGACCGGCTTGACCTCTTTCGACTGACCGGAGTACTCGCCGATCTCCTCCGGCGTCAGGCTCGTGCGCTTGAGCAGCTCGTTGCGCCACTGCCGCGCGCTGACGGTGTTGGTCACGAGGATGAGCGTGGTGGTCTTCGTGTCGGCCATCGCCGCGGCCCCGACGAGCGTCTTGCCCGCGCCGCAGGGGAGCACCACCACACCCGAGCCGCCTTCGGTGAAGATGTCGACCGCCTTGCGCTGGTAGGGGCGCAGGCTCCAGCCGTCTTCGTGCAGCTCGATCTCGTGGGGTGTGCCGGGGGTGAAGCCGGCGAGATCCTCCGCCGGCCAGCCGATCTTCAGCAGCTCCTGCTTGATCTGGCCGCGGGCCCAGGCGTCGATGACGTACGTCTCGGGCGTGGGGTGCCCCAGCAGCAGGGGCTGGATCCGCTTGTTGCGGGTGACCTCGGCCAGCACGGCCGCGTCGTTCGAACGCAGCACGAGCGTGCCCTCCTCGTCGCGTTCGATGACGAGGCGTCCGTACCGGGTGACCGTCTCGCGGATGTCGGTCGACACCGACGGCGGCACCGGGAAGCGCGACCACCGATCGAGCGTCGCGAGCATGTCGTCGGCGTCGTGCCCCGCGGCGCGGGCGTTCCACAGGCCCAGCCGCGTGATGCGGTAGGTGTGGATGTGCTCCGGGGCGCGTTCGAGTTCGGCGAAGATCGCGAGCTCGTGCCGCGCGTCCTCCGCGCTCGGGTGGGCGACCTCCAGCAGCACGGTGCGGTCGCTCTGGACGATCAGGGGGCCATCAGCCATAACGAGCAATCGTACCGGTGCTGAACGGGCATCGGCCTGCGCGGCGAGCGGCGACCGAGCTCAGGTCAGACGCGCCGAGACGATGCTCGACACCGGCAGGGTGCGCTCGACATCCGATGCGCGGTCGCGGCCGCGGAGACGACCGCCTCCGAGGCCGGTCGCCTCGAGCACGAAGTCGCGCGTCGTGCCGTCCGGCAGCCGCACGCTCACCTCGATCACCGCCCGTGCCTTGACGGCCTGCTCGAGCTCGCGCCCCAGCCACGCGGCATCCGCGTCGTCGGAGGAGTGAGCGCGGCGCATGCGCTCGATGAGTGGCGCATACGACGCGTCGTCGGCACCCGCCGCCGTTCCCGGTGAGGAATCGGTCAGGCGGGCGCGGTCGAGGATGCGCACCCGTCCGTCCGCGTCGACCGCGGCGACGGGATAGCGGGCGTCGCTCAGCATCCAGAAGACGGCGTCCACCGAGCTGCGGCTGATGAGCCGGTCACCGTCGCGGATGAGACCGAGCGGGCGCAACGCCTGGTCGACCGCGAGCGTGTCGAGAGCAGTCGGCTCGGATGCGGTGACCTGGGTACGGCCGGTCGCATCGGTCCCCACGCGCAGGCGCCCGTGGCGCTGCGCCGCGCGCTCGAGCTCGTACGCCAGCGGCTGCGGCAGGCCGGTCAGCGAGATCGCGGTGAGGAATTCGGCGAGGGATGCCGGATCCTCTCCGGCCGCGAGCGCCGCTCCGATCGATTCGGCGGAGAACCGGTAGGTCGATGCCTGCGCGCGCGATTCGCGTCGCGCCGCCCGGCGCAGCCGCGCATCGATCGCGGGTTCGAGGGGGCCCGGGGCGATCGCGGTGAGGTCGTTCTGGAGGAAGATGCGGTCGACCTCGCCGGGCAGGTGCGCCTGCAGGGTCTCCCGGTCGACGTCGCCGCCGTCCGCCATCGCCGTCGCCCACGCTGCCGGTCGGCCCGAGGCGTCGATGATCGCCCAGAGCCGCCACTGCGCCGCGAGGCGGCCGGCCCGAGCCGGCCACTGAGGATCGAGCGGATAGGCGAGGTGCCATTCGGCCGGCGGCCGCCAACCGCCGTTCTCCGTGCGCAACGCGGCGGGGAGGGCGTCGCGGAGGTGCGACGCGGTCTCGACCCAACGATCGACCGATCCGTGCAGGAGCCACGCGCTCCCGTCCGTCGTGACCCGCCATTCCCGGTCCACCGCTCTCAGCAGCCCGGCGTCGAGACCGATGCCGATCACGAGGTCGACCGTCGCGGCATCCGCCACCGCTCCCGCATCGACCAGCCGGCGGCGATCGCCGGCGCCCAGAGTTCCGGCGCCGGTGCGTCCGAGGGGTGACGGCTGTGTCAGCGAGAGGACGTCGGCGAGCGACGAGAGCGCGGTGAAGGCTCGTTCGGCCAGCTGCGCGTCATCCTCCGCGGCAGCTCCCGCGGTCGCCGGATCCGGGGTCTCGGGTCGCGAGAGGTCGCGCCATGCGGCCGCAGCGCCGGCGTAGGGCAGGCCCTCGGGGGAGACGAGTCCGAGGTGCAGCAGCTCGTCGCGTGCCGTGCCCGGGGGCACCGGCTCGTCCGAGGCGACGGCCTGATCCATGGCGTCGACGAGCGGCCGAGACAGCAGCGGGGCGGCCTTCGCCACCGCCGTGGGGTCGAGCAGCGCTTCGGCGGCGTCGAAGAAGTCGGCCCACGCGGCGTCGGTCGAGACGCGGCGTCGACGCAGGAGTGCCGTCAGGACGTCGTCGTCGACCGTGGCGAGCCAGCTCGCGAGGGCACGGGCGTCGACAGGAGACACGTCACCGGCCCTTGTTGGCCCGGCTCCGTCGGATGAAGGTCATGATGAGCACCGTCAGCAGCAGGGCGAACGCGATCGGCGGGGCGATCCACACGATCGCGCTGACCGTCGGCCACACCCCCGAGCCGAAGTCCGCCTGCTCCATGCCGGTCGCGGTGCCGATGATGATCGCGAAGAAGCAGACGATCGCCAGGATCAGCAGTCCCAGCGACATGAACGCGAGGATGCGGTCTATACGGCGGACCGGAAGGTCGTCGCCCGTGCTGCGCGTGCTCATCCGCATCAGCGTAGCGCTTCGCAGCGGTGCCGTAGGCTGGTTGCCGGGGCTCAAACGGTCCCGGCATTCCGTTCTGCCCGCGAAACGCGGTCCGTGACAGCGAGGTACGCACATGCCCACCGGCAAGGTCAGGTTCTACGACGACGAGAAGGGGTTCGGCTTCATCTCCTCCGATGACGGCCAGGACGTCTTCCTGCACGCCACGGCACTCCCGGCGGGCACCGAGTCGCTCAAGCCCGGCACGCGCCTGGAGTTCGGCGTCGCTGACGGCAAGCGCGGCCTGCAGGCCCTGGCCGTTCGCGTGCTCGAGGCTCCCGTCAGCCTGAGCAAGCGCAACCGCAAGCCCGCGGACGACATGGCGATCATCGTCGAGGACCTCGTCAAGCTCCTCGACGGCATCGGTGCCGACCTCCGTCGCGGCCGGTACCCCAGCTCGGGTCACGGCAAGAAGATCGCCGCGGTGCTGCGCAAGGTCGCCGATGACCTCGACGCCTGACTCTCCCGTCGCCTCGACGTCGCACGAGCCCGGGTCCGCCGAGCCCGTCGCCGAAGTGACCGCCGTCTCCGAGGATGCTCCGGCAACCGAGGACGCTGTGCCGACCGATCCGGTGACCGTCGACGAGCGTCTGCTCGCCGCGCACGATCTGGCCCTGGCGGCGCTCGCCGAGATCACCCCTGCCTCGACGGTCGGCGACCCGGTCGACTACGTGGTCGAGGCCGACGGTGTGGTCTCGCTGCGTTTCGCGAACCGTCTCGCCGGGTACCCCGGGTGGCTCTGGACCGTCAGTGTCGCGGTGGTCGAGGACGCCGAGCCGACGGTTCTCGAAGTCGAACTGCTCCCCGCCGCCGGTGCCCTCCTGGCCCCCGAGTGGGTGCCCTGGGCCGTGCGGCTCGCCGAGTATCAGGCTGCCCAGGCCGCTGCCGACGAGGACGACTCCGACGACGATCTCGATGATGACGACGCGGTCGACCTCGACGATGCCGACGACATCGACGATGACGATGCGGACGACGACGACTTCGCCGACGGCAGCACGGCCGTCACCCACGCGGGCGACGTCGACGGGGTCGACATCGACGCCCTCGACGCCGGGGCGGCAGACGACGAATCAGACGAGGACTCCGAGGACGACGAGGATGACGAGTCCGACGAGGACGACGAGTCCGACGAGGACGACGAGTCCGACCACGACGAATCGCCCTGGGAGCGCTGACCGCTCTCGCCCAGAACGACAGAAGGGATGCCGCACCGCGCGGCATCCCTTCTGTCGTCTCAGCGGTGTGCCGCCGTCAGAGACGGTCGATCGTGTAGTCGATGCACTTGATGAGCTGGCGCACGTCGTCGGGCTCGATCGAGACGAACGTGGCGATGCGCAGCTGGTTGCGGCCGAGCTTGCGGTAGGGCTCGGTGTCGACGATGCCGTTGCCGCGCAGGCTCTTGGCGACGGCGGCGGCGTCGACGGTCTCATCGAAGTCGATCGTGACCACGACGGGGGAGCGGTCGGCGGGATCGGCGACGAAGGGCGTCGCGTGCTCCGAAGCCTCGGCCCAGTCGTACAGTGCGGACGATGATTCCGCAGTGCGGTCGGCGGCCCACTGCAGGCCGCCGTTGCTGTGGATCCACTCGAGCTGCTTGTCGAGCAGGTACAGCGTCGCGACGGCAGGCGTGTTCAGCGTCTGATTGAGCCGCGAGTTGTCGAGCGCGTTCTTCAGGCTCAGGAACTCGGGGATGTAGCGACCCGAGGCGGCGACTCGCTCGATCCGCTCGATCGCCGCGGGCGAGACCGCGGCGAACCAGATGCCGCCGTCGGAGCCGAGGTTCTTCTGCGGGGCGAAGTAGTAGACGTCGCACTGCGAGACCGAGAAGTCGATGCCGCCGGCCGCGCTCGTGGCGTCGATGACCGTCAGCGCGCCCTCGTCGCCGGCGACGCGGCGCACGGGAGCGGCGACACCCGTCGAGGTCTCGTTGTGAGGCCAGGCGTAGACGTCGACGCCCTCGACGGGCTCCGCCGTGATGCTCGAACCGGGCTCGGCCTTGCGGATGTCGGGCGCCTGCAGCCAGGGCGCGGATGCGGCCGCACCGAACTTGCCGCCGAACTCGCCGAAGACGAGGTTCTGGCTGCGGTTCTCGATGAGGCCGAATGCTGCGGCATCCCAGAAGGCGGTCGATCCGCCGTTGCCGAGGATGATCTCGTAGCCGTTCGGCAGTCGCAGCAGGTCGGAGAGACCGGAGCGGACCTGGCCGACGAGGCTCTTCACCGGCGACTGACGGTGCGACGTGCCGAGCAGGATCGAGCCGGGACCCGACAGGGCGGCGACCTGCTCGGGGCGGATCTTGGCGGGACCGCAGCCGAAGCGGCCGTCGCGAGGAAGGATGTCTCGGGGCAGGGTGACGTGCGCCATGAGCCGATTCTAGAGGCGGTGTCCGGACCCGCCGTGCCATGAGCAGGAGGTAAGGGCAGCCTCGCATGTCCTCGCCAGCGGATAGGCTGGGGTTCTTCCGACCACGCGCACGACAAGGGCTGTGATGACCGATCTCATCGACACGACAGAGATGTATCTGCGTACCATCCTCGAGCTCGAGGAAGAGGCGATCGTCCCTCTGCGTGCGCGCATCTCGGAGCGTCTCGGGCACTCCGGCCCCACCGTCTCGCAGACGGTCGGCCGCATGGAGCGCGACGGCCTGGTCGTCGTCTCGGAAGACCGCTCGCTCGAGCTGACCGACAGCGGACGACAGAAGGCCGTCGACGTCATGCGCAAGCACCGCCTCGCCGAGCGCCTGCTCAGCGACGTGATCGGCCTGGACTGGGCCTACGTCCACGAAGAGGCGTGCCGCTGGGAGCACGTGATGAGCGAGCTCGTCGAGCGCCGCCTCATCGAGCTGCTCGGTCACCCCACCGAATCGCCGTACGGCAACCCGATCCCCGGCCTCGATCAGCTCGGCGACGTGCCTGCTCGCACGTTCGATGACGGCGTGGTCGGCCTCGTCCGCGTCCTCAACGAGACCGGGGGCCCGATCGAGGGCACCGTGCGCCGCCTCGCCGAGCCGGCCCAGGTCGATCCTGAACTGCTGCAGCAGCTGCGTGCCGCGGGTGTCGTCCCCGGTCGCGACGGCACCTTCCAGTTCTCCGAGGGCTACGTCCTCGTGCAGATGGATGGCGTCGACGAGGGGCTCGAGCTCCCCGTCGAGGTCGCCTCGCACATCTTCCTCACGCGCCGCGACTGAGGTCCCTGCCGGCTCGCGGCACGATCCGCCCCGCGCAGACGTCGATCCGGTGCGCGTCGCGTCGACCCTGAGCGTCGGGTGGGGATGGGGGCGACAGCGTGACTTATTCGTTACCTTCCGGTAGCCTCGAGAAGTCTTCAGGCGAGAAGCCCGCCCGAGACCGCTGCATGGATTGCCTCTTCGGCTCGTCGTCCACGCGGTGACACCCGAATGTCGCGTGGACCTACACGCGCAGTATCGACGAGCCAGCGCAGACCATCGCGCAGAGGCGCCGGAGGACTGATTTGGCTGAAAACAACGATTCGTCGGTAGACGTACCCGAGGTCGACGCGACGAATCCCGACCGCTCTGGTCGCGCCCTGCGTGGCCGCCGCTTCCCGACAGCAAAGAAGCAATCACGGGACGTCGCGACCATTGAGAACCGCGCCACCCGCCGCAGCCGACGTCGGGTCCACCCCGTCCGCAGCACCTTCACGGTCGCTGCCGTGGTGGGTCTCGTGGCGACCGTCGCCATCCCGGCCTTCGCCGCCGTGCGCGGTACGTCGGCCGATGCGATGACGCTGCAGCAGGTGGCCGCCGACAATGCGCAGTCGATCGTCGTCGCGTCCGAGGTGGGCCCCGCCTCCCTCGACCGCAGCGGGTTCACGGCGACCACACCCGAAGAGATCCAGAAGAAGAAGGACGAGGAGGCCGCCGCGAAGGCAGCCGCCGAGGCTCTCGCCAACCGCATCTCCGCGAGCAGCTCGACCGCATCCTCGACGTCGTACAGCCAGTCGATTCCGCTCGTCGCGCCGGGTTCCGGTCTCGTGCGTCGTCCTCTGATGTCGTTCAACAACTTCGGCACCCCGTACGCCGGTCACCGCGGCACCGACTACATGGCCGACCGTGGCACGCCGATCTACTCGGTCGCCGACGGCACGGTCGTCGCGTCGAGCGAGAGCGGTCCGGGCTGGGGCGTGTACGTCAAGGTCGCGCACAACATCAACGGCACCAACGTCACGAGCCTCTACGCCCACATGGACTGGGGCACCCGCGCGGTGCAGGTCGGCGACACCGTCTCGGCGGGCCAGCTGCTCGGCCAGGTGGGCGACACGGGCCGTGCGTTCGGAACGCACCTGCACCTCGAGATCGTCGTCGACGGCGCGTACGTGAACGCCGAGTCGTGGCTCGTCGCGAACGCGGGCTGACGACACGCATCATCCGTTCATCTTCCGTCGACCTTCCCGGGGTCGAGGGTGTATTACCCTGAACGCGACGCTCGCGCACGCCGAGGGGGAGCCGATGGGACCAGTACCGGGCATTCGAACCGTGAATGCGATCGGTCGCTACGTCCTGCGGCATCGTGTGCACCACTGCGGCCTCGGCCGTGAATCAAGGCGCTGTCTTCATGACGGCGCCTTTTTTCGTGCTCACACCCTCGCGGGACCTGCCCGCACGGCGCGCGTTACGTCGGTCATCGAACATCCGCTGAAGCCGTCAGGGCAGTTCGTGAGGACAGGAAATGCGCACTCTGGTACTGAACGCCGGGTATGAGCCACTCGCTGTGGTGTCGTTCCGTCGGGCCCTCCTCCTGGTGTTGAACGACAAGGCGACGATCGTCGAGCACGTCGTCCATGACCCCGTTCTCGGGATCGACGGGACGTACGAACGCCCGGCGGTGATCGTTCTGACCCGGTACGTCCGTATCCCGAATGCGCGCCGAGTGCCGGTGACACGGCGCGGGGTGCTCCGCCGTGATGCGCACCGATGTGCGTACTGCGGAAAGGCCGCGTCGACCATCGACCACGTCATGCCTCGCTCGCGCGGGGGCAGCAACTCGTGGGAGAACCTCGTCGCCTGCTGCCTGCGGTGCAACAACCTCAAGAGCGACCACACTCCGCAGGAGATGGGATGGGAGCTGCGATGGCTGCCGAAGCCTCCGCGTGGACCGCAGTGGACGGTGCGGGGAACGGAGCGATCCGACCCGCGCTGGGAGCCCTACCTGAGTCTCGCCGCCTGATCGCTGCGGTGCGCGCTTACCGCGCTCTCGGGCCGTAAGCGCGCAGGAAGGCGCCGGCGCCATCGGTCATGATCTGTCGAACCCGCTCCGCGTCCGTCCGGCGGCGAGCGGGTTCGTTGAGAACCCGGAGCGTCGTGAGCGCGTGAAAGTGCTCGGCGGCGAGTCCCGGGTCGTCGAGGTCGAGCAGACCCTCGGTCGCCAAGTGGGCGAAGCGCTCGGCGAGAACGTCTGCGTGCGCTCGGTCCAGCGGGTGGTCCTCGAGTTCGGGCAGGAGTGACTCGTTCTCCGAGATCAGCTTGACTGCGGCTGCGTAGTTCGTCGATGTGGCGAGGAACCCCCCGAGTTCGGCGGCGAATGCGAGCACAGCCTGGTGCAATCCGTCGCGGCCGTCGATCGCGATGGTGTCCGGCAGGTGCGTCTCGGCCAGCTCGCGGAGGGTGTTCACGGCTGTCTCGCCCGCGCTCTCGACCACTCCGAGCAGCAGCCGCCGTTTATCGCCGTAGTAGTCGTAGACGGTGCGCTTGGAGACACCTGCGCGCGCCGAAACGGCATCCATGCTGGATCGTTCGACGCCCACCTCGACGAAGAGCTCTCGCGCCGCCGTGAGTATCGCGGAGCGCTTCTGCTCCTGGCCTTGCCTGACCGGCCTCGCATCGCTCATCGTCATCCTTCGCTCTGCCCGAAACTCTACACCGACCGGTGCAGCACTACACGGTACGGTGTAGTGTACCTGCCGTGCAGAAGACAACGCAGGCATCTCTCCAAGCTCACGATCTCGTCAAGCGCTATGGAACCGTCACCGCCGTGGACGGTCTGTCGTTCCAGGTTCGGCCCGGGATCGTGACCGGCTTCCTCGGACCGAACGGGGCGGGCAAGTCCACCACCCTCCGCATGTTCCTCGGCCTGGACAAGCCCACGAGCGGCGCCGCGACCGTGAACGGGCATCGACTGCACGAGTTGCCCCATCCGATGCGGGTGATCGGCGCGATGCTCGATGCGCGCGCCGTTCATCCGCGGCGTACGGCCGTGGATCATCTCGCGTCCGTCGCGCGTGCCGGAGCCGTGCCGTGGGGCCGAGTCGGGGAGGTTCTGGAGATGGTGGGCCTGGCTGAAGCAGGGAGCCGGCCGGCCGGCGACTTCTCGCTCGGGATGAAGCAGCGGCTGGGGATCGCCACGGCGTTGATCGGCGACCCCGGCATCGTCATCTTCGACGAACCTCTCAACGGACTCGACCCGGAAGGCATCCGCTGGGCTCGATCCCTGATGCGCGAGCTCGCTGCGGAGGGCCGATTGGTGCTGTTCTCGAGCCATCTGATGGGTGAGATGCAGCTGACGGCGGATCACCTCATCGTGATCAACCACGGTCGTCTGCTCGCAGACCAGCCTCTGGACGCATTCATCGCCTCGCACACGAACGAGTACGTCCGCGTTCGGACTCCCCATGCCGACGTCCTGCGTGATGCGCTCCGGCGAGCCGGGCTTCTGGTTCGGGCAGACGCCGATCGCACCGATGTCCTCATCGTCTCGGGGGCGACGACGGAGAGCGTCGGCCGCATCGCGGCCGCCTCCGGCGCCGAGGTGTTCGAGCTCACCCTCGTTCGGGATTCGCTCGAAGACGCGTTTCTCGCCATGACCACGATCGAGCAGAAGGCCGCCTGACATGAACCTCTTCGCTTCCGAATGGATCAAAGCCCGCAGTGTCCACAGCACCTGGATCCTCGCTGCCTCGGCAGTCGTCGTGACGGTGATGGTCAGCCTGCTGGGGGTGAGTGGGCTCGTGGCTGACTGGCAGGCCACGCTCCCTTCCGATTTCGACCCCACCGGCATCAGCTTCAAGGGCATCCTGGTCGGTCAGATCCTCCTCGCGACCATCGGATCGCAGGCCATCACCAGTGAATACAGCTCGGGGCAGATCATCACGAGCCTGACCATCGTGCCTCGGCGCGGCGCCCTCCTGGCCTCGAAGCTGGGGGTCTCGGTGCTCGTCGGCTCGGTCGCGGCGGTCGCAGCAGTAGCGGGCAGCTTCGGTGCCACGCAGGCAGCGCTCACGGCGGCCGCTCTGCCTGTGGCGGCGCTCGACGACCCTGACACTGTTCGGGCTATCGTCTGCGCGATCGTGTACCTCGTCCTCACGGCCGTCCTCGGCCTCGGATTCGGCATCATCACGCGAAGCTCTTCCGGTGCGCTCGCGATCATCGTGACCGTCGCGCTTCTCGTGCCCGCTCTCGCCCCGGGGATGCCCGGGGTCATCGGCGAGTTCGCGGGTACCTACTGGCCCACGACGGCGGGCCAGGCCTCGTACGCTGTCGCGACGACGAGCGGGATGCCGCCGCTGGCGGGTCTTGGGATCATGGCGATCTTCACGCTATGGACGACGCTCGCCGCTCTTCTCGTCCTCAGAACGCGTGACGTGTGACCCGTTGCGCTCGCCGCCGCGACGAGGTCGTGATCTTCGCTACCTTCATGTCATGGGGCATCTCCGCGAGATCGCGCGCGTATCTGCCGTGTCGACCATCGCGATGATCCTCCTCGTCTTGACCGGATGCAGTCCGACGGACGGGCCGTCGGAGCGCGGCACCACGGTCGACCTGCTGCGGCAGGATTGGCGGAGCGTTCCCGGGGTCACCGCTGAGTCGGATGCGCTGCACATTACGGCGACCGTCAGGAGCATCGTCGAACAGGACGGCGGTGGGGGCCAGCCCGATCCTCCGGTCAACCTCATGGGAACGCACCTGGTCGTGCCGGAGGATTTCTCGCTCCGTGTGTCGTTCGAGAACGTGACATCCGACGCCACGTTGGCCGTCTACGACAGCCCGCCGGTTATCGCCGACGAATTCCGCATCGAGCCCGCGGGGCTGCAGCTCACGCTTCGCGGCGACGACCTCCAGATCGCGATCTTCGATGGTTCGGCGCCGCAGGATGTGACCGAGCCTCAACCCGCGCGGATCGAGCAGGTGACGATCGACGACCCGGAGGCGGAGATCTCCGTGCATCGCTCCGGTGATCGGCTCGAGATCGCGAGCGGCGGCGCGACGGTGTCATCCTCGGCGCTCGCCGACGTCTTCACCTCCGGCGAGCTGTGGCTCGGGTTGACCAGCGACGGCGGGTCGTTCACGGTCAGCTCCTTCGTCGCCACGGCGCCGGGGCGCGCATCATTGGCGACCGCCCTTCCTGCTGCCGTCGACGCGGAACCGTCCGCGGATGGGCTGCAGGCGCTCGCTGCTCGCTTGCGGCCCGGGTTCGTCATCGGTGCGGCCGTCGCGCTCGGGCCGTTGGCCTCGGACGAGGACTACGCGGCGGACTTCGTCGGCGAGTTCGGCGGACTCACCCCGGAGAACGCCATGAAGCCGCAGGCGCTCTCTCCGCGGCAGGGCGAATACTCATTCGCGGAGGCCGACGCTCTCCTCGACTTCGCGGAGAGCAAGGGATTCGCGGTTCACGGCCACACCATCGCCTTCACCGAAGCCATGCCTCGGTGGATGCAGGACCTCCCCACCGGCACCGAGGAGGAGCGACAGGCGAGTGCCGAAGCTCTGCTCGATTACGTGAGTACTGTCGTGACGCACTTCGCGGGTCGTCTCGATTCGCTCGACGTCGTCAACGAACCGTTCGACGTCGACCAGGGGACCGACCTGCAGGAGAACATCTGGTTCCGTGTCTTCGGGCCCGCTTACCCGGTGGTCGTGTCGCGCGCGGTTCACGATGCCGACCCGGACGTGAAGCAGTTCATCAACGAAAACGGTGCCGACGTGCCGGGTCCTCGGCAGGACGCCCTGCGCCAGCTCGCTCTCGACACGAACGAGCAGGGCGGATACATCGACGGCGTGGGACTTCAGGCTCACGTCTATCACCTCGACACCGACGCCATCTCCGCCGCCGATCTCGACACGACGCTCGACGCGTTCGAGGATGCTGGACTCATCGTGCGCATCTCCGAGAATGACGTCACTGATGGCGACGGTCAGGAGGCGCAGGCCGAGCAGTACGCCACGGTACTCGCCACCTGTCTCGGGTCGGACGCGTGCGTCTCGTACACGACGTGGGGAGTGGACGACGAGTACGACTGGTGGATCGATGACGACGGTCGGCTGCACCAGGCCCACGACTTCCTCTTCGCGGAGGGGAAGCCGACGCCCGCGTACGCCGCGATGAGAGAAGTGCTCGCGGGCTGACCTCGCGCGTCATCCCTGAGCGGGGGCATCTATCGGCCGCATCTTGCCCTGTCCACCCCCTGAGGTGACGCTCGCGCCCCTGCTTATCGTGCGCCCGACGGACGAGCGCCGCCCGTCGCCACGAACGGGGAGGATGACGATGACAATGAGATCGGTCGCCGATCAGAGTGTGCGGGAGCTCGGGGGACGCATGAGCGTTCTCGTCCTGCAGCGCGACGATCACGTCGAGTTGGACTCGTTGCTCGACCGCCTCGCGGTGTCATCGCACGAGGAGCAGCTGCCCGTCCTCCTCGACCTCTACCGGCTGGTCTTCCCGCACGCGTTCGCGGAGGAGTCCGTGCTGTGGCCCCTCATGCGCCGCGTGCTACCCGATGGCGAGCAGCTCACGCTCGAAGTCGAGCAGGAGCACCAGGAGGTGAACGATCTCGTCACCCGTCTCGAGCACCTCGAGCTGGGAACGGCCGAACGGGAGGCAGTACTGAAGCGTCTGGCTGAGGTGCTGCGTGAGGACGTGCGCGATGAGGAGGACGAGCTGTTCCCTCGCCTGCAGGAGCGGGTTTCGGTGCGGCGCCTGCGCATGCTCGGCCTGGCGTGGAAATTGGTGCGCCGTGTGGCTCCGACGAGGGCTCACCCGATCGTTGCCCGGCGGCCACCGGGAAACGTCCTCGCGGCGCTTCCGCTGTCGATCCTCGATCGGTCACGAGACCGCCTCGACGCGGCGCGGCTGGGGCGGGGTGGCGCGGACGGATCGCTGCGAGCGCTCAGTCAGGGATTGGCGCGTGCTTCTCACGCTGTGGAGCGACTGCCGATCCTGCAACGGGGTGAGGACGCCTCCACCAGCCGGGGAGCCGGCCGAGAAATCTCGCCGGTCGTGCCTGTCGTCGTCCTCGCCGCCGTGGGCGTCGCCGTGACAGTCGGGCTGGTGCGGCGGCGACGCTGACTACGGAGCGCACTCGTCGGCGCGAATGTCGGAAGTCGGTCGTATCTTCGATATCGACATTGATGGTCTAGAACATATGTTCTACCCTTGCTGAGTGAGGTCGATCATGCGCAATCCCGCTGCCGCCGAGGACGTGCAGCGACTGCGCGCGCAGATGGAGCGGATGCAGGGGCGCCGCCTCGATGCTCCGGTGCTGCCGACCCATCCTGCCCTGGCCGGACTGCTACCCGGGCGGGGGCTGCGGCCCGGCGCCGCCTATTCGCTCGGCTCGTCGTCCTCGCTGCTGTTCGCCCTGCTCGCCCAGCCGTCGCAGACCGGGTCGTGGTGCGGTGTGGTCGGGATGCCCGGCTTCGGGGCCGAAGCGGCGGAGCACGCCGGGGTCGACCTGTCCCGCGTCGTGCTGATCCCCGATCCGGGAGCCCGGTGGCTCGCCGTCACCGCGACGATCGCCGACGTGCTTCCCATCGTCGCGGTGCGTCCGCCCGAACGGGCGAAAGACTCCGACATCGCCAAGCTCGCCGGCCGTCTGCGCGACCGTGGAACGGTGCTGCTCGTGCAGGGGCCGTGGCCGCAGACCGAGGCGATGCTCGACGTCACCGATCCGCGGTGGTCGGGGCTGGGCGACGGTGACGGCTACCTCAGCGACCGCGAGCTGACGGTCACTGTGTCGAGCCGACGGTTCCCGGTTCCCCGATCGGCGCGGATGCTGCTGCCCGCGCCCGATGGCGCGATCTCGGCCGCTCCGCACGAGCGGGCTCTCGCGGGCGGCCCGGTCGTCGAGCCGATCCCGATGCGACGGGCGGTCTGACGTGGGGGAGCAGGAGGCGACGGCGCCGGTACGCAGTCTCGTGGTGTGGGTGCCCGACTGGCCGGTCGTGGCGTTTGTGCGCGAAAGCGGCGGCGATCCGAACGCGCCGATCGCGGTCTTCGAGAAAGGCGTGGTCATCGCGTGTTCAGCGGCCGCGCGTGCCGACGGCGTCGCACGTGGGCAGCGTCGCCGTGACGCGCAGGCCCGATGTCCCGCGCTGCAGGTGGCCGACGCGGATGCGGTGCGCGATCACCGGGAGTTCGCGCCGATCGTGGCGCGCCTCGAAGAGATGGCGCCGGGAGTGCAGGTGCTCGAGGCGGGGCTCTGCGCGCTGCGCGTGCGCGGCCCCGCGCGTTTCTATGGCGGTGAGACCGAGGCCGCCGGCGCGCTGCTGGCCGCGGTCGCCGAGGGTGACCTCGACGTGCGGGCCGGTGTCGCCGACGGACCCTTCACCGCGCAGCAGGCGGCCCGGATGAGCACCCGCCCCGATCGGCCCATCCGGGTGGTCGAGGCCGGGCGCTCGGCGGAGTTCCTCGCTCCGTTGACGATCGCCGTGCTCGACGACGACTCCGTCGACCTCTTCGCCCGGCTCGGCGTGCAGACCCTCGGCGACCTCGCCGCGATCGAACCCGAACGACTGGTCGAACGTTTCGGCCCCCGCGGCGCGCGCTTGCATGGCCTCGCCTCCGGTGCCGATTCACGCCCGGTGACCCCGCGCACCCCGCCGCCCGAGCTCCACCGCGAGGTCTCGTTCGAACCTCCTCTCGATCTCGCCGACCAGGTCGCGTTCGGCATGAGGGTCGCGGCCGAGGAGTTCATCTCCGGACTCGGTGCGGTCGATCTCGTGTGCACCGAGCTGCGGGTCATTCTCACCGGCGACCGCGGCGAGACGAGCAACCGCGTCTGGCTTCACCCCGGCACCTTCGACGCCGCCGCCGTCGTCGACCGGGTGCGCTGGCAGCTGGCCGAGAGCGGCAAGCTCACCAGCGGTGTCGCCCGGGTCAAGATCGAGCCCGAAGCGGTGGATGCGGCATCCCACCACGCCGTCTCGCTGTTCGGCTCCGGTCCCGAGCAGCGGGTGCACCACGCCCTGTCGCGCGTCCAGGCGATGCTCGGTCACACGGGCGTCGTGACCCCGGTTGTCGGCGGCGGGCGCTGGCTCGCCGAGCGGCAGGTGCTCGTGCCGTGGGGCGACCGTCCGGTGACGAGCTCGCGCGAGCGGCCCTGGCCGGGAAGCCTGCCCGATCCGCTGCCCGCGACGGTCTTCGAGCGGGCGCTGCCGCTGGCGGTCGTCGATCGGGAGGGTGACATGGTGGCCGTCGACGGGCGGGGCGAGCTGACGGCGATCCCGGCGGCGCTCGTGTCGTCGACCGGGTCGCGCGGCATCCGCTCGTGGGCGGGACCGTGGCCGGTGGTCGAGCGGGCGTGGGATGCCGCGCGAGCGCGCCATGCCCACCGCTTCCAGATGGTCGATGCCACCCAGACCGCGTGGCTGCTGGTGTGCGACGGCGGCGAATGGTCGGTCGAGGGGCGGTACGACTGATGGGCTTCAACAACCCCTCGGTGCCGTGGTCCGAGATGGAACGACTGCTCAGCGGCAACCGTGCCCCGAGCGCGCCGGCGGGTGCCGACGGCGGCGACAGTCCCGCGTGGTCGCGCAAGCGCGGAAAGTACTCGGCGCCGAGGATCGAGCGTCCTGAGAACGCGGTGCCGTACGCCGAGCTGCACGCGCACACGTCGTACTCGTTCCTCGACGGAGCCTCATCGCCCGAAGAGCTCGCCGAAGAGGCCGAACGGCTGGGGTTGCACGCTCTCGCCGTCACCGACCACGACGGGTTCTACGGCATCGTCCGCTTCGCCGAAGCCGCCGAGCAGTTGGCGGTGAAGACCGTGTTCGGGGCGGAGCTGTCGCTCGATCTGCCGCAGCGCGTCGGCGCCGCGCGCAACGAGGCCGACCCGCCGGGGGAGCATCTGCTCGTCCTCGCCCGCGGCGAAGAGGGCTACCACCGGCTGGCGCGCGCGCTCACCCAGGGGCAGCTCGCCGGAGCGGAGAAGGGCAAGCCTCGCTACCGGCTCGACGATCTGGCCGACATCGCCGGAGGCGAATGGAGCGTCCTCACCGGATGCCGCAAGGGAGCAGTGCGCCGGGCGCTCATCGAGCGCGGGCCGGATGCCGCCGCCGCCGAGCTCGACGCCCTGGTCGACCGGTTCGGGCGCGATGCCGTCGAGGTCGAGCTGTTGGACCACGGCGAGCCGCTCGACTCGCGGCACAACGACATCCTCGCCGGCCTCGCCCGTGAGCGGGGTCTGCCGATCCTCGCGACGAACAACGTGCACTACGCCGTGCCCGAGCGCGCCCACCTCGCCGCGGCGATCGCGGCGGTGCGGGCCAATCGCGGGCTCGACGAGCTCGACGGGTGGCTGCCCTCGCATGCGGGCGCGCACCTGCGGTCGGGCGCCGAGATGACGCGGCGCTTCCGGCGGTTTCCCGGAGCCGTCGCGCGCACCGTCGAGCTCGCCGACGAGCTCGCCTTCCCGCTGCGCCGGGCCAAGCCCGCCCTGCCGAAGCTTCCCGTTCCCGAGGGGCACACGCCGATGACGTGGCTGCGGCACCTCGTGTGGGAGGCGGTGCCCCGCAAGTACCCGAACCTGCCGGCCGAAGACCGCGACCGTATCGAGCGAGAGCTCGCCGTCATCGAACAGAAGGACTTCCCCGGCTACTTCCTCATCGTCCACGGCATCGTGCAAGAGGCGCGGCGGCGCGGCATCCTCTGCCAGGGGCGTGGTTCGGCCGCGAACAGCGCCGTCTGCTACCTGCTCGACATCACCGCGATCGACTCGATCTACTACCGGCTGCCGTTCGAGCGCTTCCTCTCGGCCCTCCGCGAGGAGGAGCCCGACATCGACGTCGACTTCGACTCCGACCGGCGCGAGGAGATCATCCAGTGGGTCTACGCCACCTACGGGCGCGAGCGGGCGGCGCAGGTGGCGAACGTCATCCAGTACCGGCCCAAGAACGCCGTGCGCGACATGGCGAAGGCCCTCGGGCACTCCCCGGGACAGCAGGACGCCTGGTCGAAGCAGGTCGAACGCTGGGGTGCGACCCTCGACACCGGTCCCGACCACGACATCCCCGAGCGGGTGCTCAGCTACGCCGCCGAGCTGCTGAAGGCTCCCCGGCACCTGGGCATCCACTCGGGCGGCATGGTGCTGACCGATCGTCCCGTCGGTGAGGTCGTGCCGATCGAGCACGCCCGGATGCAGGACCGCACCGTCATCCAATGGGACAAAGACGACGCCGCCTGGATGGGCCTGGTGAAGTTCGATCTGCTCGGCCTCGGCATGCTCGCCGCGCTGCAGTACTGCTTCGACCTCATCGAGGGGGCGACGGGGGAGAGGTTCGAGCTGTCGACGCTGCCGAAGGAAGAAGCGGCCGTCTACGACATGCTGTGCCGGGCCGACTCGATCGGGGTGTTCCAGGTCGAGTCTCGCGCGCAGATGGGCCTGCTGCCGCGCCTGCAGCCGCGCCGGTTCTACGACCTCGTGATCGAGATCGCCCTCATCCGGCCGGGACCCATCCAGGGCGGCGCCGTGCACCCGTACGTGCGCCGCAAGCTCGGGTACGAGAAGACGACGTATCCGCACGAGAAGCTCAAGCCCGTGCTCGAACGCACGCTCGGGGTGCCGGTCTTCCAGGAGCAGCTCATGCAGATGGGCATGGTCATCGGCGGGCTGTCGGGCGAGGACGCCGACCTGCTGCGTCGCGCGATGGGCTCCAAGCGCGGCATCGAGCGCATCGACTCGCTCAAGCAGAAGCTCTACGAGGGCATGGCCGAGAACGGCCTGGTGGGGGATGCCGCCGACGACATCTACGCGAAGATCCAGGCGTTCGCGAATTTCGGCTTCGCCGAGAGCCACTCGCTGTCGTTCGGGCTGCTCGTCTACGCCAGCTCGTGGATCAAGCTGCACTACCCGGCGGCGTTCCTCGCCGGGCTGCTGCGGGCTCAGCCGATGGGCTTCTACTCGCCGGCGACGTTGGCGGCCGACGCCCGCCGTCACGGGGTCGAGGTGCGGCGCCCCGATCTGCAGCTCTCGGGGGCCGAAGCCGTGCTCGAATCCGTGTCGGGCGAGGCGGGGCGGCCGGGGCCGACGGGGCTCGACAGCTGCCTTGGCGAGCAGCCTCCGGTGCCGGTCTTCGACATCAACGCCCCCGACGAGTCGGCGGCCCATCGTCGCGACGACGGCTTCGCCGTGCGGTTGGGGCTCGCCGCGGTCACCGGCATCGGCAAGAGGTTCGCCGAGCGGATCGTCGCCGAGCGCGAGGCATCCGGTCCCTACCGCGACATGCGCGACCTGGTGCGCCGCACCGGCGCCGACACGACGCAGCTCGAAGCGCTCGCGACCGCGGGAGCGCTGGAGTGCTTCGGGCACACTCGCCGCGAGGCCATCTGGCTGGCGGGCTCGGCCGCGCAGGACCGCATCGAGTACCTGCCCGATTCGCTCATCGCCGTGCAGCCGCCGCTGTTCACCGACCAGTCGAGCTACGACGTGCTGGCCTCCGACCTGTGGGCCACGGGCATCTCACCCGACGATCATCCGATGACCCACTACCGCTCGCGGCTCGACGCGCGCGGGGTGCTCACCGCGAACGACCTGCGTCAGCACGAGACCGGACGCCGCGTCGAGATCGCCGGGCTCGTCACCCACCGGCAGCGGCCGGCGACGGCATCCGGCATCACGTTCCTCAACCTCGAGGACGAGCACGGACTGATGAACGTCATCTGCTCGACGGGCATGTGGCACCGCTACCGGCGAGTCGTGCGCGACAGCCCGGCGCTCATCGTCCGCGGCATCCTGGAGCGGTCCAACGAGGGGGTCGTGAACATCCTCGCCGACGCCTTCGAAGACCTGCGGGTGGGGGTGAGGCACCAGTCACGAGACTTCCGCTGACGCCACCGCGCGACCCGATGCGAGCCGACGCGAATTGTCGTCACGCGTGGGGGAGAACCGCCATCTGGGTCGGGTCGCGGGTCAGGCGGGGGTACCCGATAGCACTGCCCAGCCGCGCGGCGGAAGGGATGCCTCGCCGGCGCGCCTGTCGATGTCGTCGGCCAGCGATCCGGCGAGCACCTGTGTCGCGTCGGCGACCGGCACGGTCACCGGTGCGTCGCCGACGTTGAGCGCCGTGACGACGGCATCCGTTCCCGTCGCGGTCCGCAGCACCATCGCGGTGTTGTCGATATGGATCACGTCGGTGTGGGCGCGATGCAACCAGGGATGCTGCCGGCGCACGGCGATGAGCTGCTGATGCGTGCGGAGGATGTGCTGCGCGCTCTCGGGCAGCGACTCGGGTGCGGGCGGCGCATCGGGGAACTCGGGGCGCACCGCGTCGTCGCCGCCGAGACGTTCCTCCTTCACCGCTTCGTAGCCGTACTCGTCGCCGGCGTACACCGACGGCACCCCCGCCACGGTGAACAGCACCGCCAGTGCGTGCGGCATCAGGTCGGGGCCGACCGCCGAGGCGATCCGCGTGACGTCGTGGTTGCCGACGAAGGTCTGCGGAGCGAAGACCGACAGCAGCTCGTTGTTCCGCTCGATCGCATGCTTCAGCTCGAACAGGTTGCGGTCGGCGATGCCGTGCCAGATGCCCTGCCACAGCTCGTACTGCGTCAGCGAGTCGATCGTCGACTCCTCGACGATGCGAGCGGCGTCGCCGTGGATGACCTCGCCGAGGAACCACGCCTCGGGATACTCGGCGCGAACCCGCGGCAGCACCCGAGCCCAGAACGCGGGAGGCACGGCGTAGGCGGCATCCAGTCGCCATCCGTCGATGCCCCGTCCGAGCCAGTGGGTCATCACCTCGACCACGAGGTCGGCGACGGCGGGTGAGTCGTGGTTCAGTGTCACGAGGGCGTCGTGCCCCTCGAAGACGTCGGCATCCACCGGCCCACCGGGCTGCCAGCCGTCCCACCGCACGCGGAAGAGGTCGGCGGTGTCAGCCTCCGGGCCCCGTTTCTCGAGAGCTTCGAAGGCCGGATGCTCGCGTCCCACGTGGTTGAAGACACCGTCGAACAGCACCCGGATGCCGCGGTCGTGGGCGGCCGCGATGAGGCGGTCGAGATCGAGCCCGTCGCCCAGCCGCGCGTCGATGCGGAAGTAATCGGTCGTGTCGTAGCCGTGCGTGCTCGAGGCGAAGACCGGCCCGAGCAGCAGCCCGTTGAGCCCGAGCTCGACGGCATGATCGAGCCACGCCTCGATACGGCCGAGCCGGTGCTCGACGGGCTGGTCCGCGCCGCCAGCGTCCGCCTGCGCGTCGGAGAGGTCCGGCCGGATCGGTGCTCCCGTGAATCCCAGCGGGTAGACGTGCCACCACATGACGGTCTCGGCCCAATTGCTCATTCCGGCAGTCAACACGAGCGGATGCCGGATAGGGAACGACGTGCGAGACGCGGCGCTGGGGCCTAGAGTGCCGTCTGTTCGTTCGGGCGCCGTTCCATCAGCCGCCAAGCTCCGCCCGCGAGGGGTGCCGTCGTGACCACGGTGTAGATGATCGCGACGATGCCGAACGACGCGAAGAGACCGAGGCCATCGGCGGCGATGCCGCCGAGCAGCGCGCCGAGCGGGACCCCTGCCCACGTGCCGGCGTTGATCAGACCGAAGACGCGACCGCGCATGGGCGCCGGGACGCGTTCGAGCTGTACTGCGCCGAGGATCGGGTTCAGCGCGCCGGCCGCGAGCCCCGAGATGCCGGCGGCAGCGACGAGCACCGGGAACGGCGCGCCGAGGGCGAACACCGCGCTGGACGGGCCGCCGGCGACGAGGAAGCACAGCGCGAAGGTCACGCGCCGCGGCATCCTGTGCGCAATGAAGCCGAACGCGACGTTGCCGATGAGCGCGCTCCCTCCCATGACGGCGACGATGACGGCGAGGGCTCCGGCGCCGCCGAGCTCGGCGTTCGCGTAGAGAGGCATCAGCGAGGCGCTGCGGGCAGCATCGAGCAGATTGGTGATGAGCACCATGCCGACGATGAGGCGCATGAGCGGATCACGCACGACGAACCGGAACCCGTCACGCAGCTCGCGCCAGTACGAGCGCCGGGCTGCAGCATCCGTGTCGCCGTCGGCGGCCATTCGCACTGTCGTTGCCGGGACCATCAGGCGGGTGATCGCAGCCGAGATGAGAAACGCGACAGCGTTCGTGACGAGCGCCGCCATCGGTCCGAGGAGGGCGACGAGTGCGCCGGCGACGGATGCGCCGATGAGCTTGGAGAGGCGCTCCGAGCCGTCGAGGAGCCCGACGCTCCGCTCGATGCGGACGCGGGCGGTCTCGGTGAGCTCGGGCAGCATGACCCGGCGCGCGATCTGTCCGGGAGTGTCGAGCACGCCGCTCGTGAAGACGAGCGCCAGCAGAGCCCAGAAGGGCAGGCCCACCGTGAGCGCGAGCGCGGGGATCGCGAGAACCGTCACACCGCTCACGATGTCGGCGACGATCGCGGTGCGACGGCCGCCGATGCGGTCGATGACCACCCCGCCGAACACGCCTCCCACGATGACGGGCGCGGTCGCGGCGAACGCGGCCAGCCCGACCTCGACGCCCGAGCCGCCCGTGGCCAGGACGTAGAAGGGGATGGCGAAGGCCGTGATGACGTTGCCCGTCTGCGAGATCGCGTGCGCCGACAGAAGGGCGTAGAGGGCGCGGGATGCTGCGCGCCGGTGCGTCGCATCGGCCGAACGGACAGGGGAGTCGGTCGTGGTCATGGCCGGCGGTAGGCCTGGTAGACGAGGGCGACCGGTGCGGTGGTCTCGTCTGCGTCGTCGTGCCGCGCGCTCGCTTCTTGCCACCGGTGCATCAGCGATTCGAGTTCGGAGCGCATCGCGGCCAGCTCGTCGAGCGTGAGTCGTAGCGTGCGGTCACCGGTGGTGCCGGCGGCGACCCATTCGGCGGGGAGGGTCGGCATCGCGTCGACGTATTCGCTGTAGCGGGCGGCGTAGATCTGCGCGATCGACTTCTCCAGCGCCGATGAGGCAGCGCGTTGGGCTGGGTCGTCGAGGTGTTCGGCCGGTTCCCACGTCGTCTCGGCGGCGGCGGCCTGCCACCAGCGCTCGCGCTGGTCGGCGCTGCGCGGCTCGGCGGGCTCTATGAGATCGATCGAGGCGAGTTTGCTCAGGTGGTAACTGATCGTGCCCGGCGCTTCGTCGACGACCTCGCCGAGCTGAGCCGCCGTCTGCGGTCCGTTCTCGCGCAGGAGGCCGAGCAGCCGCAGTCTGGTCGGGTGTGCCAGCACGCGCATGGCGGCAGCGGTCTCGAGTCGAGAGGCGGAGCGGTCAGCAGAGGTCATAACCGCAACGCTAGATGCACAAGGAGCATTGCGCAACAAGTCTTGTGCTTTATCGGATGCGGCGGGCGAGGTGCGACAGACGCCTCAGCTCTGCGCCGCGAGCCACTCCGCGAACGTGACGGTGCCGCGTTCGGCGTTCGCGTGCCCGCGCAGGCGCCCCGACGACATCGCGCGACCGAACGATCCCGGCAGGCGCATCTCGATCGTGGTGCGGCGGATGCCGCGGGCATCGAGCAGCGCTCGCACCATGTCGATGAGCAGCTCGTCGCGCGGCCCGGTCAGATCGCGCGCCCGGCCGACCGGCTCGCCCTCCGCGAGCGTGACGAGGTGCTCGGCGACCTCGCGTGCAGCGATCGGGCGTACCCGGGCGGCCGGCACGACGGTGATCGGGCCCATCTTTCCGCGGACGAGCGTCTGCTCGGCGAACTCGTGGAACTGCGCAGCGCGGAGCAGCGTGTGGGGGAGCGCCCCGCGCTGCACGGCCCGTTCGTGCGCCAGCTTCCCGCCGTAGTAGGCGGCATCCACCCCGTCGATGCCGACGATCGAGAGCGCGACGAGGTGCCCGACTCCGGCGGCCGTTCCCGCCTGTTGCAAGTTGGCTGACACGCTCTCGAAGAACCGCCGCGAGCGATGCCGCGAGAGCGTCTGGATGCCGCTGACGTCGACGATCGTGTCGACACCGTCCAGCACCGACGGTGGGAGCGAGGCATGCTCGAGGTCATGACCGTTGCTGCGCGCGAGCGCGACGACGTCATGTCCGCGTTCGGTGGCGATGCTGTGGACGAGCTTGCCGACGGTGCCGGTGCTGCCGGCGATCGCGATCCTCACGAGGTCAGTATGACGCTTCGGCCGGCCTCTGCGCGGCGCGGATGATCGCGTCGAGAGTGGCAGCGAGCACGGATCGGTTCGAGCCGGCGGCCCAGGCGACCACGCCGGAGCCGTCACGGTACTCAACGAGGGTCAGGGCGTCGGTATCGGTGCCGCTGCCGATGCTGCTCTGGTGCAGGCTGAGCACCTCGATGGCGATCCCGTGCTCGGCGAGGGCGGCCGTGAGCGCCTCGACGGGTCCGACTCCGGGGTGCTCGCCGGTGTGCGTGACCCCGCCGACGGTGAGGGTGATCTCGGTGCCGGCATCCGTCGAGTCGTAGCGCGTCAGCCGCGGGCCGGTCGTGATGTCGCCGAGATAGGTCGTCCGGAACAGCTCCCACAGCTCGCTCGCCGTGGCCTCGCCGCCGCCGGCATCCGTGTGTCGCTGCACGTGCCGGGCGAACTCGATCTGGAAGCGCCGTGGCAGTTCGATGCCGTACGCCGTCTCGAGCAGGTACGCGACGCCGCCTTTGCCCGACTGTGAGTTCACCCGGATGACGGCGTCGTAGCTGCGCCCCAGGTCGGCGGGATCGATCGGCAGGTAGGGCACGCGCCAGTCGATCTCGCGCTCGTCGCGCCGGAGCGCGGCGGCACGTTCGCGGTGCTCGCCGAAGCCCTTCTTGATGGCGTCTTGGTGCGTGCCGCTGAAGGCCGTGTGCACGAGGTCTCCGACGTACGGATGCCGCGGGTGGATCTCGATGCGGTTGCAGTACTCAACGGTGCGCCGGATCTCATCGATGTCGGAGAAGTCGATCATCGGGTCGACGCCCTGCGCATGCAGGTTGAGCGCGAGCGTGGCGATGTCGACGTTGCCGGTGCGCTCGCCGTTGCCGAAGACGCATCCTTCGACGCGCTGGGCCCCGGCCAGTACGGCCAGCTCGGCACAGGCGATGCCGGTGCCGCGGTCGTTGTGCGGGTGGACCGACAAGATCACCGAATCGCGACGGGCGAGGTTTCGATGCATGTACTCGATCTGATCGGCGTACACGTTCGGTGTCGCGATCTCGACGGTGGCGGGGAGGTTCAGGATGACGGGGCGCGCGGGCGTGGCATCCCACATGGTCGTCATCGCGTCGCAGACCTCGAGCACGTAGTCGGGCTCGGTCAGGTTGAACACCTCGGGCGAGAACTCGAAGCGGACGTTCGGCGAGTCGCCCGCGAGGCGCAGCACGTCCTCACCGCCCGCGAGGATGAGCTCTGCCAGCTCGGCGCGGTCGCGCCCCAGCACGACATCCCGCCACACCGGTGCGGTAGCCGTGTACATGTGGATGACGACCTCGTTGCGGATGCCGCGGATCGACGCGACCGTCCGCTCGATCAGGTCGCGTCGTGCGGGCGTGAACACGACGATCGTGACGTCGCCGGGGGCGAGATCGGTCTCGGCGATCAGCCGCACGAAGTCGTAGTCGGTCTGCGAGGCGGAGGGGTAGCCGACCTCGATCTCCTTGTAGCCCATCGTCACGAGCAGCTCGAAGAAACGACGCTTGCGTTCGGGATCCATGGGTTCGGCGAGGGCCTGGTTGCCGTCGCGGAGGTCGACGGGCACCCACAGCGGTGCGGACGTGAGGCGGTTGGCGGGCCAGCTGCGCTGGGTTGCCTGATCTGCCGCCGGGATGTCGACGCGCGCGAACGCGTCACGGTACCGGTGTGACGGCATCTGCGACTGGCGCTGCCGGTTCCAGGCGGGCGCATCGGCGGGGACGGGGCCCGCGGGCGTGGAGAGGCGGGTGGAGGCGTGGATCGTCATGGGTCTTCTCGCATTGGTCGGTAGGGGAGACCGGCGCGGGGAGGCTCCACGGTGGGGAGCCGGTCTGGCTAGGCCCCGCCGTGGCGGCGAAGAAGGAGGTCGTGACGGTCGAGCATGACCCAGACGCTAGCACAACTCCTCAGACAAGCTGAGGTGTTTCCTGATCGATGAGAGGATGTGGGTATGACGACCGTTCGCCGAGAACCCCTCGCCGACCAGGCCGCCGAGCTGCTGCTCTCGCGGATACGTGCCGGGGAGTGGGCGCTGGGTGCGAAGCTGCCGGGGGAGACGACCCTCGCGCCGCAGCTCGGCGTCGGTCGCTCGACCGTCCGCGAGGCGATCCGGCAGCTCGCCGGACGCGGGGTGCTGACCTCACGCCAGGGAGCGGGTGTGTTCGTCGCCGCGCTCGACGCCCCCGAGGACTGGTCGCGCGTCGTCGGACGGGCCGACATCCGCGCCGTGCTCGAAGCGCGTCTCGCGATCGAGGTCGAAGCGTCGGCGCTCGCCGCCGTGCGCCGGACCCCGGCCGAGGTGCGGGCGCTCCGTGCCGCGTTGGATCGGCGCGCCGCCCACCGTTCGGATATCGAGGAGCACGTCGACACGGATGCCGCGTTCCACCGGGTCATCGTCGCCGCGTCGCACAATCCGCTGCTGCTCGAGATGTTCGACGGTTTCACCCCGCGCAGCCGCGAGGCCATGATCGCGATGCTGCGGGTGGTGCGGGTGGTGGCGACGCGGACCACGAGGTGCACGAGCGCATCGCCGACGCGATCGCCGACCGCGATGGCGAGCGCGCGGCGGCGCTGACCCGCGGGCACCTGATGTCACTGCTGGATCAGTTGGCAGCCTGAGTGCGCCGGGCCCGGCGCGATGGCTGCGCACGTGAGGTCGATGAGTAGTAGGGGGCGAGGCGATTCACTTGGCAGCTGCGGCCGCTTCTTGCGCTGTGAGAGGGCTCGAGGTGACAGGTGAAGCGCAGTCTCCCTGGGCTGCGCGAGTTCGCTCGCGTATGCGTCGGTTCAGCTGTCAGCTGCGGCCCTTTCTGGCGCTGTAAAGGGGCGCGAGGTGCCGGGTGAAGCGCGGTCTGCCTGGGCTGCGCGAGCTGGCACGCGTATGCGTTGGTTCACTTGGCAGCTGCGGCCCCTTCTGGCGCTGTGAAGGGGCGCGAGGTGCCGGGTGAAGCGTGGCCTCCCTGCGCCGCGCGAGCTGGCACGCGTAGGTGTCGGTTCACTTGGCAGCTGCGGCCCCTTCTGGCGCTGTGAAGGGGCGCGAGGTGTCAGGTGAAGCGTGGCCTCCCTGCGCCGCGCGAGCTCGCACGACGCGTACGCGTCGGTTCACTTGGCAGCTGTGGCCCCTTCTGGCGCTGCGAGTGGGCGCGAGGTGTCAGGTGAAGCCTGGCCTCCCTGGGCTGCGCGAGCTGGCACGCGTGCGCGTCGGTTCACTTGGCAGCTCTGGCCCCTCCCGGCGCTGTAAAGGGGCGCGAGGTGCCGGGTGAAGCGCGGTTTGCGTGCACGCCCCTAGCTGCGCGCGTTCGCACGCGCTTAGGCTTCTGCTCTCTCGGGATTCACCTGTCAGCTCTGGCCCCTTCTGGCGCAGTGAGGGGGCTTGAGGTGACAGGTCAGACATCCGATGGCCCGCGCTGCGCGGTCAGCTCGTCGCCTTGATGCGCGCGCCGCGGTCGGTGAGGATCGAGGGATGTCTGCTTCGTCGCTGCGTCCGGTTCGCTCCCTCGTCATGATGCTTCGCAGCCCGCGCCTGCGCGTGGCTTTCGCCGAGCTGATCGGGCCGACGCCGACGGCATCCGCGGAGGAGCAGTCAGAGGCGTTCGTTCGCAGCGGCATCGCCGAGCGGACGGATGACGGCATGCGGCTGAGTGAGAGCTTCCTGGATGAGGCGCTCGCCGCGCTCGATGCTCAGCTCGGCTCGCTGACTTCGCTGCAGGGCTCGCAGATCTCAGCCGGCGACCTCGCGCTGGACGAGCTCGACCCCGCTGTGGCGGCCGTGGCGCGCCGGGTCGTCGGCGAGGGCGAACGAGTCACCGAGCCGGCGCTCAACGAGCGGTTGAGCATGTTCGTGACGGATGCCGCGTTCTTCCGCCGTCACGCCGTCGACACCGGTGTGCTCGAGCGGACGGCCGACGGAGCGCTGTACTGGCTCGCCGACCGCCCGGAGTGATCGAGGCTGCGGTCAGCGGTCGAAGCGAGCTCCCGCGGGGTTCGAGGGGAGCACGCAGAGCACCAGCACGACCAGGCTGCCGATGCCGGCGACCAGGCTGAGGAACCAGAACGGCCCTGCGAGGTTCGCGTCGTGCAGGCGGCGCCACGAGAGGGCGATCGTGGGAACCAGCGTCGCCAGGTGCCAGACAGCGATGAGCAGCGCGCCGATGCCGAACAGCGGGCCGGGCGCGACCGCGCCGGTCACCGAGTCGTAGGTGGCGCCGGAGAATCCCAGGATGCCGGCGATGATGTAGAGCACGGCGGTCACGATGGCGGCCGCGAGGTACCACCACCAGAACTCGCTGCGGCTTGCGCGACCGGTGAAGGTGGCGTACTTCTTCCAGAAGCGGCTGAAGGCCTGGCCGAAGCTCGCGCCGTAAAGGGGCTGCGAGAGCGGGTCGACGTTCGAGGCGGCGGGCTGCGGGGCGGCGTAAGACACGGGATCCTCCAGGGTGACGCGACGGGTCGCGCCGGCATGGCGCGCCTCATTTTCCCGTGCCGGTATTTCGGCCGTGAGTCGTGTTGCGCGTCGTGACAGCGGGCATGTGCGATCGTTACAATCTCCGCCTCTCCGCTGCGGCGCTCGATGCGATTCGCTTGTTAGGTCACGCCGCTATCGACGCCGCGAGTGGGCGCGAAGCGCCAGGTGGGCCACGTTTGGCCGTCGCCCGGACCTCAGGGCTCGAGGATCCTCTGGAACAGCCGGTGGTCCTGCCAGCGGCCGGCGATGAGCAGGTATTCTGGCGCGGTTCCGAACTCGACGAAGCCGCACTTTCTGAGCACGGTTTGCGAGGCGACGTTGTCGACGAGCGTGCCGGCCTGGATGCGGTGCAGCTGCAGTTCGTCCGCCGCAAGGAGTGAGATCTCGTTGACCGCCGCGGTCATGAGGCCGCGGCCTGCGTAGCTTCGGTCGATCCAGTAGCCGAGGTTGCCGCTCTGGAAGGCTCCGCGGGTGATGCCCGAGAGCGTCACTCGTCCGACGATTCGCGAGCCGTGGGCAAGCACGAGGGGGAGCGCCGTACCGGCCTCGCGGCTCGCGACGAGGGCAGCGATCTCGGTGCGCTGACCTGCCTCGGTGGTGAAGTCCGCCGGGCGGAGGGGCTCGAAAGGCGCGAGATGCTCGGAGTTCACGCGGTAGGCCTCGGCGAGTGCCGCGGCATCCTCCGTGCGGAGCGACCGCAAGACGACATCGTCGTGCAACGCGATCTCGACGGGGGATGTCGTCATCGTGCTGCCTCGGTTGCCGCCAGCGCCGCTTTGGTTCCGACGCGGGTTCCCCACATCATCACGATGACCATGAGCGCGGCGCCCGCGAGCACCATGATCCCGAGCGCTGCCGGCGGCATCGGCACGAGAGACACCACGCCGATCGCGACCGCCAGGTAGCCGGTGAGCAGAGTCGCACCTTTCGAACGCTCGTGCGCGGCGCGCCAGGCTTCGTCGCTGGCCCTGGTGCTGGGTGTGCGGATGCCAGCGAGCGAGTTCCGCTTCAGCTTTCCGGATGCCGCAGCCCGCGCCATCCAGATCAGCAGAGCACCCGAGCCGGCCATCGTGACGAACAGGACGATGCGGGGGATGATCTCGGCTTCCATCCCTTCGACCCTATCGAGGGGCCTTCGGCGCGCGGAGCCGGACAGACGAGAGCCCCGGCCTCCGCGCTGAGGATGCGGATGCCGGGGCTCTCGAAGTCTGTTGGGGTGTCAGCCCCGGACGCCGAGCGCGAAGCTGATCGCGCCCTCTCCGTCGACCTGGGCGTCGAGCACGCGGTCGTCGAGCGCGAGCGCTGCGGCCGGGTCGACGAAGATGCGAGCACCGTCGGCTTCGACGACGGCATCCTCGCTATGCGGGGCCTCGGCGAGGGAGAGGGCGAAGCCGGTCTCGGGGGAGCCGGAGTCGCTGATACGGATACCGCCGGTCTCGGCGGGGATCTGGGCGGTGAGGTTCTTCACCGCGGTGGCGGCGTTCTCGGTGAGCGTGAGCATGAAGCTCTCCTTCCGTGGATTGCTGCGGAGCCCGCCACGATTCCGAGAATCCGAGCCGAACGCAAACGTGAGCGCCGACTCCCAGGGGATTCTGAAGGTCGGAGGGCGGTTACCGCGTCAGACGGTTTTGGCGAGAACGAAGCTCACGATCAGCCCGAGCAGCAGGCAGCAGACCCACGCGGTCGTCGCCGACACGTACCAGTTCTGCCGGAGCTCGAGACCGAGGCGATCCGGGTGATCGCGCGGGGTGCGGCGCAGGCTCCGCTGTGTGATGAGCATCGGCGGAACCATCAGCACGAAGCACAGCAGCAGACCGATTAGCTGCAGGAGCGCACTAGACGACCGTCCGCCCGGAGCGATGATCTGCCACGCCTCGGCCAGCGCAAGGGTGATGTTGCGCGGCCCGCACAGCGCGACGAGCCCCGCCGCGCCGACGACCATGACGAGGATGCGCAGAGCGCGATCCGGTGCCGTCACGGACGCTCTCGGCGGACTGCCGCCGTGGTGCTGGTGAGCCCAGAACTCGCGATGTGCTCGCCGTCCCGCGAGCGGCCACACCGCGAGGGCGATGAGCCCCGCGAGCACCCAGCCGAGCCACTCATCGCCCTGCATCGGGATGCCGAGCGCGTCGAACGCAATGAGTCCGCCGATCCAGGTCGCCATGGTGGCGGAGAAGAAGACGAACGCGGCGAGGATCCCGACTGCCGTCCGTAGCGGCCCGCGCGCTGGCGCGGCGGCTGGGGCATCTCGGGTCACGTTGGTCAGCTTAGGGCGGGGCGCGCTGGGGTTGAGGAGGGACGGGATGCCGCGGCCCGCGGCCGTCTAGACTTGGGGTGCCTAGCCTCTGTAGCTCAGTGGAAGAGCCACTCCGTCCTAAGGAGCGGGTCGGGGGTTCGAATCCCTCCAGGGGCACCTATTACTCGCTGGCTCGCTTGTCCCGGACCTCCGAAGCCGTGAGTCGGGTCCGCCTGCGGTACCGTCACACCGTGACGAGTGAGTCGGTGAAAGAAGCGTTGTCGCAGTTTGTCGCGGAGCGTGACTGGGGTCAGTTCCACACGGCGAGCAATCTCGCCAAGAGCATCTCAATAGAAGCCGCGGAGCTGCTCGAGTGCTTCCAGTGGAGCGACGATGCCGACGAGACGCGGGTTCGAGAAGAGCTGGCTGATGTCGTAACCTACTGCACTCTTCTCGCGGAGCGGCTTGGCCTCGACTTGGACCAGATCGTTCTCGACAAGCTTGCCGAGACCCGGGCAAAGTACCCCGTCGACAAGGCGAGGGGACGGAGCACCAAGTATGACGCCCTCTGAGATTCAGGAGTTCGACCTCACCGCGTCAAACGTCCGGGCTTGGGCGTCTGAAGATGAGCGGCGGACGAATTGGCCGGTCGTGTATGTACTCGACAGCGCCGGAGCCCCGGGCCCACCGCTCGTCTATGTCGGCGAGACCATCAATGCTGCCTCGCGGATGGAGCAGCACCTGCGCAATCCGGCCAAGGCAGCGTTGCGCCGATCGCGGGTGGTGATCGACGAGGCATCCAACAAGTCAGCTTGCCTCGATCTCGAGTCGCATCTCATCCGCTGGCTTGCAGGTGACGGGCACTTCACCGTTCTCAACGGCAACGAGGGCATCATCGATGCGCGCTACTACGAGCGGGAACGGTACCGGGAGGGCTTCCGCGAGGTCTTCGAGCAGCTGCGCTCCGAGGGGCTATTTCAGCGGAGCATTCCCGAGATCGAGAACACCGATCTATTCAAGCTCTCGCCGTTCAAGGTCCTCACGCATGAGCAAGCGATTGCCGTCGAGCAGATCGTCGAGGCGCTTCTGGAAGATCTCGCGGCGGGCACCCGATCCACCAGCGTCATCCAGGGAAACCCCGGCACTGGCAAGACCATCGTTGCCATCTTCCTCATGAAGCTGCTGGGTGACATACGCGACTATGGCGACGCGGATGAAGTCGAACAGGATTCCCTCTTTGCGGAGTTTTTCGTTCCTGAGAACCGGGAGTTGCTGAGGGGCGTCCGTATCGGGCTCGTCGTCCCGCAGCAGTCGTTACGCGACTCGATCAAGAAGGTCTTTCGGAAGACCCCCAAGGTCAGCGAGGAGCTCGTTCTCAACCCCTTCGATGTGGGCAAGTCGACGGTGCCGTTCGACCTACTGATCGTGGACGAAACGCACCGGCTCAATCGTCGCGCGAATCAGTCGTCGGGCATCCGAAACCGGGACTTCGCTGAGATCAACGCACGGCTCTTCGGACTGGACGACACGACCAAGACTCAACTCGACTGGGTCCGTGCGCAAAGCCGTCACCAGATCTTGCTCATCGACGAGCGGCAGGGTGTCCGGCCGGCAGATCTCCCGAGTGACGTGCTTGACACCGAGATCAGGGACGCGCAGCGAGACAAGCGGTGGTTCCCCTTAGCGAGACAGATGCGCGTCAGGGCGGATGCCGACTATGTCGGGTTCACTCGTCAGCTGCTGCGAGGCGAGCTGCGGGCGGGAGACCGCCCTGACTTCGGCAAATACGATCTGAGGTTCTTCGACAGCGTCGCGGGCATGCAAGATGCGATCCGCGAGCGCGACCGCGAGGTTGGGCTTGCCCGTCTCGTGGCCGGCTACGCCTGGGATTGGAGGACACGAGGGAACAAACCGGGATCCGACTTCGAGCTGGAAGGGATCCCGTTCACGTGGAATCGCACTGACAAGGACTGGATCAACTCTCCCGGGTCGCTGGAGGAGGTGGGATCCATCCATACGGTTCAGGGATACGACCTCAACTACACCGGCGTGATCATCGGTAACGATTTGCGCTATGACGGACGAGTCGCGGTGGATCGCGCTGCGTACCGCGATAGGAAGGGCAAGGAGAACCTGAGCCAGCTCGGTCGGCGCACGACGGATGCGGATCTCCTCGCGCTCGTCCAAAACATCTACGGAGTCCTGCTGACGCGCGGGATTCTGGGGACGTACGTGTACGTCTGTGACCCTGGTCTCCGGGAGTACATGAGATCTGTCATCGATGTCGGCCTGCAAGCGGGCCGCGCCTGACCCGAGCGAGCGCGCCCGAGCGGTTCCCGAACGGAGCCCTGGTTGCGCTCACCTCCCGCGCGCCAACTCCAACGCCAGCGACGTCCTGTCACTGTGTCCCAGCTTCCTCAGCAGCGCCGAGACCGCGTTCTTCACGGTGCCGTGAGCGAGGTGCAGGCGCGCCGCGATCTCCGCGTTCGGTAGCCCGAGCGCGAGCAGCTCGGCGACGGCCTGTTCCGTCTGCGTCAGCTCGGGTGAGAGCGGGGGAGCGACACCGCTGTCACGGCTGAGCGCGACGCGTGCGACGCGCGGGTCGATGACCAAGCCGCCATTCAGGACCTGCCTGATCGAGTCGAGCAGTCGGTCCGGGGAGACATCCTTCAGAAGGAATCCCGCGGCGCCCGCTTCGAGCAGCGACCGGACAAGTTCCGCGTCGTCGAACGTCGTAAGGGCCAGCACGGGCAGACCCGGATGATGCACCGCGCACTCTCGGACGAGCGCCAATCCATCCAGGACCGGCATGCGCGCATCCGCGAGCACGATGTCGGGGCGGACGGTCGGGATGAGCGCGAGCGCCCGCGAACCGTCCTCCGCTTCGCCGACCACCTCGACGCCGCTGTCGGTCTCGAGGATCATTCGCAGGCCGCGACGAAGAAGCTCCTGATCGTCGACGACGAGCACCCGGATGACGCTCACGCGACTCCCGCCGGCACGCTCATATCGACCGCGAGGACCTGCTTGACGCAGGTATCCGGCGACGACCTCGTTGACCCGGTTGATTCGTGCAACGACCCGGAAAAGTTCCCCGGCGCGGTCGGTTGTGAACGCGCGGTTCAGCTCGAACGTCTCGCAGCCGCCGGAAGAAACTCGCTTCCACTGGAACTCGTCGAAGGTGGTGTCGGTGTTTCTGATGACGGGGGAAAACGTCGATCAGACCGCCGCCGGGAATCGCGCCGGAGCTCGTGCGTATGTGTGGGACGTGGACTGATTTGCGGGGTGTAAGCGACGATGGCGAACGTGTTGTTTTGAGGTATGACGGCGCTGTGGTGGGGATAGGCGAGATCGATGGCAACGGATGAACGCGACCCGACTGACGCTGTGTCGACGTCTGCGGCGCTGGCTCGCCATCGTGCCGACAACGCTACGGGCGTGACGGTCTCGACCGTAACCGTCTCGCCGGATTGGATGTTCGGACGCTCTGGCGCGTCGACACGAGTGTCGGATAGCCTCCTCAGCAATGAACAAGGGCGAAGGTGTGTTGCTCGGCGTCTCCGCTCTGGCGGTCGCCGGCCTTGTCGCGATGGCCGCGCCGGCTTTCGCATCCTTCTCAAGCTCCGCCGCCTCCGACTCCGGGGCGTCTGTCGAGCACATGGCAACGGATCAGGGGCCGGCTGGTCCGCCGACAGATGCTGCCGTCGAGACGACGTCTCCTGTCGGTACCGAGGATGAGCTCCCCGGGTATCAAGACATCGGTGGTGGAATCGCCATCCCGTCCACAGGGCCGGGCGATTGCCCGACGTGGGCCGCGATTCATCCCTACGATGCGGGCAATCCCGCGGCGAGACTCGGCGGAACCATCACAGACCTCGGCCCGGCGCCCTACGCATCTGGCGAGGTCGGGCTGAATGATGAGGGCGAGATCTCGACCTACACGGTGGCGTCCGGCGACACGGCGTGGGGCATCAGTGATCGCCTGTGCATCGACTACGTCACCGTGATGGCGTACAACGGCAAGTTCATGCCCCCGGTGGAGATCCAGCCCGGCGACATCCTGGTTCTGCGCCCGTAGCGCTCGGCTAGCATTTCGGCATGGCTGAAACTCCCCGGATCATCGACGTCTCGATCGGGAGCGACGGCATCCGCCTCGGCCAGTTCATGAAGTTCGCGGGCCTACTCGACTCGGGCGGAGACGTGAAGGAAGCCATCATCGACGGTTTCGTCACGGTCAATGGCGAGGTCGACCGGCGCCGCGGACGCCAACTGCAGCACGACGACGTCGTCGTCTTCGACGGACGCGGGGCTCGGGTTCGCCCGTAGCGCCCAGATTCCCTCCCCGCGAGGGGACGAGCGTGGCCGTTCTCAGGGGCCCACGGTCCCGGTGACGGTCGGGCGCGGGAAGTCCGACGGCAGGACAGGCGGTGCATCGTCGTTTCCGCGACCGAAATTGGTGGCCCCGAGGACCACGAACGTCACGATGATCGTGACGTACACGATGGCTCCCGTGATGAAGCCGGGGCTCGTGAGCTGACGGGGCGCAGCCATCATTCGCTGTGACCGCTCTTCTCGCGCGTCCGGCTCCGCTTCTGGTGCAGCCAGTACAGCCCGCCGCTTGAGATGATGATGGTCGCAAAGGTGACGAAAGTCGTGACGGGTGAGTCGGGAGGGAGCACGTTGCCGAGAACCACGATCAGGGTCAGGAGAGCCAGGACGGATGCCGACCATATGGTCCAGTGCTTCCTCATGCGCCCTCCCGATGGTTGACCTCGATGCTATCGATTCGTGTTCGTCGTTCGAATGGCCCACTTGCGCCTCACCTCGCCGGCACCCGCCCCGAGCTGCGCCAAACTGGCCGCATGGAACAGTTCCTCGACGCTGACGTTCCCGCAGGACGCGAGGCGGTCGCCGGCATCCCGCTCCCGCCGTTCGCGACGGCCGCCGACCACCGGCGGTACCTCGACATGCTGCAGCTCTACCTCGCCATGCTCGATCCCGGCGCGCCCGCGACGAACACGGTCATCCTCAACGAAGCTCTCGCCGCTGAGCGCCGGAGTGTGGATGCCGGACCTCTCAGCCCGCTCGCACTGATCGCGAGCCTCTCGTCGTTCTTCCCCGCGCCCTGGACCCCCGACGACCTCGCCGCAGCCCTCGCAGGTCGCATCGGCGCACCGGTGCGCCACCGCGATGCGTGGCGGTGGATGGGTGACCCCGACTTCTCCGCGGTTCCGCGCGAAGGCGGCGGCTGGGACATCGTCCGCCACGAGCGCGGGTCGTTCTCCAACGGGATCCTCGCCCACGACGGCGACCTCGTGCTGCTGTGGATGGACCACTTCCGGTCGCGGTTCCCCCTGCCCTTCGGCCACGCGTACGAGCGAAGCGACGCGGATCTGCTCGCGCCGGCCGTCCGCGCCGCTCGCCGCGCCCACGATGTGAACACCGCCTACCCGTACCTGGTCACCTGGCGCGCCGCGCGCGACGCCGCGCTCGGCGCCGAGTGATGAGCTAGCACTCAGCAACGGGGCTCCAAACATTGTTGTTCGGTACGCGCCCCCAATCCCACGTAGCAAACAATGATTGACGAGGCCGTACGGCGGGGCGGGCTGTAGGTCTGCCACCCGCGGGCATGCGCGTCGCATTGGCGCTCCAGATCCAAAAGGCGGGTGTCTTGCAGTTGACTGCTTCGCGAGGGCGACGTGACGGGTTAGCCGGAGACCCGCCGCCCCGATCGGTGGGATGCCGATTTCACGAGGTGATCGCGGAAACCGCAATGTCAGCGTGATTGTGGCATCACCAGCATATCTAATTGCTCATGTTTTTCGTTTCTGCTCAGTCGCCTTTTACTGCGCTTGACGATTCGAGCCCGAATGGTCGCTGAAGCGTGAGTGAGGGCCGAGCCGCAGGAATATTTGTGCGAATTGCGGACGCGGCGGGCGCACTTGAGACTGAAGTTCTGATGTCATTCATAGCTTTGATGTAATCCGTGAGTTCGTCGAGGACGTTAGGCGCCAACAAGACTTTGACATGAGGGTCCAGGTCGTGCGCGGAAAGAGCATCTCTCAGTGCTCGCGCAGCGCCATCGCCAATGGTCGAACCAACCCCGTCGGGCTCCCAAGTACATGTGCTCGGGTCACTTTCGGCCGGGTACCAGGTGAAGATGGGCCCGAAGCTGGCCGAGCAGAGCTTCTCGAACGCCCACAACATTGCGTCCATCTCGGGTGCAACAAACTGCCACGCGCCGCCTCCGTCGCTGCGGACGGAGCCCGGCGGAATGTTACCGCTGGAGCTTTCCGACCCAAATAGCACGATGCGGACGTCGTCAGCCGTTCCCACGGTTCGCCAGTCATACAGCGACCACATCGCGGGATGCATGAAGACGGTGCGAAAGTCTCGTGCTTCCGCGAGGAACTCGATGGCATCCGTTACCCATCCGCCCTCTCGTACTTTCTCCCACCAGAGAAGGAACTTCTCATTGGAGCTGATTGGCGCCTCTTTGAGTTCGGGGTAGAGCCGGATGCGACCATGAACGGAAGCCAGGGCGGATAATGTCGCGTACACTTGCTCGAAATATCCCTGGGTTAATTCGTAGGCGATGTCCTGCTCGGCTGGCGTCGGCCTCTTGCCGACCCCGAGAGGTGACGATTCGACCGACTCGACGAACGCAAGATACGTGTCGCGCTTCCTGAGGAGTCTGAGGAGTTGCTCGCGGAGGTGTTGGACAGCCATGCGTTGAGCGGGGTTCAGATCCACGTGATCGGCGTTATGGGTCGCGTAGATCAAGCGATGCTTGATTACCGCAGAATAGTTGTCAGCGGGGGTGTGGTTTCGCTCATCGCTGGGGCTGCCGGCATTGGTAGCGCACGTGCTGCCGGCGCCACGGGCCAAAAGATTCATGGCGCGATGCTATCGGGGAGGCGGGAGCTACCACCAGGATTGCGTTCGAACGGTTTCGCGCCACAGGTACCACCGCCGATGCAATCTAGTACTCGGTGTCTATGCGACCGTGGATGTCAAAGCCAGCGCCTCCGCGGTGGTCGACCACAGATCGATGGTGTTGTGAGCTACGAGGGCCTTAGGGTCTGCCTCCGGCCGTAGTCAGTTCAGGGCCGCGGCTTCGAGTCCTGTTAGCGATCGATCATCGCCACCAGATGGAAGAATCGTCCGGTGACCGCAACTCTCGTCGCTCAGGGCCTCGCCGGCGGATACGGCCACCGCACACTCTTCGAGGGCGTCGATCTCACAGTTAGCCCGGGGGATGTCGTCGGGGTCGTCGGCGCCAATGGTGCCGGCAAGTCGACGCTCCTCCGCATCCTCGCCGGGCGCGATGTGCCGCAGGCGGGAACCGTGAGTCTTGCTCCGGCTGACGCGTTCGTCGGCTGGCTGCCGCAGGAGCACGAGCGCGTCGAGGGCGAGACCGTCGCCGCGTACATCGCCCGCCGCACCGGGTGCGCGGAGGCGACGGCGGAGATGGATGCCGCGGCATCCGACCTCGGCGATCCCTCGATCCCCGGCGCCGACGACCGCTACGCCACGGCACTGGAGCGCTGGCTCGCGAGTGGTGCGGCCGACCTCGACGAGCGTCTGCCGATCGTGCTCGCCGACCTCGGGCTCGAGCTCGACGCCGACGGCATCCACATGACATCCCTCTCGGGCGGTCAGGCGGCGCGCGTCGGACTCGCCGCGCTGCTGCTCTCGCGCTTCGACATCGTCCTGCTCGACGAACCCACGAACGACCTCGACCTCGACGGGCTCGAGCGCCTCGAAGCGTTCGTGCGCGGCCTGCGCGGGGGAGTCGTGCTGGTCAGCCACGACCGTGAGTTCCTCGCGCGCAGCGTCACCCGTGTGCTCGAGCTCGACCTGGCGCAGAACTCGCACCGCATCTACGGCGGCGGCTACGACGCCTACCTCGAAGAGCGGGCGACCGTGCGCCGCCACGCCCGCGAGAAGTACGACGAGTTCGCGGGCAAGAAGGCCGATCTCGTCGCGCGTGCCCGCGTGCAGCGCGAGTGGTCGAGCCAGGGCGTCCGCAACGCGATGAAGAAGAACCCCGACAACGACAAGATCCGGCGCAAGGCCGCCACGGAGTCGAGCGAGAAGCAGGCGCAGAAGGTGCGCCAGATGGAGAGCCGCATCGCCCGGCTCGAAGAAGTCGAGGAACCCCGCAAGGAGTGGCAGCTCGAATTCACGATCGGTGCTGCGCCGCGGTCGAGCTCCGTCGTCTCGACGCTTAACGGTGCTGTCGTCCGGCAGGGCTCGTTCACACTCGGACCGGTCTCGTTGCAGGTCAACGCCGGTGACCGGATCGGCATCACCGGGCCGAACGGTGCCGGCAAGTCGACGCTCCTGCGCACGATTCTCGGTCGGCAGGCGCCCGACGAGGGATCGGCGGGACTCGGGTCGAGCGTGAGCATCGGCGAGATCGACCAGGCGCGCTCGCTGCTCGTGGGCTCACGCCCGCTGGCCGACGCGTTCGAGGCCCTCGTGCCCGAAATGGCGTCCGGCGAGGTCCGCACGCTGCTCGCGAAGTTCGGTCTCAAGGCCGATCACGTGCTGCGCCCGGTGGACGAGCTGTCGCCGGGGGAGCGCACGCGTGCCGGCCTCGCGCTGTTGCAGGCTCGAGGCGTGAACGTCCTGGTGCTCGACGAGCCGACGAACCACCTCGACTTACGGGCGATCGAGCAGCTCGAACAGGCGATCGAGTCGTACGACGGCACACTGCTGCTGGTCACCCACGACCGGCGGATGCTGGATGCCGTGAGCACGAACCGACGCTGGCACGTCGAGGGCGGCCGCGTCACCGAGGCCTGAGTCTCGACAGCCATCCCGATAGGGTGCAGGCATGCGATCGCCGATGAAAGCACTGCTCCTGGCCGCATCGATCCTGTTGCTCGCCGGCTGCTCGGCAGGCGATCTGCCCGAGTTTGCGACCGAGCAGACCGACCGCGACGTCGTCGACGACGAGCGGGCGATCGAGGGTATCGCGTCCGAGACGACGCGCTTCGTCGGCGAAGTGGACGGCGTCGAGCTGTTCCTCGCGAAGAGCCAGGACGACGAGATCTGCCTCATTCAGCTCCGCGACGGCGGCTTCGAGAGCACCGCGTGCTCCTCCGGCGGCGGACTCGGAACGACCGTCACGGGAGGGCCTGCCATCGAGGTGGGCGACTTCCGCTACCTGCCGGATGCCGAGAACCGCCCGGGCCGTGAACAGATCAGTGACAGCGTCGTCGTCATCCGGAGTGG
Organism: Microbacterium sp. AISO3; assembly: GCF_002204305.1. Taxonomy (NCBI): domain Bacteria; kingdom Bacillati; phylum Actinomycetota; class Actinomycetes; order Micrococcales; family Microbacteriaceae; genus Microbacterium; species Microbacterium sp. AISO3. Next base: position 80,089 of record NZ_NHRF01000003.1, on the reverse strand, counting down.
GCTGTAGCCCGAGCCCTGCCTCAATCGGCCGGCGGCTGCTCGGTCTGAGCGCTCCACTGCGCCCGCAACACGCTCACGACATCGTCGATCCCCGCGCCCGTGCGCAGCGCCTCATCGGTCAGCTCGCGGATCCGCTTGAGTACGGCATGGGGGAGCACCGCCGCCGATTCCGCGACGCGGGTTCCCGCGGCGGTGCGGCTGACCACGAGCCCCTCCTGCTCGAGCAGCTTGTAGGCCTTCGCGACGGTGCCGGGCGCGACGCCGAGGTCGGCAGCGGTCTGGCGGACGGTGGGAAGGCGTTCGTTGGCCGCGAGCATGCCCGACACGATGAGTCCGCGCAGCTGCAGGTAGATCTCGCGCGACGGGGTGCTCTCGTCAGTCGCGGAGAGAGATCGGGTGAGGGTCACCGGGCGTACCCGACATCCGTCCCCGACGACCCCGGCCTCGGGGATGCCGGAGCAGCAGCCGAGGCGTGATCGGCACGCGGCACGAGCGATCCGCCGACGACGAGAAGAATGCAGAGCGCCACGATCTCGATGATCGGTGCTGCGGCACCGGCGAGAGACGCAAGCTCCGCGTAGCGCCACGCGACGTCGTACGAGGTCGATGTGCCCGGACCGTCGATCACGAGCGTCGTCGTCGAGCCCGCGTTGCCGATGAGGCGCCACCCGCCCGCGAGGGCGAGTAGGCACGCGCCCGTCGTGAGCCACACGACCCCGCCCGCGGTGCGGCGGCGGGCTGCGCGTTCGATCGCGACGGTCTCGGGCCGGAGGAACGAGCGTGCCGCGTTGCGATCGAGGGCGCGCCAGGCGGCGATCACCAGCAGCACCAGCCCGACGAGGGCAGGCACGCCGTAGACCCAGCCGTAGAAGACGACGCGCAACGGGTCGACATCCGCGGCGTTCGGGATCGGGATGACGAGCCAGAGCCAGTCGCCGGCATCGTCAAGCGACGACGCGAGCCCAGCCGCCACGGTAGTCGCCGCGAGGGCGAGGGCTGCGACCGTCACGGCGGAGAGGGCCACCGGTGAACTGAACGACACCCACGATCTGCGCACCGGTGGCGACACGGGCCGTTCGGGGGCGCCCGATCCGCGCGTGCGGACCAGGACGAGCGCGGTGACGACGCCCACCAGCGCGACGACGAGTGGTGTCGCGACGCGCCACCACGACGCGCCGGAGCCGTCCCAGATATAGCCGCGGAACAGGAACTCGAGAACGAAGCCGAGGGCGATGACGACCCCCGCGACGGCGAGGGCGATGTGCTCTCCCGCGTAGCGACGCCGAACCGCGGACCGGCGCGCACCGAGGAGTCCGGCGCCGCGCTCGTCACCGCCGCTCGTGTTGGCCCGGATCGCGACGACGGTCGCGGCGGCCACGAGGCCGAGGACGAACGACATCGGAGGCCACGTCGCGATGGCCCCGGTGAGATCCAGGGGCCCGAAGCTCGCGAGAGAAGGGATGAGCATGCGTGATGCCTTTCGCTTGTACCTCGATAATGACACGAAATGTATCAGGAGCATGACACAAGATGCGCACAGACCTGATGAGCAACCAAGGTTGACAAGATGACTACGAGCAACCTAGGTTGCTTACATGGAATCCACTCAGATCGCCGGCGTCGCCGCAGACACGCGTGATCCACGTGCGGGTCTCCGAGCCATCGCGTCGCTGCGCTCTCTCACCGAACGCCTCGAGCTGGCGCAGGTCGAGGCGGGCCTGCGCGCAGGCATGAGCTGGCAAGAGATCGCCGACGCGCTCGGCGTCTCGCGCCAGGCCGTGCACAAGAAGTACGCCAAACGGATCGATCCGACCATCGACGTCCCGAGGAGAACCCGATGAGCAAGCTGACGGTCGCGACCGCGACGATGTACGACCTGTCCCTCGCCGGTGCGGAGGAGGCATCTCGACTCGGCGAGCAGAACGGTGACATCGACCACCTTCTGCTGGCCCTGACGATCAACGAGCAGGTCGCCGGCCAGGTTCTGCGCGCGCTCGGCGCCTCTCTCGAGCGCACGCGCGCGGCAGTCGAGCAGCAGCACTCCGATCAGCTCGCGTCACTCGGAGTGCAGGCCGCCATGCCCGGTCCCGGCCGCATCACGTATCACGAGCGAGGGGAGTTCGCGTGGAACGATCGCGCCCTCGACGTCCTCCGGCGTGCGGGTCAGGGGGGCAAGCGCGGTGATGCCGCCGCGGTCCTGCGCGAGCTGGTCGACGAGGGCAGCGGGCTCGTCGAGGCGATTCTCCAGCGCCTCGACACGAGCCCGCAGCAGGTGCGCGAGCTTCTCGATCAGGCGGAGCGTTATCCCGCTCTGCCGACCCGCGTCGCCGATAACGGTCGGTCGATCTCGGGTGCCGGCGCGGCACATATCCCCGCTCCCGTCGCAGAGGTGTGGGCGCTGCTCAGCGATCCCGCACGGATGCCGGAATGGGATCTTGGTTTCGGCCGGGTCGACGACCTGCCTGCCACAGCCGCGCCGGGCACCGCATGGACCGCGTACGCACTCGAGACGGCGCCGAACGGCAAGCCGCAGCGCATCAACCCGGAGCGTCGACGCGCCCGCATCGAGCTGATCGAGAGCGAGCCCGCGACGGCGATCGAGTGGGTCACGACCTGGCCCGATTCGCCGACATCGAACAGGCGCCGGATGCGGATCGAACTCGAACCCGCCGCCGGCGGCACCCGCCTGCTGGTCCGTCAAGCGTGGGAACGCACCGCCTCGCGGCGAGGCCTCCCGCCGCTGCGGTGGGTCATGCGACCCCTGTACAGCTTCGCGATCTGGCTGCAGATCTCACAGATCGGTGCATCGATCGGTCGCGTGTTCCGGTAGACGCCCATGTGAGGGCGCCCCATAGGCTCGGGGAATGACGAGTGAAGCGACACCCCGACCGAACCGTCTCGCCGAGCCCCCGCTGACTCGGCCCTACGTCGGCGCACCGCCGCTCGCGGCGCTGCGGCGGTGGATGCAGAACTACGCGACCTTCCGCGGACGCGCGAGCCGGTCGGAGTTCTGGTGGCCGATGCTCGTGATCGTGCTGTTCCCGATCGTGGTTCAGATCGTCAACGGGCTTACCACAGGCGACTGGCGTCCCATCGACACTCGTGTCGTGCAGAACGTCCCCGACGTCATCGTGCTCGTCTTCTCGCTGGCGACCCTGCTGCCGATGCTGGCCGTCACCTGGCGTCGTCTGCACGACACGAACCGCAGCGGCGTGTGGTTCTTTCTGATCGTCCTGCCGCTCATCGGCTGGATCGCCCTCGCGATCATGCTCTCGATGCGTGGTGAGCGTGGGGGAGCGCGCTTCGATCCCGTTACGAGCGGCGGGCGATGAGCAGCGCGATGACGGCGACGACACCGATGACGGCAGCGATGCGCGCGGCCTTGCCGGTGCGGCGGGTGAGCGTCAGTGCGCCGTCGACGATTCTGACGTTCTGATCTATCCGGGCGGTGGCGAAGCCGGCCGCGGCGTCGACGATCTTGTCCGCGACGTCGGGAACGGCGTCGGGAAGCGCGTCCTTCGCGGCATCCTGCGCCTTGTGGATGGCGCCCTTGCCGGCATCGGCGACACCGTGCACGACCCGCGATGCGGCGCGGGTGACGCCCGATGCGTTCTCGGATGCCTCCGGGACGGGCGTCTGCGCGTCGGCATCGTCGACGGCGGCGTCGTCGCCCGTGGCAGGTGAGGTGTTGGCGTCCGTCATGACGGCTCCGTTCGTCGGTGCGAGAGGTCCGGACGAAAACTCTGGCACCGCCGACGAATTACCGAGAGGGCCTAGCCGACACGGCGGATTTCGCGTATGCCCGGGTCAGCTCAAGGCGTCGATCACCTCTGCCCGGCGCTGGGCCAGGTCGCGGCTCGCCGCATCCCAGATGCGTGTCGTGCGAGACACCGAGAAGGGCGGCCAGCCGGGGTCGCCATCGCGGACGAAGGCGACCCATGCCGCATGCATGTCGCGCGCGAGGTCGGCAGGAGCGTCCGGCCCCGCGAGCAGCAGCGCCTCGGGGTCGCCGAGCCGGTCGAAGGTGAAGCCGATCTCCAGGGCGTGCGCGGCATCCAGGCCGCGGACCGGGCTACGCCACGCGAACTCGTAGACGAACGTCGGTGCGGTGCGCGCACGAGCGACACGGGTCGCGGGGGCGCGCAGCATCCGGTCGGTGAGCAGCTGCCCCAGAACCTCACCGGGCGATGCGCCGGGGAATGAGCGTGCGACGGCCCGGGCCGCCCGCTCGGACACCCCCATCGCGCGGCGCGCCACCCATGCCTTCAGCCGCCCGATCCGGGCGATCGCGTCGGGGGTCAGCCACAGGCGGTACTCGTCGGTGTTGGTCCCGATCATGATGGGCAGGTCCGCCGACGTCAGCGCGTCCTCGGGCACCTCGGGCAGCGACTCCTCGTCGAGGGCGAGGACGAACCCCGGCGCGCCGCGCAGCGGGCTCGAACCGGCCGAGGCCCGCGACCGCGCGCTCAGCAGATCGGCGGTGGACGTGGCGGCGAACGCTTCGCGGGTCGTCGGGATGCCGAGTTCGCGGGCGATCGCATCCGACGCCCGGCGCGCCTTGTCGGGCCCCGCAGCTTCGAGCGGACCCGACTGGATGATCGCTCCCGCGACCAGGGCGCGTGAACGGGGTTCGCTCACCAGTGCGGCGACGAGAGCGCCGCCGGCCGACTCGCCCATGAGTGTGATGCGCGCCGGATCGCCGCCGAAGGCCCGGATCTCGTCGCTGACCCAGCGCAAGGCCGCCGCGGCATCCCGCAGCCCGAGGTTGCGGGGAACGCCGTCGAGCACGCTGAATCCCTCCACGCCGAGGCGGTAGTTCGCCGAGACGAAGACGATGCCGTCTCGGGCGAAGGTCGTGCCGTCGTAGATCGTCTGCGCGGCGGCGCCGCGTTCGAGAGCGCCGCCGTGCAGCCACAGCACGACGGGGGCGTCCGCCGCTCCCACCGGTGCCCACACGTTGACGGTGAGGATGTCGTCGCCCTCGATCGTCGGGACGGTGAGCAGCTCGCCGAGGTCGCCCGGATACGGGGTCTGCGGGGCCGTGGGGCCGAACCGTGTCGCGTCGCGCTCGCCGTCCCAGGGGTCGACCGGCTCGGCGACCCGGAAGCGGCGCTCGCCGACGGGCGGTTTCGCGTACGGGATGCCGAGGTAGCGGTCGACCCCGTTCAGGCGCGAGCCTCGCAGTTCGCCGCCGCTGATGCTGACCCGCGCTTCGTCCGACACGACTTCCTCCGGCATCCCTGCTCCCTCCGTGTGCTCCCACCGTATGAGGCCCACTTATGAGGCGTCCCGGAGCGGGGCTGTCCTCAGGGGGTGATCAGCGGATCGTCCAGGGCGCACGCTCATTCGGCTATGTGCGCGCGCTCTCGGCGGTTCTAGCGTGTGAAATCCGGCTGCTACCCGAGCAGCTCGTCGCACACATGCAAAGGGGCATCGATGTCTACTCCACCCCGGCGGCTCCGCGGCCGTCGCCTTCTCCCGCTGGCGGTCACCGCCGCCGTCATCGCGCCGCTCGCGGCCTGTTCCGCGCCCGCCGACGAGGGGCCGGTCACCCTCACGTTCCAGACCTGGGTGCCCGGTATCGACCAGGCCGTCGATCTCTTCAACGAGCAGCACGACGACATCCAGGTCGAGCTGCAGACGATCGTCTCGGGCGCCGAGGGCGGCTACGCCAAGATGCTCTCGGATGTCCAGGCCGGCAACCCCGCGGATGTCGCCCAGGTCGGCTACGACCAGATGCCGACGTTCCTCCTCAACGGCGCCCTCGAAGACATCACCGATTACGTCGGCGACGAGGTCGACGTCTTCTCCGACTGGCAGATCGGCGCGACGACGTTCAACGATCGGGTGTACGGCATCCCGCAGGCGGCCGGGCCGATGGGGCTCTACTACCGCTCCGACGTGTTCGCCGAGGCGGGCATCACCGAGGCCCCCGCGACGTGGGACGACTTCTATGCGGCCGCCGTGGCGGTGCGGGCGACGGCGCCCGACCGCTACATCGCGGCGTTCGCGCCGAACCAGGCTGCGTGGATGGAAGGCCTCGCCGAGCAGGCGGGCGAGCCCTGGTTCCAAGTCGAGGGCGACGCCTGGAAGGTCGCGATCGACAACCCCGACACCCTCCGCATGGCCGAGTACTGGCAGCGCCTCATCGACGAGGATCTCGTGAAGGTGCAGGCCGACCTGTCGAGCGAGTGGTTCGCCGACGTGCAGGCCGGGCGCATCGTTTCGTGGATGAGCGGCTCGTGGGCCGACGCGATCATCCGCAACAACGCCCCCGAGACCTCGGGACTGTGGTCGGTCGGACTCATGCCGCAGTGGGATGAGGCGAACCCCCGCTCGGCGAGCTGGTCGGGCGGTTCCGCGAACGTGGTGCTGAAGGGGTCGGCGCACCCCGAGCAGGCGGCCGAATTCGCCCTCTGGCTCAACAGCAACCTCGACAGCGTGAGCCTGCTGACCGAGAACGGCGCCGGCTGGCCCGCGATCGCCGACGTCGACTCGATCCCCTCGATCCAGTCGGCCCCCGAGGTGTTCGAGTTCTTCGGCGGCCAGGACATCTGGGATGTCTTCGCCGAGTCGAGTGAGCAGGTCGCGCGCGACTGGCAGTGGCCGCCGCTGGTCGACGCGCTGAACGCGAGCCTCCTAGACGAGGTCGCCGCCGCCGTCGAGTCGGGCACCCCGCTCACCGAGGCCTACGCCGCGGTGCAGGAGCGGATGGTGGCCGAAATGACGGCGAAGGGGATCTCGGTCGCCGACTGAACCGAGCGGCGCGGACGGCAGCGACGCCGTCCGCGCCGCTCGGGTCGCGCCCCGAAGGGAATCGCATGCACACCACCCGAAGCCGGCTGCCGCTGTTGCTGCTGCTCGGCCCGTTCCTCCTGGCCTTCGCCGTCTTCTACGTCGCCCCCATCGTCTGGGCGATCGTCCAGAGCCTCTTCTCGGTCCGTGCGAGCGGACTCGGGCTGGGCGCGCCCGAAACGCTCTTCGTCGGGCTCGACAACTACGCCCGGGCGCTGGCGAATCCCGCGTTCGTCTCGAGCCTCGGACGCATCGCCGTGTTCGCTCTCATTCAGGTGCCGCTGATGGTGGTGCTCTCGGCGGTGCTCGCGCTGCTGCTGGAGTCGACCCGAGCCCGCTGGCCGCAGTTCTTCCGCGTCGCGTTCTTCATGCCGTACGGCGTGCCCGGCGTCATCGCGTCGCTCCTGTGGAGCTTCCTCTACGTGCCGAGCACGAGTCCGATCCTCCAGGGGCTGTCTGCCGTCGGCATCTCGGCCGCGCCGCTCGAATCGGGCACCGTCATGTTCGCCATCGCGAACATCGGCATCTGGACGTTCGCCGGCTACAACATGCTCGTGCTCATCGCAGCGCTCCAGGCGGTGCCCGCCGATCTGTACGAGGCCGCGCGCATCGACGGCGCGAGCGAGTGGCGCATCGTGTGGGAGATCAAGCTGCCGCTCCTGCGCCCCTCGCTCGTGCTCACCACGGTGTTCACGATCATCGGCACGCTGCAGCTTTTCGTCGAACCCCTCGTGCTGCGTCCGCTCACGACCGCCATCAACACCGACTACACGCCGAACCTCGCCGCCTACAACCAGGCGTTCACGCAGAGCAACCCGAACCTCGCCGCCGCGATGGCCGTCATCGTGGCCGTCATCGCCTTCGTGTTCTCGTTCGTCTTCCTGCGGCTGGTCAACCGGAAGGGCAACCGCGCATGGTGATCGCACCCGTCACCGAGTCCACCCGCACGGTCACCACCGGCGCGGCATCCGATCGTCGCGATCGCCGCGGGGCCCGCCGCGGCGGCACGGGGCGACCGGGTGCGGGGTTCTGGGCATCGCTGCCGACCCTCGCCGTGCTCGTCGCCGCTCTCGTCTACTTCGCGCTTCCGGTGGTGTGGGTGCTGTTCGCCGCGACCAAGAGCAACGCCGACCTGTTCGGCTCTTTCGGGCTCTGGTTCAGCGATGCGCCGCAGCCGCTGACGAACCTCCAGAACCTCTTCACGACCGATCGCGGCATCTATACCCAGTGGCTGCTCAACAGCCTGTTCTACTCGGGGCTCGGCGCATTCATCGCGACGATCCTCAGCGGGGCGGCGGGCTACGCCTTCGCGAAGTACGCCTTCGCCGGGCGCGAGGCCGTCTTCGCGATGATCCTCGGCGGCGTCCTCGTTCCCGCGACCGTCATCGCCCTGCCGACCTACTTCATGTTCAACGCGGTAGGCCTGACCGGCACGTACTGGTCGTTCCTGCTGCCGAGCATCGTCAGTCCGTTCGGGGTGTACCTCTGCCGCATCTACGCCACCGCCGGCGTGCCCGACGAGGTCATCGAGGCCGCGCGCCTCGACGGCGCCGGCGACGTGCGCATCTTCGCGACCATGGCCTCCCGCATGATGGCGCCCGCCCTCGTGACGGTTTTCCTCTTCCAGTTCGTGGGAATCTGGAACAACTACCTGCTGCCGCTCGTCATGCTCAACGACGCCCGCACGTTCCCGGTCACCCTCGGGCTCATGCTCTGGAACGGCCAGACGCAGCGCGCACCGCTGTACTACGAGCTCGTCGTGACGGGAGCCGCGGTCTCGGCCGTCCTGCTCATCGTGGTCATGGCCGCTCTGCAACGATTCTGGCGAGCCGGTCTCACCGCCGGCGCGACGAAGGGATGACCCGATGACCCGCTACCTCGGCTCCGGACACGACCCGGCCCCCGACACCCGGGCACTGACGGGCGCCGTTCCCGCCCACCTGCCGCCGCGCCTCACGATCACCCTGTGGGACTTCTCCTGGTACACCCGGGCCAGCGCCGGCGAGCCCTACGCCGACCTCGGTGCAGCCCTCGATGAGGCCGTCGACCGCGGCTACAACGCCATCCGCATCTGCGCCGCGCCGCTGCTGCTTTTCGGCGGTCTCGGACTCGACGACCTCGCGAGCGACCTCGAGATCGAGGGACTCGGGCGCTCGCCGCACGGTGAGGTGTTCGGCAACGGAACGCGCTGGTACGACGTGCCCGGCGGCTATCGGCTCGACCTCCGCACGCGTTTCTTCGACCTGCTGCGCGGTGCCCGCGAACGCGGCATCGTCGTCATTCTCGCGAGCTGGGAGTACCAGCAGTCGCCGGCGTTCGCGGCGGACGAGCGCTGGTTCCGCGCGATCGACGCCGTGCCGCTCGAAGAGCGCTACGACCTGCTCGCGTCCGCGACGATCCGGATGCTCGATGAGATCGAGGCCGCGGGTCTGACCGACACGATCGCCTTCGCCGAGCTCCACAACGAGGTCGACTTCTCGATCGTCCCCGCGTTCGCCGACGGCGGGGATGCCGCTCTCGACCGCGTGCGTGCCGCGCACCCCGGTCACCTCGTCACCGCCAGCTACGGCAAGGCGCCCTTCCTCGACCTCGCGGGACTCTCCGAGCGGTTCCAGGTCGGTCAGCTGCACGTCTACGCCTACGGCGTGCTCGACGCGCTGCAGCGACGCATCGACATCCGTTCCGAAGGCACTGACGGCTTCCCGGGCTCAGCCATGCGGGCACTGCTCGTCGATGACGCGCCCTCGTTCGCCGAGTACGGCCGCGCCGCCGACTGGAAGTTCGAGGCCACCGTCATCACCGATCAGCAGATCTACGGATACGACTGGGTCGACCCCGACCTCTGGGACCGCTGGCTGTACAACCACTACGGGCTCTACCGCGAAGAGATGCTGCGCGAGATCGGGTCGCGGGTGACGGCGCTCGCCGCGTGGTCTCGCCGCCGCGGCATCCCGGCCGTCGTGGGGGAGGGGTGGGTCGGCTACACCCCGCTGCGCGCCGACTTCGAAGACGGGCCGGTCGGAACCGAACTCGCCGAGCATGGCGTCCGCACCGCACTCGAGCACGGGGTGTGGGGCATGGTGCTCAGCTCGAACGCGGCGCCGCATCATCCGCAGTGGTCGGATGTCGCGTGGCAGCGGCGCCTCAACGCCGAGATCCTCGCGGCCCCGACGACGGCCGCCCCCGGTCGCGACTGAGGGCTGTCACCCGCGACGGTCCTCCCGGTAGCGGCTCGGGCTCATCCCGTGCACGCGTCGGAAGTGCCGCGAGAAGTAGAACGGATCGCTGTACCCGACCTCGGTCGCGATCTGACCGACGGTGCGGTCGGTGCGCTCGAGAAGGGTGCGCGCCGCCGTCATGCGGAGGCCCGTGTGGTAGGCCAGGACGCCGCCTCCCGTCGCGCGCCGGAACAGCGACGTCAGATGGGATGCCGAGACGCCGACGAGGGCTGCGAGCTCGCTCACCGGCACCGCGCTGTCGAGCCGCTCGGACAGGAACGTCATCGCTCGCTCGAGCGGGTCGCCGCGCTCGGGCAGCGCCTGGTCTGAGGCGAGCTGCGTCATGAGCTTGAATGCGGCGCCCGTGACGGCGACAAGGCGCACGGGCGACTGGTCGCGCTCGAGCCCGCGCACGATCTCGTCGAGCAGCGACACCGCGCGTTCGACGCTGTGCAGCCGTACGAGCGGACGCGCGGCGGTCGTGCCGATCGCCGCGGTGAGGTCATCGACGTCGGAGCCGACGACATGGCACCACCAGATCGTCCAGGGGTCATCGGCATCCGCCCCGTAGGCGTGCGGCGTGCGCGCGGGGATCACCACGGCGGTGCCGGCCTGCACCCGGTGGCGTGTCCCGGCGATCTCGAGCCACCCGGCGCCCGCCGTGCAGACGATGACGATCGTCGTGCGAATGCCGCGCTCGCGAGTCCGGCCATGATCTGCGGCGTGCGGAAACCAGCCGGCATCGGTGACGACGAGTCGGCGGGTCACGGGGCGCTGCAGTGCTGCGGTGATGGCCGGCGCCGGCACGACGCACAGCCTCTCACCCGCGAAACCGTCCGAGATGGCCATGGTCGCCATCCTGGCATATCGGCGAATCGTCCAGGTGCACGGCCACTTCCGCCATGTCGCCGCCGCGCTCGCTCGGCGACGCTGGAGGCATGCATTCGACCTCGACATCCTCGCTGCGTCTTCCCGAGCCGCCCGCGGACGAGCAGGCGACGCTCGACGACGGCGGCGTGGCCGTCTGGGAGCAGCCGCTCACGATCCCCACCTACGAGCCGGCGCAACCGGAGAAGCTGCCGATGTTCTTCGACCGCCGGGTCTACCAGGGGTCGAGCGGCCGGGTGTACCCGCTGCCGTTCACCGAGCGGATCGCCGCCGCGCCGCGCGATCGCGACTGGCGCGCGGTGCACATCGAGAACCGCTGGATTCGGCTGGTGCTGCTTCCCGAGCTCGGCGGCCGCATCCACATCGGCTACGACAAGACCGCCGATTACGACTTCTTCTACCGGAACAACGTCATCAAGCCCGCCCTCGTCGGGCTCGCCGGTCCCTGGGTGTCGGGGGGTGTCGAGTTCAACTGGCCGCAGCACCACCGTCCCGCGACCTTCCTGCCGATGGAGAGCTGGATCGAGCGCGAACCCGACGGGGCGGTCACCGTCTGGATGTCGGACCACGACCCCTTCGCGCGCATGCGCGGCACCCACGGCATCCGCCTGCGCCCCGACAGCTCGCTGATCGAGCTGCGCGCGCGGCTGCACAACCGCACCGAGGTGCCGCAGACGTTCCTGTGGTGGGCGAACGTCGCGGCGCGCGCGCACGACGACTACCAGTCGTTCTTCCCGACCGACGTCCGCTACGTCGCCGATCATGCGCGTCGTGCCATCACCGCCTTCCCGCGAGCCGACCGTCCCTACTACGGTGTCGACTACCTGGCGCGGGTCGACGCGGCCCATCCCGATGCCGACCGCATCGACTACTACGGCAACATCCCCGTGCCCACGTCGTACATGGTGGTCGAGACGCGCGACGACTTCTTCGGCGGCTATGACCACGCCGTCGGTGCCGGCTTCGTGCACTGGGCTGACCGCCGCATCGCACCGGGCAAGAAGCAGTGGACGTGGGGCAACGCGCCCTTCGGCCACGCGTGGGACGACCAGCTGACCGACGGCGACGGCCCCTACGTCGAGCTGATGGCCGGGGTGTACACCGACAACCAGCCCGACTTCGCCTACCTCGCACCCGGCGAGGTCAAGACGTTCTCGCAGTTCTGGTTCCCGATCACCGGCATCGGCGCGGCGCACCAGGCGACCCAGGATGCCGCGGTCTCGGTGCGTCTCGAAGAGGGGCGCGTGCACATCGGTGTCGCCGTCACCGCGAACGTATCTGGCGCGCGGGTGCGGCTCAGCGTCGGGGCCGACACCGAGGAACGTGTCGTCGACCTCGGGCCGGGCCGGGCGTTCATCGAGTCGATCGAGTGCGCTGAGGGGATCGTGGCCACCGATGTCGAGATCGTCGTCCGCGACGGCGATCGCGAGCTCATCCGCTGGCGGCCGCGCTCCGACGGCGACGGCGCGCCCGAGCCCGCCGTCGCGACCGAGCCGCCGCTGCCCGCAGACATCGCGTCGGCCGACGAGCTGTACCTCACGGGCGTACACCTCGCGCAGTACCGCCATCCGACGCGGCATCCCGAGCCCTATTGGGAAGAGGCGCTCCGCCGCGACCCCGGCGACGCGCGCGCGAACACCGCGCTCGGCGCGTCCGCCTACGGCCGCGGCGAATACGACGACGCCGCGGCATACCTGCGTGCCGCCGTCGACCGGCTGACCTTCCGCAACCCGAACCCCGCCGACGGTGAGGCGCACTACCGCCTCGGCCTCGTCGAGACGCGTCGCGGCCACGACGAGCGTGCCTACGACGCGTTCGCGAAGGCCGCGTGGGATGTGCGGTGGGCCCACCCCGCCAGTGTGCAGATGGCTCTGCTCGACGCGCGAGCCGGGCGCGACCTCGCCGCGCTCGGCCGCCTCGACGATGCGCTCCGTCAGGGGTCGGACGATCCGCTCGCGCGGAACCTGCGGGTGATCGTGCTGCGTCGCCTCGGGCGTGAGGCGGAGGCGGCGGCCGAGCTCACGACGCTCGAGCAGACCGATCGGCTCGACGTGCTCACCGCCTACCTCGGCGGGCGCGGCCTCCCGGACGACGGCCTCATGCTGCTCGATCTCGCGGGCGACCTCGCCCGTGTCGGGCAGCGAGACGAGGCGCTCGCGGTGCTCGCCGCCGCGGCCGCGCGCCCGGCGGCTGGCACGGGAGGAGCGGCACCGATCGCCGAGTACGTCCGGGCGCGTCTGCTCGCCGGAGCGGGCGAGACCGAAGCCGCCGCCGAGGCTCGCCGTCGCGCGCAGCGCGCACCCGCCGACTGGGTGTTCCCCGCGGGCCTCGACGCCTACGACGCTCTCGCCGCAGCCGTGGCCGCGGATCCGACGGATGCGCGTGCCCGATCGCTGCTCGGTATGTGGCTCTACGACCGCGGACGCCGAGCCGACGCGCTGGCCCAGTGGCGCGCCGCGCTCGACGACGCGACCCGCGACGGCGTGCTGCTGCGCAACGCCGCGCTCGCGACGGCGGAGGTCGGGGGCGACCTCGACGCCGCCGCTGAGCTGTACGACCGGGCCGTCGAGGTCAGCGATGACCCGCGGTTGTGGTTCGAACTCGACCAGCTCGCGCAGCGTCGCGGTATCTCGACCGCCGCCCGGTTGGCCAGGCTCGAGCCGCAGCGCGACCGGCTGATCGTGCGCGACGACCTTCTCGTGACCCTGGCAGACCTGCTGACGACGAACGGGCGATCCGCCGAGGCGCTCGACCTGCTGCTCAGTCGTCCGTTGCAGCCGTGGGAGGGCGGCGAGGGAATGGCGATCCGCGCGTTCGCCCGGGCGTCGATCGCACGCGCCGAGGAGATCGAGCCGGATGCCGCGCAGGCTGCGGCCATCCTCGAGCGGGCTCTCGACGCTCCGCGATCACTCGGCGAGGCCTGGCACCTGCTCGACAATCGCGCAGCCCTGTGGCTTCGGCTCGGGCGGCTTCGCGCGGATTCGGGTGAGGGGGTCGCGGCCGATGACGCGTGGCGGGCGGCGATGGCGGAGGCGGCCGCGGCGGAGGTCGACGCCGCCACGCTCGACGGGGCGCGGGCCGCCCGTGCCCGGGGTGACGCCGCCGCCGCGGCGAGCCTGCGGTCACGCGTCGCGGCGCGGGTGAGCGAGCTGCGCTCTGCTCCGGCGCGCGTCGACTACTTCGCGACATCGCTCCCCGAGACGCTGCTGTTCGCGCTCGACCCGGTCGAGGCGGCGCGCCACCGGGCCGACGACCTGTCCGCGGCGCTCGCGCGCTACGACGAGAAGATGGAGGCGTCGCTGGCACAGTCGCCGGCGACCGCATCGGCCGATCAGCGGGTGCACGCGTGAGCGGCATCCCGGATCGCATGATGGCGAGCGTGCTGGTCGAGCCGGGTCGTCTCGAGGTCCGCGACGTGCCGGTACCGGAGATGGAACCGGGTGACGTGCTCGTCGAGCTCACCGCCGTCGGGCTCTGCGGGTCGGACGTGCACTTCTTCGAGCACGGCCGCGTCGGCGACCTCGTCGTCGAGAGCCCCCTCATCCTCGGCCACGAGGCCGCCGGGGTGATCGCCGCTGTCGCTTCTCCCGCCGACGCGCACCGGATCGGAGAGCGGGTCGCGATCGACCCGCAGCGTCCCTGCCGCTGGTGCCCGGCGTGCCGGGCGGGGCGTACGAACCTGTGCGAGCGGATGCGGTTCCCCTCGGCACCGCCCGAGAACGGCGCGTTCGCGCGCTACCTCGCGGTTCCCGGCGACGCGGCGCACCCGCTGCCCGAGACGATGAGCGACGACGAGGGCGCGCTGCTCGAGCCGCTGTCGGTCGGCATCGCCGCCGTGCGCAAGGCCGGGGTGGTGCCGGGCTCGAGAGTGCTGGTGGCCGGTGCCGGTCCCATCGGCATCCTGACCGGCGCCGCGGCGCGTGCGTTCGGCGCGGCCGAGGTCGTGGTGGTCGACCCGGTCGACGCTCGTCGACGGGTCGCGCTCACGCACGGGGCGACGCGCGTGATGGAGCCCGCCGAGGTGGCGTCGCTCGATCGGCGGATGGACGCGTTCATCGACGCGTCCGGCGCCCGGGCGGCGATCGCCGCCGGGCTGCGCTCGCTCCGCGGCGCCGGCCGCGCCGTCCTGGTCGGGATGGGGTCGTCGACCGTCGACCTCGACCTCTTCCTGCTGCAGAGTCGCGAGCTCGTCGTCGAGGGGCTCTTCCGCTATGTCGACACGTGGCCGCTCGCCATCCAGCTGGTCGCGTCGGGGGCCGTGAAAGTGGACGACCTCGTGACTGCGCGCGGCGGACTCGATGACCTCACCGACTTCTTCGGGCGCAACTCCGACCCCGACACGATGAAGTTCCTCATCGACCCGCGGGTGCGGTGACGGCGCCGTCCCGGCGTGGGGCAGCGTCGCGATAGCGTCGACGGTGATGAGCAATCCCTTCGCCGAAGTACCGGTCCTCCCCGTTGTCATCCCCTTCGGCATCGTCGTCTTCGCCGTGCTGCTGGCCGTGCTGTGGGCCCGGCGCAGCTTCTCGCCGGCTCGCGCGGCCGTGGCCGCGGCGGTCGCCGTCTACGCCGCGGGCATCGTGGGCAACACGATCTTCCCGATCTTCCTCGACAAGCCCGATTCGGGAACCCCGTGGACGCCGGGTCTGGCGCTCATCCCGTTCGCCGACTACGAGCTCGACGACGCGCTGATGAACATGCTCGTCTTCGTGCCGCTCGGCATCCTGATCCCGCTCATGCTCGCCCGGCCGACGTGGCTCAAGGTCGTCGGCGCGGCGGCGATCACGAGCCTGACCGTGGAGGCATTGCAGCTCGCGGCTCAGGCGTACTTCGCGGGCGGACACATCGCCGATGTCAACGACTTCCTCTCGAACGTCGCCGGCGGTGCCCTCGGCTACGGCCTGCTGCTCCTGCTCGCGCGCGTTCCCGCGCTCGCGCGGCTCATCGATCTGTTCCGCTGGAGCCCGCGGACCGGTGCGGAGGCGCGAACGCGCGGGACGACCGCCACCCGCACCTGACGGTCAGCGTCCCTGACGCTTCTTGTACGGCTTGGGCTGTCCCTTGACGATGGGGGCACGGCCCGAGCCCTTCGAGGCCTTGGCCTTTCCGCCGCCCGACGCCTTCTGCTTCGGCGCGACGGCCGGCGCGGGAGCCGCGGCGACCTCGGCTCGGGCGTCGGCGAGCAGCAGGGTGCCCGCCGGGGTCAGGCGCGGCTTGCCGCCGTCCTTCGTGAACAGCGGATGTCCGACTTCTTCTTCCAGGCGGTCGATCGACGAGTACAGCACGGGGAGCGATACTCCGAGCTTCTCGGCGGCACGCGGAAAGTGCAGCGTGTCGGCCGCGGCGACGAAGTGGACGAGATCGCGGATCTTCATGGGTCACCTTCCATCGCGACGGACGAGCGCCGAGCGCAGCGAACGCAACAGCAGCAGAAGGCCGCCGAGCCCGACCACACTACCCAGGAACGGGAAGACCGACACCGAGTCGGTGAGCAGCGGACCGTGCTGGACGACGCCCATCATGACGCCGACGATGACCAGGGTGGCCCCGACGAGCGTCGTGGTGAGGCGTCCGGTGAGCGACTCGACCCACGAGCGGTCGTCGGGCGACTCCAGCGCGCGGAGACGGAGGGTGAGACGGCCCGCCTCGAGATCGCCGAGGATGCCGTCCACGCGGCGGGGCAGCTCACGCGCCCGCTCGATCCCGAGCTGCAGCTGCACCTGAGCGGTCATCGCCACCGAGCGCGGGTCGTTCATGTGCAGGGCGTACTGCGGGGCCCGCGACAGTGCGCGCTTGATCATGTCGTAGTCGGGATCGAGTCGCCGCAGCGTCCCCTCGATCGCGCCGAGCGTCCGGAATCCCAGCAGCAGACCGGGCGGGAGTGCGAGTCGGTGGCGCCGGAGCACCTCGATCAGTGCGGTGAAGAGGTGCTGGTCGGAGGTGGAGTTGTGCAGTCGTGTGAGGATGACGCCGATGTCGTGCTGGAGTGCTCCGACGTCGAGCTCGGCGTCGCCGCGCGGCTTCACGAGCATCAGCACGGCATCCGTCGCCCCCGAGTCGTCTTCGTTGTGGAGCGCGACGAGCATCGGCAGCAACAGGCGCCGCATGCTGCGCTCGATGATTCCGACCGACCCGAAGTCGATGAGTGCGACGATGCCGTCGGGCTGCAGGATGAGGTTGCCGGGATGCAGATCGGCGTGGAAGACGCCGCGCAGCGCGATCTGCCCGACGATGACGTCGAGCACGGCGTCGGCGATGCGCGTCGCCTCGTCGGGAGCGACGGCGTTCGGTGCGTCGCTGCCGGGCTCGGGCAGCCGGCTGAACGGGATGCCCTGCACGTGCTCCATGACGATGAGCTGTTCCGTGCAGAGGTCGGGATAGACGTCCGGGATCCGCACCGCGCGAGCGTCGGCGGCCGTCATCGAGTCGCGCAGCATCTCCATGTTCGCGACCTCGACCCGGTAGTCGAGCTCTTCGCGCAGTGCGGCGGAGAACTGCGCGGCGAGGGCCGAGGCGCCGACATCCTTCGCCCATGTCGTGCGCCGCTCGAGGTCCGCGGCCGCCCGTTCGATGATGTCGAGGTCGGTGGCCACCTGCGCGCGCGCCTTGGGGCGCTGGATCTTCACGACGACGGCGCGACCGTCTTTCAGCCGTGCGCTGTGAACCTGACCGACGGATGCCGCTGCGAGCGGCGTCTCGTCGATGCTGGCGAAGACGAGCTCGATCGGCCGGCCCAGCTGCTTCTCGATCGCGGCCTTCGCCTCATGCCAGGGGATGGGCGTCGTGTCCATCTGCAGCGAGGCGAGCGCACTCGTGATCTCGGAGGGGAGGAGGTCGTTGCGGGTGGAGAGGATCTGGCCGAGCTTGACGAAGGTGACGCCCGCGTCGTCGAGGGTGGCCGCGAGCGCTCGGGGCAGTTCGGCGCGCGCGGATTCGCTGCGCATCCCGCCGAGGCCGTGCCGCGAGGCGATCGCGACGATACGTGCGTACCGCACCGCCCGGCGGCGCCGGTGCAACGCTTCGCGAACGTAGGTGACGGGCCCCATCGGCGGCCGCGCCGGCCACATGAGCTCGAGCGTGATGAGGGCGATGAGGACGATCGCGAACAGCCACGCGAGCACGAGCAGCACGAAACCGAACGCGACGGGCTGGTCGGTGAGCAGACCGCCCTGCTCCTGAAGCACGCCCGCTCCGCGCAGCACCCAGACGCCGAGCGGTCCGAAAACGACGAAGACGATGAGTGAGACGAGCGGCCCGCGCACCCAGCCGACCCGCGCCTCGAGCGCGCGCTTCGCGAGCCAGGTGGCCGCGATCGAGAAGACCACCGCGGCGATGGTGAAGAGCAACCACTCCGGCATCGATACCCCCTCGAGTCCCTCGACCTGCTTCGAGGCTAGGGCACCGGGCCGAAGCGCGCCGGGCCGATCGCGCGTTCTCAGCAGAGGCGGACTACCCTGAAGCGTGTCCACTTCTGCTGAACAGCCTGTACCCGAGTCCGCCGACGAGCCGCCCGTCATCACTTTCCGCGACCTCGGGCTGGGGGAGCAGGTGCTCAAGGCACTCTCCGACGTGGGCTACGAGACCCCGTCGGCGATCCAGGCGGCGACGATCCCGACGCTCCTCGAGGGACGCGACGTCGTCGGGCTCGCGCAGACCGGTACCGGCAAGACCGCCGCCTTCGCGCTGCCGATCCTCGACCGGCTCGACCTGACGCAGAAGACCCCTCAGGCTCTCGTGCTGGCCCCGACGCGCGAGCTCGCGCTGCAGGTCTGCGAAGCGTTCGAGAAGTACGCGTCCCGCACCCGCGGCGTCCACGTGCTGCCGGTCTACGGCGGCCAGGGATACGGTGTGCAGCTCTCGGCACTGCGCCGCGGGGTCCACGTGATCGTCGGTACGCCCGGCCGCATCATGGACCACCTCGACAAGGGCACGCTCGACCTGTCCGAGCTGAAGTATCTCGTGCTCGACGAAGCCGACGAGATGCTGAAGATGGGCTTCGCCGAGGACGTCGAGACGATCCTCGCCGACACCCCCGACACGAAGCAGGTCGCGCTGTTCTCGGCGACGATGCCCGCGGCCATCCGCCGGATGTCGAAGCAGTACCTCAACGACCCCGAAGAGATCACCGTCGCGTCGAAGACGACGACCTCCTCGACGATCACCCAGCGCTACCTGATCGTGTCGTACCAGCAGAAGATCGACGCCCTCACCCGCATCCTCGAGGTCGAGAACTTCGAGGCGATGATCGTCTTCGCCCGCACGAAGAGCGCGACCGAGGAGGTCGCCGAGAAGCTGCGCGCCCGCGGTTACTCCGCCGCCGCCATCAACGGTGACGTCGCCCAGGTGCAGCGCGAGCGCACCGTCAACCAGCTGAAGTCGGGCAAGCTCGACATCCTGGTCGCCACGGATGTCGCTGCCCGCGGCCTCGACGTCGAACGCATCTCGCACGTGGTGAACTTCGACATCTCGACCGACACCGAGTCGTACGTCCACCGCATCGGCCGCACCGGGCGTGCCGGCCGCACCGGCGACGCGATCAGCTTCGTCACCCCGCGCGAGCGCGGGCTCGTGAACGCGATCGAGCGTGCGACGCGCCAGCCGCTGACGCAGATGCAGCTGCCGAGCGTCGACGAGGTCAACGTCACGCGCCTGTCGCGCTTCGACGACCGCATCACGGCGGCCTTGGAAGACACCGACCGCATCGAGCGATTCCGAGACATCGTCGCCCATTACGTCCGTCACCACGACGTGCCCGAAGTGGATGTCGCCGCCGCGCTCGCCGTCGTCGCTCAGGGCGAGACCCCGCTGCTGCTCGAACCCGACCCCGAGCCTCGCGCCCGCGCTCCGCGCGAGGACCGCGCCCCCCGATCGTTCGATCGCGACGACCGCGATGGGCGTCCTGAGCGTCGCCCGCGCGCAAGCAACCCGAACATGACGACCTACCGCATCGCGGTGGGCAAGCGTCACCGCGTCGAGCCCCGTCAGATCGTCGGCGCGCTCGCGAACGAGGGCGGTCTGAGCCGCGGCGACTTCGGCGCCATCCAGATCCGTCCCGATTTCTCGCTGGTCGAGCTGCCGAACGACATGCCCCAGTCGACGCTCGACCGCCTGGCCGACACCCGCATCTCGGGCAAGGCGATCGAGATCCGCGTCGACACGGGCGGACCGAGCCGCAGCTCGCGGGGTCGATACGACCGCGACGATCGCCCGCGCGAGCGCGACGACCGCCCTGCGCGCAAGCCGCGCCACCGCTCGGAGCCCAGCGACTGACAGTCCGGCGTGCCTCGAGAGCGGACTGCGTCTCGCACGCATCCGCTTTCGGGGCAAGCCCGGTTCGCGGCATCCGCCCGGCGTGCACAGTGGAGGTGTCCCGCGAGCGCGGGACGCCACGCGAGCCGATCGGAGAAGTGACATGAGCGTCGACCACCACGGACGAGACGACGAGCACCAGCACGACGCGGACGACGCGGCATCGGCCGGTTCCGAGTCGCCCGAAGAAGGCGCTGAGGCCGAAGAGGCTGCCGAGGACGCCCGCACCGACCGCTGACGGCTGCGGTCGTCATCGGTGTCGGCGGTGCTCTGTTCCCGGAAGGTGCTCTGTTCCCGGAGCGCTGAGGGGCAGGAGCACCGCCGACGTCGTCGTTCCCGCGACGGCTCCGGAGGACGCGACGCGGAATAGCGTGTGCGCGCGGGGAACGCAACCGGCTTCGGCATCCGCACCGCCGGGACGATCCTGCGTCGATGAGCGCGACCACTCCGCATCCCCATCTCACCGGCCGGACGATCGTGGTCGTCGGCGCGTCCAGCGGTATCGGTCGCGCCGTCGCCGTACGCGCGGGCGAGGCCGGCGCGCGGGTCGTGGTGTTCTCGCGGCGCGGCGAAGCGCTGGACGAGCTCGCTCGACGTATCCGTGACCGGGGCGGTCAGGCTCACGTCGTGCCGGGCGACGCCGGCCGCACCGAGGACCTCGAACGCCTCGCCACCGAGGCGGAGCGGATGTTCGGACCGATCGATGTCTGGGTCGGCAATGCGGGCGTCGCCACGATCGGCCCGTTCTGGGAGGCGCCCCTCGACGAGCACCTCCGCGTGGTCGACACCAATCTCGCCGGTGCCGTGCGCGGCGCGCACGTCGCTCTCCGCCGTTTCGTGCCGCGGGGGAGTGGCGTCATCGTGAACACCGCGTCGGTCGAGAGCGTCGTCCCGCTGGCGTATCAGGCGTCGTACGCGGCCACGAAGGCCGGCGTGCTGTCGCTCACCCGTGCCCTGCGACAGGAGCTGCGGCTCGCCGGTGCGACGGGCGTGACGGTGACGGCGGTGCTGCCCTGGGCCGTTCGGACACCGTTCTGGCGCCACGCGGGCAACCACGCGGGTCGCGCTCTGCGGCTGCCGCTGATGGACGAACCCGAGCTCGTGGCCGACGCGATCCTGCGGTCGGCGGTCTCCCGTCGCGAGTGCGTCGCCGTCGGGTGGAAGGCGCGCGCGGCGCTGCTCGGCCACCGCATCGCCCCGGGGCTGACGACCCGGCTCGCCGCCGATCTCGTCCAGGCCTGCCTCCGGCGGGGCGCCGCGGCGGACCCGAGCTCGGGAGCGGTTCTCGACAGTCTCGACGACCCCGCGACGGCTGCCGAGATCCCGCGCCCGCTCGATCGGCCTAGCGACGTCTGAACGCCCGTCCGACGATACGGATGACGACCCACCCGGCGAGGACCCAGGGCCCGGCGACGAGGAGGGGATCGAGCCAGGTGTGCCGCTGGTCGACCCGTCCTCGGCCGAACCGCGACCGGATCGGATGCCGACGGGCTTCACTCAGAACCCCGGTCTCGGTGATGGGGTTGTCGGGCCGAGCCGTCGCCAACGAGCGCACATGTGCGCCGACGGCCTCGACGCGATCACCCGCGATGAGCAGCAGCCAGTGCGCGGCCCGGCCCTCGCTGAAACGCGCGTAGGCCAGCCGGCGGATTCGCCCCGAGAGGCCGTGCAGCGGTTGCGCCGTGCCGTAGACGGGCGTGAGGAACGCGTGCTCGATCGAGCGCTCGCGGCCCGGGTCGTCGGCCTGTCGCGGCGGCATCCCGCGATCGGCGGCAGTCTCGTCGATCCTCTCGACGGTGCCGGACGGACGGTCTGCCGGGTCGAGGTCGGCGCCCCATCCGGGGATGCGGGCGCGCAACGCCGCGCGATCGGGTGCCGGCCGGGGCACGTTCGGGGTGTACGGGGTGGGGACGTCGGAGGAGTTCGCGCTCACGGGTCAGCCTTCCGAGGGGACGACGACGGTCTTCACGCAGTCGTCGAGCTTGGATGAGAACATGTGGTACCCCTCGGCGATGTGCTCGAGAGGGATGCGGTGGGTGATCAGGTCGCTCGGCGAGATGTATCCCGCGCGGATGTGCTCGAACAGGCGCGGCCACTGCCGTTTCACCGGTGCTTGATTCATCCGCAGCGTGAGGCCCTTGTTGAGGGCGTCGCCGAACTTCACCGCGCTGAACAGCGGACCGTACGCGCCGATCACCGAGACCGATCCGCCCTTGCGTGCTCCGTCGATGGCCCAGTTCAGGGCGACGGGCGAGCCGCCCTGCAGCTTGAGCTTCGCCGAGGTGACGTGCTGGGTGACGTTGCCGTCCGCCTCGGCACCCACGGCATCGATGACGACGTCGGCACCGAGGTAGTCGGTCATCCGCTTCATCTCGACGACGACGTCGCGGTGCTCGGAGATGTTCACCGTCTCGGCGTGCGCGAACTCACGAGCCTTGGTCAGCCGATAGTCGAGGTGGTCGAACGAGATGACCCGCCCCGCACCCATCAGCCAGGCCGACTGCGCCGCAGCGAGGCCGACCGGCCCGGCGCCGAGCACCATGACGGTGTCGCCCTCGACGATGCTTCCCAGCTGGGCGCCGAAGTAGCCCGTCGAATAGGCGTCGGTGAGCAGGAGCGCGTCCTCGTCCGACATCCAGTCGGGAATGACGGTGGGGCCGACGTCGGCGAAGGGAACGCGCACGCGCTCGGCCTGACCGCCGTCGTAGCCGCCCGCCGTGTGCGAGTAGCCGTAGATGCCGCCGACCGCCGTCGCATTCGCGTTGACGTTGTGGCAGTTCGAGAACAGCCCACGCGCGCAGAAGTAGCACGAGCCGCAGAAGATGTTGAACGGCACCATCACGCGGTCGCCGACAGCGAGGTTCGTCACGGCGCCGCCGAGCTGCTCGACCACGCCGATGAACTCGTGGCCGAACGTGTGACCGATCCGGGTGTCGGGCATCATGCCGTGGTAGAGGTGCAGGTCCGATCCGCAGATCGCGGCGAGCGTCACCCGCACGATCGCGTCGTGCGGGTGCTCGATCCTCGGATCGGGCTTCTCTTCCACGCGGACCTTGTACGGTCCGCGGTAGGTCATGGCTTTCATCGATCGCCTCTCTGCCGGGGTTCGTGCCCGTCACACTGCGCGCGACCGCGCCTCCCGCCCACGGGCTGGACGAGCTGACGTCGACGCGCTACCGCCCGCGCGCGTCACGCCGCAACGGAGGCGCCGCTTGCACACCGAGATCGCACGGGTCAACCCGCTCGAAGGACGCCGCGCAGGCCACGTACGGTCGCCGCTGTCACCCCCGAGGAGCCCCATGAGCATCACCATCGAGACCATCCCCTTCGACCTCGGCGGCGCCGATCCCCTGCCGTTCGGTGCCCGGGGGCCCGTGAGCGCGATGCTCCAGCGGGCGCTCATCGCCCCGGCGACGAGTGGTCTGCCGATCGACGCTCCCGAGCTCGTGGGGCGCGCGCTCGCCGAGACGCCCGACATCGTGTGCGACGACGACCTGCAGCTCTCCCTGTTCCTCATGTATGCCGTCCATTACGGCTCGCTGCCGGGGCTGGACGCCTCGTGGGAATGGGAGCCGTCGCTCGTCGCCGCAAGAGGGCGCATCGAGCGCGCTATCGAGGGGCCCTGCGCGCCGCGGCCGAGATCGCCGATCCGCCCGAGGCGGAACGGGACGCCGTCGCACGCTGGCTGTTCGACCTGACTGCCCCGACCGCGGGACCGGGCATGGCGCGCTTCGTCGCGAAGAAGGCCTCTCTCGAGCAGTTGCGTGAGTTCCTCATCCTCCGCACCGTCTACACGCTGCGCGAAGCAGACCCGCACTCGTGGGCGATCCCGCGACTGCGGGGCCGGTCGAAGGCCGCCCTCGTCGAGATCCAGTCGGACGAGTACGGCGGCGGTGACCCGGCCCGCGTGCACGCGACGATCTTCGCCCAGACCGTCCGCGGCGCCGGTCTCGACGACACCTATGGCGCGTACATCGACGCCGTGCCCGCCGTCGTCCTGGCCAGCCATAACGCGATGTCGCTGTTCGGACTGCACCGGCGCCTCCGCGGGGCGATCGTGGGGCACCTCGCGGCGTTCGAGATGACCTCGTCGATCCCCAACCGCTCGTACGGCGACGGCTTCCGGCGGCTCGGGTTCGGCTCCGACGTCACGTGGTACTTCGACGAGCACGTCGAGGCCGACGCCGTGCATGAGCAGATCGCGGGTCGCGACCTCGCGGGTTCCCTCGCCGAGGACGAGCCGGAACTGCTGCCCGACATCCTCTTCGGCGCTCGGGCCTGCCTCGTCCTCGACGACCTGGTCGGCGACCACGTGCTCGCTGCCTGGGAGGAGGAGCGGAGCGCGCTTCGCGGCGGCGTCCTTCCCGACCTCACGGCGTGATGCGCGACGACGTCGAGTACGTTCTGCCGCTGCGCTGGGATGACCAAGCCCATCGGTCCGACGCGGCCGAGCTGGGGGAGTACCTCGCCTGGCTCACCTGCCGCGTCGACGTCACCGTCGTCGACGGCTCGCCCGCGCACCTGTTCGCCGCGCACCGTCGTGACTGGGCGCCCGCGCGAGTGGTGCCGCCGTCGGTGCCGGGTCGCAACGGAAAAGCGCGCGGAGCGATGACGGGGCTCGTCCTCGCCCGGCATCCGCTCACGGTCATCGCCGACGACGACGTCCGGTACGACGACGGCTCCCTGCAGCAGGTCGTCGCAGCGCTGTCGGATGCCGACATCGTGCGGCCGCAGAACGTCTGGCTGCGGCCCCGGCCGTGGCACGCCCGCTGGGACACCGGCCGCATCCTCGTCAACCGCGCCTTCGGAGGCGACTTCTCGGGCACCGTCGCGGTACGGACCGGCCTCGCTCGCCCCGGCTACGACACCGACGTCCTCTTCGAGAACCTCGAGCTCGAGCGCACGATCATCGCCCGTGGCGGCCGCCGTCGCATCGCGCGCGACATCTTCGTCGCCCGCCTGCCCGCGACGGCAGGCCGTTTCCGGGAACAGCGCGTGCGCCAGGCGTACGACAGCCTCGCGCAGCCGGCTCGCCTCGCGCTGGAGCTGGCGGTGGTTCCCCTCATCCTCGCGCTGCGCCGCCGGCCGGGTGCCCTGGCGCTCGCCGGGACAGCGGTCATCGTCGCCGCCGAGGTCGGGCGCCGCCGTGACGGCGGACGTGGCGTTTTCGGGCGGACGGATGCCCTGTGGGCGGTGCCGTGGGTCATCGAGCGGGGTCTGGCGAGCTGGGTAGCGCTGTCGCTGCGGCTGCGCGGCGGGGTGCGCTATCGCGGCACGCGGCTGCGGCGAGCGGCGAACAGCATGAGGACACTGAGGAAGAAGGAGAGACGATGAGCGAGCACCACGGTGCATCCGTGACCATCACCGCCTGCCCCGACGGGCCGCTGCTCGTGCGGGGCGACGTCGACCTGCTCGACGACGCGGGCAACCCGATTCCGCGCACCCGCCGCACGGTGGCGCTCTGCCGCTGCGGGGTGAGCGCGATCAAGCCGTTCTGCGACGGCACCCACAAGCTCGCCGGCTTCACCGCCGACTGAGCCCGCTCCCGGCCGCTCTGACCTGCGCGCCGATGCAAGGGATCATTGCCGACACCCCGATCAAATGCCGTTCCGGCCGGGGTGTCGTGCGAGATCCCTTGCATCGGGGCACGGCCGCGTCGCCCGCGGACGTGGCCCTCGGGGTCAGAGCTTGTCGCGGATGACGCCCTCGGCCTTGTCGATGATGTTCGGCTTCGCGTCGGTGCCGTAGAAACGGGGGTCCGGCTGCGTGGGCGGCGGCATGGGAACCGAGGTGTCGGGCCCGTCGAGGTAGGTGAACTCGCCCTTGCCGTCGGGGGTGGGTCCCGAGGCCCACGAACCCTCGGCGGCTGCGGCACCGTCCGAGAAGTTGATGTACTTGTAGGCGTGCTCGCGCGCCTCGTTCGAGAGCGGGAAGTTCGACGGCACGGGGATGTCCTCCACTCCCTCTTCGCGCAGCTCCTGGGCGGCCCGGATCCACTGGTTCTGGTGCATCGTGTCGCGCGCCAAGAGGAACGAGAGCATGTCTCGCACGCCCTTGTCGTCGGTCATGTGATAGATCCGCGCGACCTGCAGGCGCCCCTGCATCTCGGCGTTCGCGTTGGCGGTGAAGTCGGCGAGCAGGTTGCCGCTGGCCGTCACGTACGAGCCCTGCCACGGGTTGCCGTTCGAGTCGACCGGGCGCACGCCCGCGCCGGCGACGATCGCAGCCTGCACGTCCATGCCGCCGATAACGGCGCCGAGGACGGGGTCGGACTTCGCGGCGGCTTCGGACTGCTCGGCCGGAGCCTTCTCGAGCAGCTGCGCGATCATGATCGCGAGCATCTCGACGTGGCCGAACTCCTCGGCCCCGATGCCGTAGAGCAGGTCGCGGTACTTGCCCGGGATGTGGGCGTTCCACGCTTGGAACCCGTACTGCATCGCCACGGTGATCTCGCCGTACTGGCCGCCGAGCACCTCCTGCATCCGTCGCGCGAAGATCGCGTCGGGCTTCTCCGGACGGGCCTCGAATTGCAGTTCCTGTCGATGAAAGAACATCTCGCCTCCTGGGGATCGGCCGAGCGCCGAGTGCGCCGGCGCCGCGAAGGTACGTCTGCCTTTCCGAGACAGCCACGGGCCTTGACTGGTTCCGGGGTCGGTGCGACCATCGCGCCCGCGCGGCGGGTGACCGCGGATCGATCTGTCAAGCCCCGGGCGCTCGGCCGAGGGGCTGCGGATCATCGTGCGGAACCGGAGGGAGCATCATGACGACCGATCACCGACCGCGGGTGTCCGAGGTCGCCGAGGGCGTGTTCCAGCTCGCCCGCGGCGGTGTGAACGCTTACCTCATCGCTTCCGACGACGGGCTCGTCCTGATCGACGCGGGACTGCCGCGCACCTGGCCGCTCCTGGAGCAGGCCCTCGCGGCCGTGGGCGCCCGCCCGTCCGACATCGACATGCTTCTGCTCACCCACGGGCACTTCGATCACGTGGGGATGTGCGAGCGCCTCGCCGACGAGCACCACCTCGTGGCCGACGTCCACCCGGGCGACGAGGAGCTGGCGCGGCATCCGTACCGGTACGCGCACGAAGCTCCGCGATTCCCCTACCCGTTCCGGTATCCGGCGGCGATGCCGATCCTCGCCCGGATGGTGAGTGCGGGAGCGCTGGGCGTGAAGGGCGTGCGGACCGATCCGTCGATCGTGCCCGGACATTCCATCCCGCTCGCCGGCGGCATCCTTCCGATCGCGACGCCCGGTCATACCGATGGGCACTGCGCCTTCCTTCTCGAGTCCCGCGGCATCCTGCTGACCGGTGACGCCCTTGTCACCCTCGATCCCTACACGGGGCGCGTCGGCCCGCGCGTCGTGGCCCGGGCCGCGACCGCGCACAGCCGCGAGGCGCTCGATTCGCTGAGCCGGCTCGCCGAGACGGGCGCCCGCCTCGTCCTTCCGGGTCACGGCGCCGTCTGGGAGGACGGCGGCATCGCGCCTGCCGTGTCGATCGCCCGCTCCCGCGGCGTCGACTGACGCGTCGGTCGCCCGGGCGACGCGATGCCGGATCGGGCGACCGGGTGTCAAGCCCCGTGTATCCGGAGCCCAGTCGGGATCGGGTAGACCAACCGTTCACCGTTCGACGAAAGAGAGGGATGACCATGGAACCCCAGCAGCAGAACGTCCCGGGTACCGATCAGAAGATGGTGCCGAAGCCCGACTACGGCGAAGAGACCTACCGCGGCTCCGGAAAGCTCACCGGAAAGCGCGCCCTCATCACCGGTGGCGACAGCGGCATAGGCAAGGCGGTGGCGCTCGCCTACGCCCGCGAGGGAGCGGATGTCGCCATCAGCTACCTCGACGAGCACGAGGATGCCGAAGAGGCCAAGCGCTTCGTCGAGGATGCGGGCCGTCGCGCCGTTCTCATCCCCGGGGACATCTCCGACCCGGCGCACTGCCGCGAGGTCGTCCGGCGCACCGTCGAGGAGCTCGGGGGGATCGACATCCTGGTCAGCAACGCCGCGTTCCAGATGAACCGCGAGACCCTCGAGGAGATCCCCGACGAGGAGTGGGACTTCACGTGGGCGACGAACGTCGACGCGTACTTCCACCTGGTGAAGGCGGCGCTGCCGCACATGGGGCCGGGATCGTCGATCATCGGCTCGAGCTCCGTGCAGTCCGATCAGCCCTCGCCGAACCTGCTGCCGTACGCCGCGACGAAGGCCGCCATCGCGAGCATCACCGCCTCGCTCGCGCAGATGCTCGGTGAGCGCGGCATCCGCGCCAACAGCGTCGCCCCGGGACCCATCTGGACCCCGCTGATCCCGGCCACGCTGCCGCCCGACGCGGTGGAGAGCTTCGGCGAGCAGACACCCCTCGGACGGGCCGGCCAGCCCGCGGAGCTCGCTCCGGCGTACGTGCTGCTCGCATCCGACGAGGCGTCGTACATCTCGGGCGCGCGTCTGGCGGTCACGGGAGGCAAGCCCATCCTCTGAGCCCGGCGCTCGGGATCGGCGTCCGGCGCCGTTCGTTCACGCAACGCTCGTCCGCGGTTCACTCGCCGCGGGCGAGCGTTGCCGCACGATGGATCGCACCCGCCGCGTCGATCCCGAAGGTCCTGAATGAGCGCTCCGCTTCGCGTCCTCTCCCTCACCGAGGGCTTCTTCGCCGGCGGGGCTCGGATCCTCCACAGCGACGTCGTCGCCGGCCTCCACGCGCGGGGCGAACAGCGCCACAGCGTGCTCTCGATCGCGTCGCGGGCCAGGCGCGAGTCCACGGTGCAGCACATGGCCACCGATCCGCGCTATCGCTCGCTGCGCTCGGCGGGCATCGCCGTCGCCTCGCTGGGAAAGACCGCGGGGGCGGTGCCGCATGCGCCGCATGCGTACTCATCACGACAGCTGCGGGCGGCGTCGCGGGCGATCGCCGCAGCGGACGTCGTGCTCACGCTCAAGGAGCAGCCGCTCGGACTGCTGCTCGCGCTCGACGACGCCATGATGATGCCCGCTCGGCCCGTCGTGACCTGCCTCCATCGCTCCGATCCCGAGCATTCCGGCGACGCCCTCGCGTGGCTCGGCGAGAGCGTCCGGCGCGGGATCGTCACGGCGGCGGTCTCGTGCGCGCAGTCGACGGATGCCGCGTACGCGCCGCTTCTCGGCAGTGCGCGGCGCCACGTCGTCGACAACGGCATCGACCTCTCGCGGTTCCGCCCGGCCATCACCCGAGGGGATGACCCGGTGCGTCGCGAGCTGGGCATCCCGGAGGAAGCGGTCGTCGTCGCCTACGCGGCCCGGTTCGACGAGATGAAGGATCCCGAGCTCTTCCTGCGGTCGGTCGCCGCGCACCGCCGGATGGTGCCGGATGCGCACTATGTCATGTGCGGCGCGGGGATGACGCGCGAGAACCCCCGGCTGGTCGAGATGCTCTCCGCCGAGGGCGGTGACCGCGTGCACGCCCTCGGCATCCGCGACGACATGCCCGCGATCTACCGGGCGGCCGACGTCGTGGCGCTCACGAGCGCCTTCGGCGAGGCGGCGCCCCTCTGTCTGCTCGAGGGAGCGGCAAGCGGCGCGGTGCCGGTGACGACGGATGTCGGCGACGCGGCCCGCCTCGTCGAGGGGATCGGCATCGTCACCCCGCGTGACCCCGACGCTGTTGCGGCCGGGTGGCGACGTGCCGCCCTCGAACGCGAAGGATTCGCCGCTGCCGCGCTCGCCGCCCGCAACCGACTGGGTCGCGACCGGATGATCGCGGAGTACGCGGCGGTCATCGAGCAGCACCGCGGCCGTCTTCGCATCGCGGCCTGATCCTGCGCGTCGCGGCCTGGTCCGGCAACGACGTCAGCGAATATCGGCGGGCGTCGCGGGTCAGGGGAGCAGACCGAGGCGTCGAGCGCGTGTGACGGCCGCGTGCCGCGTCGACGCATCGAGCTTGGCCATGGCGGACTGAAGGTACGACTTCACGGTGCCCTCCTTCAGGCTCAGCGCCGCGCCGATCTCGGCGTTCGTCGAGCCGAGGGCGCAGCACGCCAGCACGTCGAGCTCGCGTGGCGAGAGCTGCACGTCGGCGTCCTTCGCCGAGGTCGTTCCGTCGCTCGCGACCGTCGTCAGGCGGCGTTCGATCGCGGCGAGCCGCGCCCGCAGGTCGGCGTCGTCGACGGTCGCCGCGATGCTGCGCAGCTCGGCGAAGCTCTCGCGGAGGTCTTCACGAGCCGCGGCGGACAGGCCCGTCGCCGCTTCGGGCGTCGGGGCCAGGGCGAGCCGTCGCTGCACCTCGTCGCGGATGCGCAGCTCGGTGCTGATCGCGTCCGCCGCGCGGAACGCCGGCCGTGCGACGAGGTCTCCGACGGGAGCCTGCGACCACGAACCGCAGTACAGCACCCCGCGGGCTCGGCCATCGGTCACGATCGGGACGGCGAAGAGCGTGGAGATCCCCTCGCCGAGGATCGCCCGGTCGTAGTCGTGGGTGATGGTGCGCGCGGTGCGATAGTCGAGGGCGAGGCGCGGGCGCTTCTCGACCATCGCGGCGCCGCCCAGTCCGCGGCCGATCCTCACCACCAGGTCGTCGATCGAATGCGACCGCGCTCCGGCGATCGCGGTGACGTGAACCGAGCCCTGGCTCTCGAGGCCGCCGAAGACGACGGGAAAGCGTGTGCTGCGTGCGAGGTCGTCCACCGCGCGGGAGACCAGCTGCGCGTCGTTCTCGGGTGCCGCCAGTGCCGTCACGCACTACCTACTTCCGGGGGTGACGGCCTCGTTGCCGCCTTTCGTAGCGTCGACCCTACCATCGCGGTCGCTCGACGACGACGACCGCTGGAGAGCTGCTCACCATGAGGCAAGGAGGCCACATGTCCGCATCGCCCACCCACTCGCCGCCGCCCGGCGCAGTGGATTACGTCGCCGTCGAAGAGTCGGCGCCGTTCCAGGAACTCAAGCGCAAACACCGCAGCTTCGTGTGGCCCCTCACGATCGTCTTCCTCGTTTGGTACTTCGTCTACGTGCTGCTGTCGTCGTTCGCGACCGACTTCATGGCCCAGCGCGTCTGGGGTGACATCACCGTCGGTCTGCTGTTCGGACTCGGCCAGTTCGTCACGACGTTCGCGATCACCATGGGCTACGTCTGGTACGCCAATCACAAGCTCGACCCGATCTCGGCGTCGATCCGGCATGACCTCGAACGGCAGGAGGCGGGTTCGTGAACGGATTCTGGGAAGCGGTGCACGGCGTCGGAGCGGCCGTCGTCGCGGCGGGCGAGACGGTCGACAACAATCCGGTGCTGAACATCTCGATCTTCGGTGCGTTCGTCGCCGTGACGCTGTTCATCGTCATCCGCGCCAGCCGCAACAACAAGACCGCCGCGGACTACTACGCCGCGGGCCGTTCGTTCACCGGTCCGCAGAACGGCTTCGCGATCGCGGGCGACTATCTGTCGGCGGCATCCTTCCTCGGCATCTGCGGCGCGATCGCGATCAACGGCTACGACGGCTTCCTGTACTCCATCGGATTCCTCGTGGCCTGGCTCGTCGCCCTGCTGCTCGTCGCCGAGCTGATGCGCAACACCGGCAAGTTCACGATGGCCGACGTCCTGTCGTTCCGGCTGAAGCAGACGCCGGTGCGCATGGCGGCCGCCATCACGACGCTCGCCGTGTGCTTCTTCTATCTGCTCGCGCAGATGGCAGGTGCCGGCGGGCTCGTCTCGCTGCTGCTGGGCATCACCGAGCAGGTCGGGCAGTCGATCGTGGTCGCCGTCGTCGGTGTGCTGATGATCGTCTACGTGCTGATCGGCGGCATGAAGGGCACCACCTGGGTGCAGATCGTCAAGGCGTTCCTCCTCATCGGCGGCGCGCTCGTGATGACGATCTGGGTGCTCGCGATCAACGGGTTCAACCTCAACACCCTGCTCGAGAGCGCGGTCGCCGCGTCGCCGAAGGGCGAGGCGATCCTCGGACCCGGCCTGCAGTACGGCGCCAACCCGTGGGACTTCATCTCGCTCGCCGTGGCGCTCGTCCTCGGAACCGCGGGCCTGCCGCACGTGCTCATGCGCTTCTACACGGTGCCGACGGCGAAGGAGGCCCGGCGCTCGGTCGTGTGGGCGATCTGGCTGATCGGTCTGTTCTATCTCCTCACTCTCGTCCTGGGCTACGGCGCGGGTGCGCTCGTGGGCCCCGAGCGCATCGCATCGGCGCCCGGCGGCGTCAACTCCGCGGCCCCGCTGCTGGCCCTCGAGCTGGGCGGCCCCCTGCTGCTCGGCTTCATCTCGGCGGTGGCGTTCGCGACGATCCTCGCGGTCGTGGCCGGTCTCACCATCACCGCGGCGGCCTCGTTCGCGCACGACATCTATGCGAACGTCGTCAAGAAGGGCGATGTGCCGCCGGACGGCGAGGTCAAGGTCGCCCGTCGCACGGTGATCGTGATCGGCATCCTCGCGATCGTCGGCGGTATCGGCGTGCAGGGACAGAACGTCGCCTTCCTCGTCGCCCTGGCGTTCGCGGTCGCTGCGTCGGCGAACCTGCCGACGATCATCTACTCGCTGTTCTGGCGGAGGTTCACCACGCGCGGCGCGGTGTGGAGCATGTACGGCGGCTTGGCGGCAGCCATCATCCTCATCGTCCTGTCGCCGGTGTTCTGGGGTACCGAGACGAGCGTGTTCAAGAACGTCGGCACGGCGATCTGGCCTCTGAACAACCCGGGCATCGTCTCGATCCCGCTGGGCTTCTTCCTCGGCTGGCTCGGCTCGGTCACCGAGCGCCGCCAGGAGGACCCGGTCAAGGCCGCCGAGATGGACGTGCGATCCCTCACCGGCCACGGCGCCGAGAAGGCGGTCGACCACTAGAGGGAGTGACACCGCCGATCGAACGACGGCCCCGGGCGTGCGCTGCCCGGGGCCGTCGTCGTTCCGGCGCGGCCTACACGCGGCCGGAGCCTGCACCGCTCTCGAGGTCGAGCAGGAAGCGCTTGCGTTCGGGGTGGCCGCCGTACTCGCCGATCGCTCCGTCGCTGCGGACCACGCGGTGGGCGGGCACGACGATCGAGATCGGTGTCCGCGCACAGGCCGATCCGACGGCGCGGTGCGCACGCGGCGAGCCGGCGGCGATCGCGATCTCGCCGTACGTCGCGACCTCGCCGTACGGGACGTCGCAGACGGCGCGCAGCGCCTCGCCGGCGAATCCGGTCGGCGCGAGCAGCCAGTCGATCGGGGTCTGGAAGCGCTGCAACCGTCCCGCGAAGTAGGCGTCGAGCTCTGCCGCGGCATCGGCGGTCGCGCCGGGATCGTGCACCGGCAACGCTCCGAGGGCGGGAGCGAGGTCGACGAGGGCAATGTCGGCGGGGCGGCCGAGGATGTCGAGGTGCACCAGGCCGGTTCCGGTCACCACGAGGAGGGCGTCGCCGATCGGCGTGGCGTGCACCGCGAAAGCTGCGTCGATCATTGCTCCATCATCTCGGGCGGCCTCGCGCACGACGGGCGGGGTCAGCGAACCGGGGGAGGAGATCGCCGGCGGGAAGGCTGGGGAGGAAACGCCGATCCTCCGGCGTGTCGGCAATAGCGCGAAACTCGGCGGCGCCTGAGTGTCGGATGCGGTCGCGCCGCTTAGGGTGTGTGCTGTGTGGCGAGGAGATCGAGGAGCCGTCCGTCCGGACGCAGCCGACGAGGTTCGGGTCGAATCGGTGACCCCGGCGCAGCTCGACGTCGCCGAAGAGGACGTCGCCGTCGCGCACGTCGCCGACCCGGAGCGCGAGCGCATCCGCGTGCAGGCGGCTCAGCTCGGCGGCCGGTCGACGCTGCTGCACTACATCGCCTCCGACGACGTCGGCATCGACATCACCAAGGCGCATCCCGGCAGTCTGCCGCAGTTCATCACGGGCCGGTCGACGCTGCTGTCGAACCTGTTCCGCGACGAGGTCGGACTGCGCACGGCACGGCTCGCGGCCGGGCGCATCACCGCGAAAGACGTCGAGCTCCGCACGACGCGCGGCCTCGACACGGTCCATCTCGGCGTCGGGTTCGCCTCGTGGCGTGCCGGGGGACTCACCTACAACGCGCCCGTCCTCCTGCGACCGCTCGCCATCCGCCGTCATCACGGCGACTTCGATCTCAAGCTCCACGGCTCCTTCTCGGTCAACCCCGAGCTCGTCGAGATCGCCCGCACGCATTTCGGCATCGACCTCGACCGGCGCGGGCTGGCCGCGCTCGCGTACGACGGCGGCGTCTTCAAGCCGCAGCCCGTCATCGACCACCTCCGCGCCCTGACGGCGCATGTCGACACGTTCACCGTGCAGCCGCGCCTGATCGTCTCGACGTTCGCCGATGTCGCCGCCCGCGCGGAACGCGACGCCGCCGACCTCGACGTGCCCGTGCTCAATGCGCTCGCGGGCCACGAGGACGACCGCGCTCTCATCGCGACGCGGTACCCGGTGCCCGACGCCGTTCCCTCGGACGACCGCCCGCCCGCATCCGACCGCCTGCTGCTCGACGCCGACGCCGAGCAGGAAGGCGTCCTCGACCGCATCGTCGCGGGGCAGTCGCTCGTCGTCCACACGCTCCCCGGCACGGGGGGCACGCAGACGATCATCAACGCCGTCGGCGAGCTGGTCAGGCGAGGCAAGCGCGTCCTCGTGGTCAGCGCCCGCCGTTCCACTCTGGAGGGCGTCCGCCACCGCCTCGCCGGCATCGGGCTGCCCGGGCTCGCCGTCTCGCCTCGCGGCGTCCACCGCGACCTCATTCGCGCGATCGCCCGGAACGAGAAGGCGCAGCACCCCAAGATGGGTGAGATCGACGACGCGCTGGTGCGCCTGCGCACGGTGCTGCGCGACTATCGCGTCTCGCTGACGCAGCGGCATCCGATGCTCGGCGTCTCGCCGCTCGAGGTGCTGCAGAAGCTGACGACGATCGCCGCCGAGTCTCCGCAGCCCTCGGCTGCCACCCGGTTCGATTCCGCGACCCTCCAGCGCCTCTCGACACGACGCGCTGAAGCCGCCGCTTCGCTCGCGACCGCTGCGCGGCTGGGGGAGTTCCGCTTCGGTCCCGACGACTCGCCCTGGTACGGCGTCGCGTTCGAGACGACCGAGCAGGCACGCGCCGCGCACGCCCTGGCGGGTCGGCTGCACCGCACCGAGATCCCGGAGATCCTCGAGCGCGGGTATGAGCTCATCGGACAGACCCGGATGCGGCCGTTCACGACGCTCGCCGAGCTCGGCGCGTACATCCGTCTGCTGCAGGGCATCCGCGCCTCGCTCGACCGCTTCAGCCTGACCGTCTTCGAGCGTCCGCTGGGCGACCTCATCGAGGCGCACTCGACCCGCCGCGACACCCCGGAGATGAACGGCGCCACGCGTCGCCGTCTGCGCCGCCTGTCCAAGGAGTACGTGCGTCCCGGGATGCACGTCACCGACATGCACGACGCCCTCGTGCGAGTGCAGAAGCAGCGCGAGCAGTGGCAGCGCCTCGCCGAGGCGGGCGTCGTGCCCGAGATCCCCGCGGGCCTCGATGCCGTCGCGACCTCGTGGCAGCGCGTCGATGCCGATCTCGGTGAGCTCTCTCGCGTTCTCGGCCCCGGACACGACCTGCTCGCGACGCCGATCCCCGAGCTCGTGCGGATCCTCGCCGGACTCGCCGCCGACTCCGATGTGTTCGACAACCTCGTCGAGCGCGCCACTTTGCGCGGCGAGCTCGCCGCACTGGGCCTCGAGGGTCTGCTGACCGAGCTCTCCGTGCGGCATGTGCCCGAGGAACGCGTCGCGTCGGAGTTCGAGTTCGCGTGGTGGCAGTCCGCCCTCGAGGCCATGCTCCGCAGCGACCGTGCGCTGCTCGGCGCGAACACCAGCGTCGTCGACCGGCTCGAACGCGACTTCCGCCTCGTCGACGAGGCTCACGCGGCATCGGCGGGGCAGCAGCTCGCGGCCGAACTCGCGACGCGATGGAAGATCGCGATCGTCGACGAGGCCGACGAGACCGCGGCGCTGAAGTCGGCGCTGCGCGAGGGCACCGCCTCGGCCGCCGAGCTGCTCGCGGTCGCTCCCAAGCTGCTTCGGACCCTCGCGCCGGTGTGGATCGCATCGCCCTACGAGGTCGCGACGCTGCCCGCCCGTCCCGCCTACGACGTCGTGATCCTGGCGGATGCCGGCGCCCTCAGCGTCGCCGAATCCGCCGCTGCGCTCCGCCGCGGGCGGCAGGTCGTCGCGTTCGGCGATCCGGTGACGCAGCGACCGACGCCGTTCGAGATCGCCGCTGACCGCGATCCCTCCGACGAGCCCCTCGTCGACCCCGAAGAGCGCAGCGTCTTCGAGCGGCTCGCCGAGATCGTCCCGGTCGAGACTCTGACGCGCAGCTACCGCGCGGGAGGCGAAGACCTCGCGGAGCTCGTCAACGAGGCTTTCTACGGCGGCGAGATCGTCTCGTTCCCCTGGGCCGGCTCGTACCTCGGACGAGGCAGCCTCAGCGTCGACTACGTCGAAGGCGGTGTCGGCGCGCCCGACCCCGACTCCGGTGCGGTGGAGAGCCCCGACGCCGAGGTCGCCCGCGTCGTGACGCTCGTCGTCGAGCACGCCGTCAACCGCCCGAACGAGTCGCTGATGGTCGTCACCGCGTCGACGAAACACGCCCTCCGCATCCGCGCCGCCGTCGAGGCTGCTTTCGCCGGACGATCGGATGTCGCCGAGTTCGTCGGTCGCGAGACGGCTGAGCCCTTCGCCGTCCTCGGGCTCGAGGAGTCTGTGGCCGAGAGCCGCGACCGCGTCGTGTTCTCCCTCGGGTACGGCCTCACCCGCCACGGGCGCGTCCTGAGCGACTTCGGCGTGCTCTCCGGACCGGACGGCGAGCGTCTGCTCACCGTCGGCATGACGCGCGCCCGTCGCTCCATGGTCATCGTGTCGTCGATCCGGCCGTCCGCGTTCGACGACGGACGCCTCGAGAACGGCGCCGCAACGCTCATGTCGATCCTCGGGGGCATCGCAGCCCGCGCCCGCGAGGCCCGCCTCGAAGACCTCGCCGACCCCCTGACGCTCGCTCTCGCGCAGAACCTCCGCCGCCTCGGCGTCGCGGTCGATGTCGCATACCGCGGGCTGCTTCCGCTGGTCGCGCAGCGCGACGGCAAAGCGGTCGTTGTCGAGGGCGACCCCGAGACGATCGGACAGTCGCTCCGCGAGTCGCTGCGGTTGCGGCCGCAGATCCTGCGGCGGCTGGGATGGCACTACATCCGCGTGCACTCGTTCGATCTCTACAGCGATCCCGCCGGTGTGGCCGCACGGGTCGCGGCGATCCTGGGCGTCGAGCCCGAGGCGCCGACGGCGGATGCGAGCACCGAGCCGCTCGATGTCATCGACTGATCGGCAACGGGTGGAGCGCGTCGGTCGCCGTCGCGCCCGATTGACCGCAGCTCCGGGTACCACGGCCGAGCCGACACCGGCCGATGAGACGACGGATGCCCCGGCCGGCGCCCAGGGCGCGGCCGGGGCATCCGGTCCGAACGATGCGCGGATGCGGAACGAGGTTCCGCCGCACTACTGACTCCGTCAGGCGGA
Source organism: Microbacterium sp. AISO3 (assembly GCF_002204305.1). Taxonomy (NCBI): domain Bacteria; kingdom Bacillati; phylum Actinomycetota; class Actinomycetes; order Micrococcales; family Microbacteriaceae; genus Microbacterium; species Microbacterium sp. AISO3. The sequence goes on along the minus strand of NZ_NHRF01000003.1, from coordinate 42,374 downwards.
AGGCGCTGCCGGGGGAGTGTTCTGCGAACGGCGCAGCGGGGCGTCGGTAGCCGCCGCGGGTGCGGGCGACGTGGAGCTCGCGGCGTTGTTCTTCTCCAGCAGGTCGCGGATCTGGATGAGCAGCTCCTGCTCGGTCGGGAGCTTCGCCGTCTCTTCGACGACGCCGGCCTTGGCGGCCTGGCGCTCCTTCCACTTGTTCATCGGCACGACGAACACGAAGTACACGACGAGAGCGACGGCGAAGAAGCTGATGATCGCCGTGATGAGTCCCCCCAGGGGGAACGGGACCGGCTGACCGTAGATTCCGGTCAGCGTCGGACCGGCGATACCCTCCTCGTTGGGCTGGTAGAACAGCTCGACGAGCGGGTTGATGATGCTCGACACGATCGCGTTGACGACGGCGGTGAACGCGCCGCCGATGACCACGGCGACGGCCAGGTCGATGACGTTGCCGCGCATGATGAAATCGCGGAAGCCCTTGATCATGGCTCTCCTCTCTGTCCGGACGCGCCGGGGTGTCAGGAACCCGCCGCGGCGGGGGAGGACTTCGCCTCGGACTTCGATGATGCCGAAGACGACGAGTCACCGCCACCGGTTGACGTGCTCGACGCTGCGCCCGATCCTGACCCGCTCGCGCGCGAGTCGGTGCGGTAGAAGCCGCCGCCGTTGAAGGTCACGCCGATCGACCCGTACTGCTTGCGGAGCTCGCCCGAGCACTCGGGGCAGACCGTGAGAGCAGGCTCGGCGAAGGACTGGACCGCGTCGAAGCGGTGCCCGCACGACTTGCAGGCATAGGCGTAGGTGGGCATGGTTCCTCGGTGTTCAGTGCGCCTCGGGAGCGAGGACGACGGTTCTGGTGGGAGTGACGACGCCGGTGACCGGCTGATCGTGCAGGTCGCGCGGCACCTCGTCGACGAGTTCGGAGTCGAAGAGCACGGCGTACACCGGCGGGCGGTTCTCCATCGAACCGAGGGTCTTGTCGAAGTACCCGCGGCCCCAGCCGAGGCGCATGCCTGCGGCGTCGACCGCAGCGGCGGGGATGACGAGCAGATCGACGTCGCCGACGGCGATGGGGCTGAGCACTTCGCCGATCGGCTCGGGCACTCCGAAGAGGCCGTCAGCGACGGCGGCCCCCGGTTCGGCGACGACCCAGTCGAGCAGGCCGTCGTTGCGGCTGATCGGCAGGAGCACCCGGACTCCCGCCGCGACGGCTTCGTCGATGAAGGCGCGGGTGCCCGGCTCGGTCGGCGCCGAGAGGTAGCACGAGATCGAGCGGGCGCCCGTTCTGGACACCAGCTCGCGAAGCTGCTCGCGGATGCCGTCGGCGGCCGACTCGCGCGCGGCATCCGACATCCCGTACCGGCGTTCGCGGAGGTCCGCCCGCAGCGCGCGCTTTGCGTTGTCGATCGCGTCGGACATGCCCCCGATTGTAAAGGCTGTGCGCGTTAGGGCTCGTCTGCGGCACCTGATCGATATGGTGGTCCCATGTCTCAGCAGCGCATCAAGGCGGTCATCCCCGCCGCAGGCCTCGGCACCCGTTTCCTTCCCGCCACGAAGGCCATGCCGAAGGAGATGCTGCCCGTCGTCGACAAGCCGGCGATCCAGTACGTCGTCGAAGAGGCGACCCAGGCAGGCATCGATGACGTCCTGATCATCATCGGGCGCAATAAGAACAACCTGTCGAACCACTTCGACTCCGTCCCCGAGCTCGAGCACAACCTCACGCGCAAGGGCGATGACGTCAAGCTGCGCAAGGTGCAGGAGTCGTCCGACCTCGCCGACATCCACTTCGTCCGTCAGGGCGAGCCGAAGGGTCTGGGGCACGCGGTGCTGCGTTCCCGCGCCCACGTCGGGGACGCGACGTTCGCCGTCATGCTCGGCGACGACCTGATCGACGAGCGCGACCCGCTGCTGCCGAAGATGCTCGCCGAGCAGGAGCGCTCGGGTCTGACGGTCGTCGCCCTCATGGAGGTCGACCCCGACCAGATCCACCTCTACGGCGCCGCGGCGGTCGAGCCGACCGACGACCCGGATGTCGTCAAGGTCACGGGGCTCGTGGAGAAGCCGAAGAAGGAGGACGCACCCTCCAACTACGCGATCATCGGTCGTTACGTCCTCAAGCCCAACGTGTACGAGATCCTCGAGCGGACCGAGCCGGGCAAGGGTGGCGAGATCCAGCTGACGGATGCGCTGCAGGAGCTCGCGACGACCGAGGGCGTGCTCGGCGTCGTCTTCCGCGGACGCCGCTACGACACGGGCGACCGGCTCGACTACATCAAGGCGATCGTTCAGCTCGCCTCCGATCGCGATGACCTCGGTCCTGAGCTGCGGCCGTGGCTGAAGGACTTCGTCGGGACCCTCTGACACGAGAACGGGAACGCGCGTGGAGGCCACCGCACCCCGCCACCACGGACCGGTGGCCATACGGCTGATCAGGCCGCGCGACGCCCGCACCCTGCAGTCCGAGCTGCTGGCGAACCGTTCGTGGCTGCAGCGATGGGAGGCGACGAGCCCCGATGGCCCCGTGTCGTTCGACATGCGGCTCGGCATCCGGCGTCTGCTGCAGCAGTACCGCGACGGCAGCGGAGTGCCGTTCGTCATGGAGCATGAGGGCCAGATCGCCGGTCAGCTGAACGTCTGGGGCATCGCGCGCGGTTCGCTGTCGTCAGCGACGATCGGTTACTGGGTGAGCGAGCGGTTCGCCGGCAAGAGCATCACGCCGACCGCCGTCGCCCTCGCGACGGACCTCTGCTTCGAGGAGCTGCGGCTGCACCGCATGGAGATCTGCATCCGTCCCGAGAACCGGGCGAGTCTGCGCGTCGTCGAGAAGCTCGGATTCCGCTACGAGGGACTGCGCCGCCGCTACATCCACATCGACGGCGACTGGCGCGACCATTTCGCCTTCGCGCTCGTCGCAGAGGAGGTGCCTCGTGGTGTCCTCGGGCGTTGGCTCGAGGGCGCTGTGCCTCCCGACGCGGCCACCGTCCCGCTCGCGGACCGCCGCGCGGCGGGTCTCGAACCTTAAAGTTGAACAAGAACTTCAGACACGGGTGTGTCTGAAGTGTCACCACGGAGGATGCCACGTACGGTTGTCCCCATGGGTGGGCAGGTTCTCGGCGGCGGCGTGATCGTCCTCGTCGCGGTCGCGTTGTGGATGGTCTATCTGCTTCCGTCCTGGCACAGTCGTTACCGCTACGACGCCGCCGAACGCAACGCCGTCCGCCTGAACCAGGCGCTGCGCGTGCTCGCAGAGACCGCTGAGGCGCCCGAAGAGGTGCGGGTCGAGCTTTCGACGCGCACCGCGCTGGCGCAGCAGAAGCTCGCCCGCCAGGTGCAGCACGAGAAGGAGCAGCTGCGACTCGAAAGCGAGCGCCGCCAGCTCATCGAAGCGCGCCGTGAGGTGCGCGCCGCGCGCACCGCGCGCATGACGTCGCCCGAGCACCGGGCTCGTGTCCGCCGTCGGCTCCGCCTCGCGACGACGATCGTCGCTCTGCTGGCCGCTGGCGCGACCGGCGCCGGCGGATGGATGTTGACCTCGTCCGGATCGGCCGCGCTGCTGGTCTCGGGCCTCGCGACTCTGCTCGTGGCCACGGTCGTGCTCAACCGCATGGCTGCGGTAGCTCGACGCGCCGCCCGCTCCGCCGTCGTCGCCCCGACTGTCACCGCTCGTGTCGAGCCGGAGTCGGCCGTCGTGCCCGAGTTCGAGTTCGCCGACGCGCGTGCCACCTGGACGCCGCGCGAGCTGCCCCGCCCGCTCACTGCTTCCGCCGGTTCGCGCGCCGCGGCCGTGCTCGACGAGGTCGACGCGCGTGAAGCGCTGCGCCAGGCCGCGGTCGGTGAGGCGATCCAGCGCGAGGCCGCGCGCCGCGCGCCGGCATCCCTCGACGCCAGCCGGGCCGCCAAGGCACCCACCCCCGCATTCGTGCCGACCGGTCAGGTCGACGACGCGCAGATCGAGGATCACGTCCGGCGTCTGCTCGCGCAGCGCGCGGCCGGCTGACGCCCGACTCAGCGCTGGAACAGCACGCGCCCGTTCCCCACGACGATCTCGCGCTCGGGTGTGCGCACGAGCGCGTCCATCGGGTTCTCCGCGTCGACGAGGATGATGTCGGCGCGCGAGCCCGCTTCGATCCGGCCGACCGGCAGTCCCGCGAAGGGGGCCGAGCCGCCCGTCGCGATGTCGACCACACGGCGCAGGTCGTCGTTGCGGACGAGGCTCGAGGCGCGGGCGTACTGCCAGGCGATGCCGAGCAGGTCGCCGGTGCCGTAGGGGCTCCACAGGTCGCGGATGCCGTCGGTGCCGAAGCCGAAGCGCACGCCCGCGGCGTCCAGTTCGTGAAGCGGCAGCTGGGGGAGGCGCAGGGGCGCGACCGTCGTCATCGTGATGTCGAGCGCGGCCATCGCCTGGAGCAGGTCGCGCCGGTGCGTCGCGCCGACCTGCGCGAGCGCGAATCCGTGCGCGATGTTGACGCGTCCGGCGAGACCGAAACGCTCGGTGCGCTCGATGATCAGCTCGATCTGGAACGCGCCGAGCTCGGCGGGGTCGTGCAGGTGCAGGTCGATCCCGACGCCGCGGTCGGCGGCGACGCGGAAGAGCGCGTCGAGCTGGCCGACCGGGTCGCGATCGATCGTCGCGGGGTCGAGGCCTCCGATGAAGTCCGCGCCGGCGGCGGCCGCCTCGTCGAGCAGGTCGATGACGCCGGGGCGGCGCAGCACGCCGTCCTGGGGAAAGGCCACGATCTGAACCTGAAGCGCTCCGTCGTACGCGGCGACCGCTTCGCGCACGGCCTCGATGCCGCGCTGGGCGACGCCGAGGTCGACATCGACGTGCGTGCGGATGGCGGTCGTACCGTGACGGACGAACTGCTCGAGAACGTGTGCCGTCGTCGCGACGCTCGGGATTCCCAGTTCGTCGCGACGGGCGCGCTCGTGGCGGATGCGGCCGTCGGTGCCGCCCTCGCCGCCGTACGACTGCCAGGGCAGGCCCCACCACGACTTGTCGACGTGAGCGTGAGTGTTGACGAGACCAGGCAGCGCGAGCATTCCGCGTCCGTCGATCTCGAGACCGGTGCCACCCGTGGCAGCAGAAAGCGCCTGCGGCGTGGCGGGCTCGACCGAGGTGATCAGGCCGTCGGCGATGCGGATGTCGACGGCGGAGGCGTCGGCGACACGGACGTTGCGAATCAAGGATGCCGCGGGGTGGAGCATCCTTCCATTGTGCGCGCACGGACCAGCCCCGACTGCGTGATAGTGTGGGGGAGTTCCGGGCCTGTGGCGCAGTTGGTAGCGCGCTTCGTTCGCAATGAAGAGGTCAGGGGTTCGAATCCCCTCAGGTCCACCGAAACGAGAAACCGGCATCCATCAGGATGCCGGTTTTCGCATATGGGGGGCGGTCAGCCGGCGACGAGCTGCTCCCGGGCGACGTCGACGAGGATCTGGTGCATCGCGCGCTCCCCGGGCGGGCGGACGCGGTCGCTGCGATGCGCGACGACGACGCGCCGCGAGGGTGCGTCCTGGCCGAGGCCGACGATACGGACGTCCGGCCGTGCGGACTGCACCGCCGTGCGCGGAGCGAGGGCGACGCCGAGGCCGACGCTCACCATCGCGAGGGCTTCCTGGTAGTCGTTGGCCTCGAACGCGATGGTCGGGCTGAATCCGGCGGCCCGGCAGCTGCGCTCCAGGACCTCGGCCACCGGGTGGTCGCGCTTTCGGACGATCCACTCCTCGTGCCGAAGCATCGACATCGTCGCGTGACGCGTGCGCCCGAGGCGGTGGTCCTGCGAGACCACCAGCACCGTGGGGTCTTCGAACAGAGGAGTGATCGAGAGGTCGGGCTCGTCGATGCGGTTCCACTCGTAGTCCCACAGCAGCGAAAGGCCGATCGTGTTCTCCTGCAGAGCGGCGACGAGTTCGTCGAACCGGGCGCTGTGCACGTCGAGGCGCACATCGGGGTAGTCGCGCCGGAAGCGGCTGATCGCGACCGGCATGAGCGTAGTGCCGATCGTCGGGAACGTGCCGACTGCGATGCGGCCGCGCCGCAGACCTGCGAGCTCGCCCAGCTCGGACTCCGCTGCCCGCAGCCGGCGCAGGATGTACCGGGCGTGCCCGGCGAGCAGCGCGCCCGCCTCGGTGGCCGTGACGCCGCGCGGCTGGCGCCGCACCAGCGGCTGGCCGACCTCTTGCTCGAGCCGCTGCAGCTGTTGCGAGAGCGCCGAGGGTGAGTACCCGAGCGTCTTCGCCGCTGCGGTCAGCGACCCGTGATCGAGGATCGTCACCAGGACAGCCAGTCGTCGCACATCGAGCATGGGGGCCTCGCTTTCCGCCTCCACCGTACAGGCGAGAGCTCGCACGCTGAAAGCGGATGAAGCGATGCTTCACGATCACGGCTGACCCGGGCGACACTTCTGGCCGGACCGCTCGCGTGAATGCCGGGATTCTCCGCGCCAGCAGTATGAAGGATCACTTCACGGGCGTGAAGTGATCGGTCATTTTGCTGCACGAAGCTGCAGACGAGCATGGATGCCGACACCTCAGGAGGCGGCCATGTTGGAGATTCCGGCGACACTCATGCGGGGCGGGACCAGCAAGTGCTGGGTGTTCCGCCGCGACGAGCTGGAGCGTGTCGGCGCACCCGTCGACGACATCCTGCTGCGCCTGTACGGCAGCCCCGACGAACGGCAGATCGACGGCCTCGGCGGTGGCACCTCGACCACCAGCAAGGCCGTGATCCTGGCACCGAGCCGGCGAGACGACGCCGACATCGATTACACCTTCGCTCAGATCGGTCTCGCCGATGGCCGGGTCGACTGGTCGAGCAACTGCGGCAACTGCTCGGCCGCCGTCGCGCCCTTCGCTCTCCACGCGGGGTGGCTCCAGCCGCAGGGCGACCGGACGTCCGTGCGCATCCTCAACACGAACACGGGTCAGCTGATCGTCGCCGAGGTGCCGACGCCCGGAGGCATGTTCGACGAGTCGGGCGACACGCACATCGTCGGCGTCCCGTTCGCGGGCCTCGAGGTCGTGCTCTGGTTCGTCGACCCGGCCGGCCGGACCACGGGACGGCTGCTTCCTTCCGGCGTCGCGCTGGAAGAGATCGACGGTGTTCCGGTGACCCTGATCGACGGCGGCGCGCCCGTCGTCATCGCCGAGGCGACGGCGCTGGGCCTGACCGGCCTCGAGACGCCCGCCGAGATCGATGCGCGACCCGAGCTGCTCGCCCGCATCGACGGCATCCGTCGCGAAGGCGCCGTCCGCATGGGGCTCGCGGCGACCGCCGTCGCCGCGCTGAAAGCGGTGCCCAAGGTCGCGCTGGTGTCGCCCCGCAGCGCGGACGATCACGACTTCGGGGTCACGATGATGTCGATGGGTAGGGCGCACCCGGCCATTGCGATCACCGGCAGCGTCGCGCTGACGCTGGCGGCGGCGACTCCCGGCACCGTCGTGTCGAGGATGGCCGCGCGAGGCGCCGCCGACGTCACCTCGCTTCGCACGCCGTCGGGTGTCGTCAGCACCCGCATCGGCCGACACGGCGCCCTGCCCGCGGTCGGCATCACCCGCTCGGCGCGGCGGCTGGCGGATGCCTCCGTCACCCTGCCGCTGGAGCAGCTGCCCGATCAAGCATCGGGACTGGTCGAGGAAGCCCTCCTCGTCCGATGATCAGATAGGCGGCCGGCCTCGCCGAGGCGCAGCCGGCTGCCGCCAACCCCCGTTGGGAGACAACGATGTCACCAGAACTCATCTCGATACTCGCGTTGTTCGCGATGGTCATCATCGCCACCGTGCGGCCGATCAACATCGGCATCCTCGGATTCATCGGCACCTTCCTCGTCGGAACGCTCGTGCTCGGCCTCGACGAGAAGCAGATGCTCGCGGGCTTCCCCGCCGACCTCTTCCTCACGATCGTCGGCGTCACCTATCTGTTCGCCGTCGCGAAGCTCAACGGCACCGTCGACCTCATCGTCGACCGCGGCGTCCGCCTCGTGCGGGGCCGGACGGCGCTGGTGCCGTGGGTGCTGTTCGGGGTCGCCGCGATCCTCACGGCCATGGGCACGTTCCCGCCGGCCGCCGTCGCCCTCGTCGCCCCCGTCGCGCTCAGCTTCGCCGCCAAGCACGGCCTCGACCCGCTGCCGGTGGGAATGACCGTCGTGTACGGGGCGCTGGCGGGTTCGCTCTCGCCGATCTCGGTGCTCGGCCTGCTCGTCAGCGGCATGGTGGGCGACACCCCGGGCTTCTCGCCCATGGTGCTGTTCGTGACGGCGTTCGTCTACTCGACGCTGATCGCGATCCTGACGCAGCTGTTCTTCTCGTGGAAGAACCGGCTTCGCGGGGGAGCGTACCCGGGCGCTGCGGACAGCAGCACCGGTGATGGCGGCGCGGTGCCCGGACCCCGTGTGCCCGCAACGGGGAACATCTCCGTCGGCGGCGCCGAGCAGGGCTCGGTCCTCACTCTCACGCAGACCCTCCAGACCCCTCGCGTGCGGACGACGCCGGCTCAGGTTCTGACGCTGCTCGCCCTGCTGGGGCTGGCCGTCGGGGCCATGGTGTTCCACCTCGACATCGGCATCCTCGCGCTCGTCGCCGGCACCCTGATCGCCTTCATCGAGAAGAAGCACCTCACCGCGGCGGTCGAGGGCATCAGCTGGTCGACCATCCTCCTCGTCGCCGGCATGATCACCTACATCAGCATCGTCGAAGAAGCCGGCGCGATCGAGTGGGTCGCGAACGGCATCGGCAGCCTCGGTTCGCCCCTCATCGGGGTGCTCGTGCTCTGCGTCATGGCCGGTGTCGTCTCGGCGTTCGCCTCGTCGACGGCGGTCATCGCGATCTCGATCCCGATGCTCCTGCCGCTCATCCAGGACAGCCCCGTCGCCGGCGGGATGGCGATCTCTGCGGTCGCGATCGCCGCGAAGGTCGTCGACGTCTCACCGTTCTCGACCAATGGCGCGCTCGTCCTCGCGAACGCCCAGAACGTCGACCCGCCCGCGTTCTACCAGCGGATTCTGCGGTACTCCGGGGTCATCGTGCTGATCGGGCCGTTCCTCGCCTGGGCTGCGCTCGTCGTGCCGTTCTCGCTCTGACGGATCCGGGCGCGTACGGCGGCAGCCGTGCGCGTCGCGAGCCGGTCGGCGAGGGGGCGTAGAATGCATGCAACTGAATCGATCCCCCGGGAGGTTTCGTCCATGACCACCTACAACGTCGGCGTCATCGTCGGCAGCATCTCGTCGACCTCGATCAACCGTCGTCTGGCGAAGGCGCTCACCAAGCTGGCCCCGCAGGCCGGGCTCGAGCTCACCGAGATCCCGATCGCACCGCTGCCCTTCTACTCGGCTGACAACGACGCGTCGATTCCCGCCGAGGCTGCCGAGTTCAAGGCTGCGGTCGAGAAGGCCGACGGCGTCATCATCGTCACCCCCGAGTACAACCGCTCGGTGCCCGGCGTCCTGAAGAACGCTCTCGACACCGCGAGCCGTCCGTGGGGCGACAACAGCTTCGCCGGCAAGCCGTCCGCTGTCATCGGCATCTCCATCGGCGCGGTGGGCACCGCCGTCGCGCAGCAGCACCTGCGCTCGATTCTCTCGTTCCTCGCGTCGCCCGAGCTCTCGCAGCCCGAGGGCTACCTGCAGCTCACCGAGGGGCTGATCGACGACGACGGCACCGTCACCAACGAGTCGACGTCAGAGTTCCTGCTCTCGTGGCTGAAGGCCGTGCACGCGCACGTCGCGAAGAACCTCGCTGCCGCCAGCTGATCAGCAGACCCCTCTCGACAGGGCGCCCGACCACACGGTCGGGCGCCCTGTCGTCGTGATGCACCCCGGCGCATGGTGTCGTCGCCGGTAGGGTGACAGGCGTGACGCGCCCTCCCGAGACCGACGAAGCCCAAGCGGTGCGCGCTCTCGGCGCGACCGTCCGTGACTCGCGTAAGCGCCTCGGGCTGAGCGTGCACGCCCTCGCGGAGAAGGCGGGAGTGAGCTTCGGGCTCGTCAGCCAGCTCGAGCGCGGAATGGGCAATCCGTCGCTCCAGTCGATCCATCGACTCGCGGGTGCCCTCGGTGTGCCGGTCGGCCAGTTGCTCGACGAGCCGGCGGGCGAGCTCGCCGTCGTGGCCGCCGGCCAGGGGCACCGGATGCCGCCGATTGCCGATATCCCCGCCGATCAGCAGTCGGTCCGCGAGCTGCTGACGCCGCGGGGCGAATCGATGCTCCAGCTGATCCGGTCGACCCTACCGGTCGGATTCAGCAATGAAAGCCGTCCGTTCCGCCACATCGGCACCGAGACCGTCACGGTCGAGCGCGGGGTGCTCATCGTCGCGCAGGGCGAGCGTCGCGTGCGGCTCGAAACCGGCGACACGGTGACCTACGGCTGCTCCGAGGCGCACTGGTGGGCCAACGGCCACGACGACGTCACGGTCGTGCTCGGCGCCGTCACGCCTTTCGAGCGCTGAGATCCAGGCGCAGATCGCTCGCGCGCAGCTCCACGAGCCGGTGGAGTTCCGCGAGCGGGTCGTCGTGGTCGTCGACCCGGAGGTCGACCCACGCGTCGCCGGCGACACCCGACGACGTCACCATGACCGCGGCGCTCTGGCGTCCCCTGCGATCGCCGCCCTGCGCTTCACCCGCCGCGAGGACGGCGACGAGGCGCGCAGCGAAAGCGGCTGCATCGGGGGCGGGCGTGATTGTCGGGTCTTCGTCGCCAGCCAGCCATGCGTCTCGCATGGCGCCGAGCACGTCTTCGCCCGTCAGCAGGTTGCCGGCGACGATCAGGTCACTCTCGACGAGGTGGCCGCTCCACGGCGACGTGTCCGCACCCGTGTGCGCTGCCCCCGCGCCCGCCGCCGGCAGAACGGCGGCCTGGCGCAGTGCCGGCTCGTCGTCCCAGCGGGGGATGAGTGCGACGGCATCCGCTGCGGATCCCGACGCGACCGCGTCGAGAAGTCGGCCCCGCAGCGCCCGATTGGTCCATGCCTGGCTCGCCGCCGCGCCGACACCCCGCCGCACATCGATGACGGCGTTGCCCACGGCGAGCGACTTGCTCGCCGTGGCAGCGCCGATCAGGTCCGTACGACCATCGCGTGCCAGGACGGTGAAGGTCATGCGATTCCTCTCGCGGGGCGATTGTGAAGATTCTGTTTCGAGTTGGGCGTGCGCTTGTCGCCCTCCCTCATGGTGGCACATACTGATCGAATCATCATCAAAATGATGCACCAGCGATGATGCCCCGACCGATGACCCGATAGGCAGACCATGAACAAGCGCACCGCATTCGGCGCCGTGACCCTCGTCGCGGCGCTCACCCTGGCCGGTTGCTCCGCGGGCGAAGGCGTCGATATCGACGGCGCCGCCGGCGTCGAAGGCGACGTCCTCGTCGCGGCCATCGGCGGTGAACCCGACCAACTCGACCCCCATCGCACGAGCTCGTACTTCGCGTTCGAGGTGCTCGAGAACGTCTTCGACACACTCGTCGCCCCCGACGAGAATCTCGAGATGCAGCCCGCCCTCGCCGAGAGCTGGGAAGTCAGCGACGACCAGCTGACATGGACCTTCGATCTGCGCGACGGCGTCTCCTTCCACGACGGCTCCGACTTCACGAGTGCGGATGTCGTCTACTCCTACGACCGCATCATCGACGAAGAACTCGCCAACGCGTGGAAGTTCAGCGCGGTCACCGACGTCACCGCTCCCGACGACGACACCGTCGTCATCACCGTCTCGCAGCCCACGCCGAACCTGCTGAGCAACCTCGGCGGCTTCAAGGGCATGGCGATCGTGAAGAAGGAGAACGTCGAGTCGGGCGACATCACCACCGCGCCGATCGGCACCGGGCCTTTCTCGGTCGCGAGCTACACGGCCGGCGACCGCATCGAACTCGCCGCCAACGAGGACTACTGGGGTGGTGCACCCGAGCTCGGCGGTGTCGAGTTCCGCTTCATCTCGGAGCCGGCCACGGCTCTCGCCGCACTTCGCGCCGGAGACATCCAATGGACCGATGTCGTGCCGACGCAGCAGGTCTCCGACCTGCAGGGCGACGACGCCGTGCAGCTCGGCCTCACCCCCTCGAGCGACTACTGGTACCTGGCCCTGAATGAAGCGCGGGGACCGTGGAGCGACGTGCGGGTGCGGCAGGCGATCGCGTATGCGATCGACCGGGACGCGATCGTCCAGGCGGTCAGCTACGGAACCGCCGCGCAGAACCAGCTCGCGATCCCCGAGCAGAGCGTCTGGTACACCTCCTACGACCAGTACTCGACCGACCTCGACACCGCTCGCGGGCTGCTCGACGAGGCCGGCTTCACCGGCGGAACGCTCGACCTGCTCGCGACGTCGGACTATCCCGAGACCGTCACGGCCGCGCAGATCATCGCCGCGAACCTCGAGCCGTTCGGCATCGACGTGCAGATCCGCCAGCCCGACTTCTCTACCTGGCTCGACGAGCAGAACTCCGGAAACTTCGACATGCTCATGATGGGCTGGCTCGGCAACATCGACCCCGACGACTTCTACTATTCGCAGCACCACACCGACGGGGCCAGCAACGCGCAGAAGTACTCCAACAGCGAGGTCGATGGACTGCTCGACGCCGCTCGCGTCGAGGTCGACCAGGACGCGCGCAAGGGCCTCTACGCCCAGGCCGCGACGATCATCGCCGACGAGGCCAGCTACATCTACCTCTACAACCCGTCGGTCATCCAGGTGTGGTCGCCGCAGGTCTCGGGCTACGAGACGCGTGCCGACCGCGCCATCCGGTTCGACGACGCATCGATCGGCGACTGAGGTGACGACCTCGAGCAGCACGGTCCGTCCGAGAGGAGGCCTCATGAGAATCAGCCCCGCGCGTATCGCCCGGTTCCTCGGCGTGCGCCTGCTCTCGTCGGCGCTCGTGCTGCTCGGGGTCGCCGTCGTCGTCTTCGCCCTCATCCAGCTCGTGCCGGGCGACCCGGTGCGCCTGGCCCTCGGCACGCGGTACACGCCCGAGGCCTACGAGGCCCTGCGCGCGGCATCCGGCCTCGATCGCCCCCTGTGGGAACAGTTCTTCGGCTACCTCGGCAGCGCCGTCACGGGTGACCTCGGGGTGAGCTTCCGCAACGGGCAGCCGGTGACCGTAACGCTGCTCGACCGCCTGCCCGCGACGGTCTCGCTGGCTCTGGTGGGTCTCGTCATCGCCCTCGTCCTGGCCGTCCCCGCGGGAATCCACTCGGCGCTGCGCGAAGGACGCGTGAGTGATGTCATCGTGCGGCTCACCAGTCAATTCGGCGTCTCGATCCCGGACTTCTGGCTCGGGATGCTGCTCATCTCGCTGTTCTCCGTGACGCTCGGCTGGCTGCCGGCGAGCGGCTACGTCGCCTTCGGAACGGATCCCGGCGGATGGCTGCGACAGGTGTTCCTGCCGGGGCTCACCGTCGGCCTGGTCGCGGGGGCGATCATGACCCGCTACATCCGAGCGGCCGTCATCGACGTGGCGTCGGCAGGGTATGTCCGCACCGCGGTGTCGAAGGGGCTTCCGCGCCGGGTCGTGACATTCCGGCATATCGTGCGCGGAGCCCTGGTGCCGGTTCTGACGATCGCCGGTATCCAGCTCGCGACGATCCTCGGCGGAGTCGTCGTGGTCGAAGTCGTCTTCGCCTGGCCGGGTCTCGGACGTCTCGTCTTCGAAGCCGTGGCTGCCCGCGACTATCCGCTCATCCAGGGAGCCGTCCTGCTGGTGGCTGTGATGTTCATCGGCGTCAACCTCATCGTGGACGTGCTCTACGCGATCGCCGACCCGAGGATCCGAGTCTCATGACCATCGATGCCTCCGCCACCCCCGAGCCCGCCACGGCACCCGCCGTCGCCGACCGCGGCCGCACGCCCGCCTGGCGTCTGTTGCTGTCCAACCCGACGACGGTGGTCAGTGGTGCCGGCCTGTTCGCCATCGTGCTGCTCTCGGTGCTGTCGGGCTGGATCGCCCCCTTCGGCATCAACGACATCGACGTCTCGCGCGCGTTGCAGCCCCCCGGCCCCGACCACTGGTTCGGCACCGATGAACTCGGTCGCGACGTCCTCTCGCGCGTGCTCGTGGCGGGGTCGACCTCGCTCACGATCGCGGTGGTCGCCGTGCTGTTCGCCCTCGTCCTCGGCCTCGCGATAGGCGCCGTCGCGGGTTACCGCGGCGGGTGGGTGGATGCTGCCCTCATGCGGGTCGTCGACGTGATGTTCGCGTTCCCGGTGCTGCTGCTCGCGCTCGCGATCGTCGCGATCTTCCAGCCGGGCCAGGTGACGACGACGATCGCGATCGGCATCGTCTACACCCCGATCTTCGCGCGGGTGGCCCGAGCCAGCGCGCTGTCGGTGCGCACCTCTGCGTTCGTCCAGGTGTCGCAGACGATGGGGACGCCCGGGTGGTGGATCCTCACCCGCCATGTGCTTCCCAACATCGCCGGTCCCGTCGTCGTTCAGACGTCGCTGTCGCTCGCCTTCGCGATCCTCTCCGAGGCGGCGCTGTCGTTCCTCGGGCTCGGGGTGCAGCCTCCGGCGCCATCGTGGGGAGGGATGCTGTTCACCGCGCAGGGCTTCCTCGGCCAGGCCTGGTGGATGAGCGTCTTCCCGGGGGCCGCGATCTTCGTCACGGCGCTCGCCTTCAACCTCGTGGGCGACGGCCTGCGCGACATCCTCGATCCGCGTCAGCGGACCCTGATCGAAGCGAGGAGGGCGCGATGACCGCCGCTGCTCACCCGGTGCTCTCGGTGCGCGATCTGCGCGTGGCCATCGGAACGAAGGAGATCGTTCACGGCCTCGGCTTCGACGTCATCGCCGGCCAGACGCTCGGCATCGTGGGCGAGTCGGGGTCGGGCAAGACGATGTCGGTGCTGGCGGCGACCGGACTCATCGACGCCCCGGGGGCCCGCGTCAGCGGATCGAGCGTGCTGCGCCGCCGGAACGATGACGGCAGCATCGATGCCGCGGGCGTGGAGCTGGTGGGCGCATCCGAGCGCACGCTGCGCAGCGTGCACGGCGACCGCGTCGGTTTCGTCTTCCAGGACCCGTCGACGTCGCTCAACCCGTTCCTGACCGTGGGTCGGCAGATCACCGAGTCGCTCGAGACCCATCGCCGTCTGTCCCGCCGCGCGGCGCGCACGCGTGCGATCGACCTGCTCGACGCCGTCGGCCTGCCCCGACCCGACGAGCGTGTCGACGCCTACCCGCACCAGTTCTCCGGTGGGCAGCGTCAGCGCGCGATGATCGCCATCGCGCTCGCCTGCGATCCGGCGCTCCTGATCGCCGACGAGCCGACGACCGCCCTCGACGTCACCACACAGGCCCAGATCATCGACCTCGTGCGCGAGCTCCAGAACGAGCGCGGTACCGCCGTGGTGTGGATCAGCCACGACCTCGGCGTCATCGGGCAAGTGGCCGACGACGTCCTCGTGCTGCGCGAGGGACGGACCCGCGAGCACCGACCCGTCGAAGACGTCTACGCCGCCCCTGAAGACGACTACACGCGCGAGCTGCTCCGCGCGCGGCCGCGGATCGTGGCCGATGCCGGTCCGCCCGAGCCCGCGGCATCCGAGTCCCTTCTCGAGGTGACGGATCTCGATGTGTCGTTCACGATTCCGACTCCCACCGGACGCCGTACCATCCACGCCGTCGACGGGGTGTCGTTCTCGGTGCGGCGCGGCTGCACGACGGCTCTCGTGGGCGAGTCGGGGTCGGGCAAATCGACGATCGCGAATGCGCTGACGGGTCTCGTGCGACCCGACTCGGGCACCGCGACGCTCGCCGGACGCGACGTTCTGCGCTCCGGGCGGCGCGACCGCCGGCGGATCTCCATGGTCTTCCAAGACCCGTTCGCCTCGCTCGACCCTCGGCGGAGCGTCGGCGACGCCATCATCGAGCCGCTCACCGTGCACCGGCTCGGCGGGCCGACCGCCGCCGCGCGAGAGCGGCGCACCGCAGAACTGCTCGACATGGTCGGTCTTCCCGCGGCGTTCGCTACCCGGTTCCCGCACGAGCTGTCGGGCGGGCAGCGTCAGCGCATCTCGATCGCTCGCGCCCTCGCCCTCGAACCGGAGCTGATGATCCTCGACGAGGCGACGGCGTCGCTCGACGTGTCTGTGCAGGCGCACGTGCTCGACCTTTTGCGCGACCTGCAGAGCGAGCTGGGACTGACGTACCTCTTCATCGCCCACGACCTCGCGATCGTGCAGCAGATGAGTCACGACGTGGTCGTGCTGCGGGACGGCAAGGTCGTCGAGTCGGCCCCTGCCCGGCGCATCTTCGCCGAGCCGTCGGACGAGTACACCCGGCGGCTCCTGGCCGCTGTGCCGCCCGAGGAGCCACGGGCCCGCCTGACGCTCTCGTGACGCGAGGCCGGAAGGGGTTCTCCGGCGATGGTCGGGTTCGTTCAGGTGCGAGGCGTAGCATGGTCGGCGGGGTTCGGCCCGCGGCATCCGATGTGCCGCCGCCCGGCCCGTGATCGACGGCAGATCCTCATCTGCCCGTCGTCGACCTGCGAGAAAAAGGAAGCGAGGTGAGGTGCTCAATGAGCGGTGATAGTTGCCATCGCGAGATCATCAGCGCCGTGCCCGCTGCCGGCCCGCTCGTCGACCGAATCGACTCCTGAGCGGACGAGCCGCGGTGCGACGCGCCAGCAGGCTTCGCGATGTTCTCCGTGCCGTCGTCTTCGTGACGATGCCACGGATGTGCGCGCGTCCACATGAGGAGGGCTCCCATGACTCCGGAGCAGATCAACGAACTGACCATCGTCGTCGACGGCATCGCCGCGCCCCTGTCGCGCGGTGATCTGCCGTCGGCCGCGGCCGCTCTCGCCGACGTCGAGCCCGGGCGTCTCGCCGAGGTGCTCGAGCGACTCGACGGTCGTCGCCGCGCCGTCGCCTACCGGCTGCTGCCGAAGGACCACGCGCTGCAGGTCTTCGAAGCGCTCTCGCCGAACATGCAGGGGGAGCTCATCGGAGACCTGCGCGACGCCGAGGTGGCGCACATCTTCGGCGACCTCGATCCCGACGACCGCGCCTGGCTCGTCGACGAGCTGCCGGCCTCGCTCGCATCCCGGCTGATGCGCGGGCTTCCCGCTCACGAGCGCGAGATGACCGCCGCCGTGCTCGGCTACCGTCGCGGCTCGATCGGGCGCCGCATGAGCCCGGAGTTCGTGTCGGTTCCGATCGGCAGCAGGGTCGCGGGCGCGCTCGACCGGGTGCGGGCGCGTCTGCACGACGCCGAGACGGTGTACACGCTCCCCGTCGTCGACGCGGGTCGTCGCGTCGCCGGGGTCGTCAGCCTGCGCGACCTGCTCGCCGCCGACCCCGACGCCGACGTGCGCGACATCATGCAGAGCGCGCAGACCGCGAGCGTGGACGACGACGCCGAGACCGCCGCGCGTCGCTGCACCGAGCGGGGCCTGCTCGCGCTGCCCATCGTCGACAGTGAGGAGCGGCTCGTCGGCATCCTGACGGTCGACGACGCCGCCCGCATCCTGGAGCACGAGGAGAGCGAGGATGCCGCGCGCCAGGGCGGCGCCGAGCCGCTGCGCCGGCCCTACCTCTCGACGCCGATCCTGCAGATCGTGCGGTCACGCGTCGTCTGGCTGCTGGTGCTGGCTGTCGGAGCGACCCTGACCGTGCAGGTGCTGTCGGCGTTCGAGGCGACGCTCGCCCAGATCACGGTGCTCGCGCTGTTCGTCCCGCTGCTCATCGGAACCGGCGGTAACACCGGCAACCAGGCGGCGACGACGGTCACGCGTGCGCTCGCGCTGGGGGATGTGCGACCCCGCGATGTCGTGCGGGTGCTGAGCCGCGAGGTGCGGGTGGGATTCTTCCTCGGCAGCATCCTGGGGCTCGTCGGGTTCGCGGTCACGTCGCTCGTGTACGAGCCGCGCATCGGACTCGTCATCGGGGCGACCCTGATCGCGGTGTGCACGATGGCCGCGACGGTCGGGGGAGTCATGCCGCTTCTCGCACGGGCCATCCGGGTGGACCCCGCTGTCTTCTCGAACCCGTTCATCACGACCTTCGTCGACGCCAGCGGCCTGATCCTGTACTTCCTGATCGCGCGCGCCATCCTGCAGATCTGAGCCCCCGCCTGCGCCGTGGATGATGGTGCCGGGATGCAAGGGATCGGGCGCGGCGCGCCGGCGCGGATGCCGCTCCGCCGGCGTGTCGGCCACGATCCCTTGCATCCGCGTCCGCGCGGAAGCGAGCGGGCAGCCGACCTGACCGGGGTCAGACCAGGGCGTCGCGGGCGGCTCCGGCGGCGAGGCGTTCGGCGGCCAGCGACTCCGCGGCGGCGAGCGGGGTGACACCGCGCGCGTCGGCCTCGTCGAAGATGCGCCGCAGGACATCGCCGATGCCCTCGACACGCGTCGCGATCTCGCTGCGGTCGCGCTGCTTGGCGGCGAGGTCGAGGTAGATGACGCCGCCGGCGTTCACGACGAAGTCGGGGGCGTACAGGATGCCGCGGGCGGCCAGCCGGTCGGCGCCGGAACGGTGCGCCAGCGGGTTGTTCGCCGGTCCGCACACCGCCCGCGCATCGAGGGCGTCGATCACCTCGTCGGTCAGCACGCCGCCGATGCCGGCGGGCACGAACACGTCGGCCGAGGCGAGGTGGGCCTCGGCGGGCTCGATCCAGGTGGCGCCCAGGCTCGTCGCGAGCTCGCGCTTGGCCGGGTTCACATCGGTCACGGTGAGCTCCGCGCCCTCGGCGGCGAGCTGCACGGCAAGCCGGCTGCCCACCTGTCCGAGCCCGGCGATCGTGACCCGGCGTCCGGCGACCTCGCGAGAACCGGTCGCGCGCTCGAACGTCGCGAGCAGCGACGCGTGCACGCCGATGCTCGTGGGGCCTGCGGGCTCGCCCGAGCCGCCCACACGGTCGGGGAGCCCCACGACGTGCGCCGTGCGCTCGCTGACGGTCAGCATGTCGTCGGTGGTCGAGCCGACATCCTCCGCCGTGCGGTACAGGCCGCCCAGCGACTCGACAGCGTCACCGAGATCGAGGAATGCCGCCCGTCGACGCTCGGCGTCGAGCACGGTCCCCGGAGGCAGTCCGATCACAGCCTTGCCGCCACCGGCATCCAGACCCGCGGCCGCGTTCTTCAGCGTCATCGCCGCCGACAGGCGCAGGGCGTCGCCGAGGGCATCGCTCCAGTGCGGGTAGGTCCACACCCGGGCGCCGCCCAGGGCGGGGCCGAGCACCGAGGAGTGCAACGCGGCGGCGATGAACAGGCCGCTTCGCCGCCCCGAGATCACCTCCACGCGCTCGTGCGTGAAATCGGGCAGGGGCAGGGCGTGGGTCATCGCGATCCTCTTTCGGCGGAGCCTTGTGGGCTCGTGCTCTCCGTGCCGCGGCGTTGCGGCACCCCGCCCATTGTGCCTCTTCTAGAGTGTCAGCGTGACCACCGATCTGCCTTCGCGAAGCCGTATCGTCCACGAGTCCCTGCGCGCCGCCGGCATCCCCGGCGACATCGTCGTGCTGCCGGATGCCGCATCCACCGCCGCCCTCGCCGCTGCAGCGCTCGGCGTCGAAGTGGGGGCGATCGCCAACAGCCTGGTCTTCTGGTCGGACGGTGAGCCGCTGCTGGTCATGACCAGCGGCGCGCACCGCGTCGACACCGCCGCCCTTGCCGAGCGCACGGGACGCAGCGCGATCACGCGCGCGAGCGTCGAACAGGTGCGTGCCGCGACGGGCCAGGCGATCGGCGGGGTCGCGCCGACGGGACACCCCGCGCCCCTCACGACGCTCATCGACGAAGACCTCGCGCAGTACGACGAGATCTGGGCGGCCGGCGGCACCCCGCACACCGTCTTCCCGCTGACCTTCGACGACCTGGTGCGTCTGACCGGCGGCACGGTCGTCGCCGTCGTCTGAGCCGTAGCCTGCGGCGCGGACTCAGCCCTTCGGGCTGTCGAAGCTCCACTCGTCGGGATCGGTCGCGGTCGCGACATCCCAGTCGTCGGTCCGCCACATGAAGGTGGCCACCGCGCACGTCGGCATTCCGCCGATGCCGCCGTTCGACAAGCGTTCGGCGAGCACCGTCATCCCCGGGTCGTGCGCGACCACGAGCACCGAGCGAGCACCGCTGCCGCTCGCCGCGTCGAGGAGCGCGCGTGCCGAAGCGCCGTAGAGCTCGTCGCGCAGGTCGGGTTCGAGCCCGAGTGCGGTGCCGAAGGCTGCGGCCGTCGTGCGAGCACGAAGCGCCGTCGACGCGAGGATGCGCTCGACGGTGACACCGGTGGCCGCCAGGCGCTCGGCCATCGCGGGGGCGTCGCGCATGCCGCGCTCGTTCAGCGGACGGTCGTGGTCATCGAGGGCGGGCGAGCCCCAGTCGCTCTTGGCATGTCGCACGAGGATGAGCGTCGTCATGGAATCATCCTCCCGCGCCGAAGACCGCATGCGCGATCGTGAAGATGACGAGTCCGGCGAGCGATCCCACGATCGTGCCGTTGAGCCGGATGTACTGCAGATCGCGGCCGACCATGAGCTCGATCTTCTCGGTCGTCTCCTGGGCATCCCAGCGCTCGACCGTCTCGGTGATCACCGAGGCGATGTCGGCGCGATGGCGGGCAACGAGCGTCGCGGCGGCGTCGATGACGCGGGCGTCGATGCGCTGCTGCAGCGCCGGATCGGTCGACAGACGTTCGCCGACCTCGGTGAGCGCGGCCGCGATGCGGCGGCGGAGCGGGCTCTCGGCGTCACCGAGTGAACGGACGAGACCGGCCTTCGCCGTGCCCCACGCCTCGGCGGCCAGGGCACGGACACGGGGACTGTCGAAGACCGCCGCCTTGGCCGCCTCGAGCCGCGCCGCCGTGTCGGTCTCGCCCTGCAGATCGCCGGCGAGACGAGCGAGGTAGCCGTCGATCGCCTTCCGCGCCGGGTGCTCGGGATCGCTGCGCACGGCTGCGACGAACGTCAGCGCCTCGCGGTAGACCGTGTCGTCGACGAGCCGTGTCGCCACCGACGGCAGCCACGACGGCAGGCGGCGGGAGACGAGCCCGGTGAACACCGAGCGATTTGCGACGAGCCAGGTCTCGATGTTGTCGATCGCGAGGTCGACCGCACCGTGGTGGGCCCCGGCGCCGACGACACGCTCGAGCCACCCGCCGATCGACGGGCCCCACGAGGGCGCCAGCAGGTGCTCGCGCGCCAGGTCTTCGAGGAGGTCCTGCACCTCGTCGTCGCTCAGCGCGGTGAGGATGCCGGATGCCGCAGCCGACGCCTCGGCCGACACGCGCTCGGCGTTCTCGGGGCGCCGCAGCCACGCGCCGAGCCGCGTCGCGATGCCTATCGACTCGAGCTTGCCGCGGATGACGCCGGCTTCGAGGAAATTCGTCTCGACGAACTCACCCAGGGTGCGGCCTATCTCATCCTTGCGTCTCGGGATGATCGCGGTATGCGGAATGGGCAGGCCGAGCGGATGCCGGAACAGCGCGGTGACCGCGAACCAGTCGGCGAGAGCTCCGACCATGCCGCCCTCCGCGGCGGCGCGGACGTATCCGAACGCGGGGACGGTCTGCTGCAGGGGGAACGAGATCGCGAAGACGATCGCCATGAAGATCAGCGCACCGAGGGCGACGGCCTTCATCCGCCGCAGGCCCTGGCGTCGAGCCTGGTCGGCGGGGGAGAGCAGGGAGGTCGGCGTGCGTGCCATCCGGTCATCCTCCCACGGTGGTTCGCCGGGCGGGGCCGGTCACGGCGTATCCTGACCGCGTGATCGACGACATCCAGAAGCGAGCCCTGCGCCGCACGAGCATCCTCGAAGGACAGGTCCGCGGGCTGGCCCGGATGATCGAGAACGAGGACTACTGCATGGACATCATCGCCCAGTCACGGGCCATCCAGAAGGCCCTCGCGTCGCTCGACAAGCTCCTCATCGAGAACCACCTCCGCACCCACGTGACGCACATGTTCGAGAACGGCGGCGCGGACCGCGAGCAGGCCGTCGCCGAGCTGCTCAAGGCCTACGACCTAGAGACCCGCTGATCGGATCCCTCCCTTCCCGGCCCTTCCCGACCCCGTCGAGTCGCCAGGAAGTGCGGATCCGGGGGCCCCGGCATCCGCGTTTCGTGGCGACTCGACCGGCACGGAGGCACCGCGCGGGCAGAGGGTCAGGAGGTCAGGGGGTCAGGGGGCCGAGCCAGGCGGTGGCGACGGTGCTGTGGGCGGACTCCGGGTCGGAGGGGTGGAACATCCCCGCGATGACGTCGCGGTAGAGGCGGCCGAGCTCGGAGCGGGAGAAGTACGACGAACCGCCCGCCACGAGCATCGCCTCGTCGACGACGGCCTTCGCCGCCGTGACCGCGCGGTGCTTCAGGCCGCTGAGCTTCGCGAACCACAGGCCGCCGTGATCGGCCCGTTCATCGATGTCGTGCGCGATCGCCTCGAGCTGCGGCAGCATCCCGTCGTACGTCAGCGCCATGTCGGCGATGCGCCAGCGGATGTCGGGATCCTGGCTGTACGCCATCCCCGTCTTCTTCGACGTGCGCGACGTCGCGGCCACGACAGCGAGGTCGAGGGCGCGCCGGGCGATGCCGGTGTACACCGACGCGAGCAGCAGCTCGAAGACCGAGAAGATCCCGAACACGAGCGGATCCGGGTTCGGGCCGGGAGAGAGGCGGCGCACGATACGGCCGGGCGATGCGACCGCGCCGTGCAGCTCTGTCGTGCGCGACTGGGTTCCGCGCATGCCGACGGTGTCCCAATCGTCGCGCGTGCGCACCGCGTCGGTGCGGTCGACGAAGGCGAACACCAGCTTCGGTGCGTCCTCGCTCGTGGTGTCGAGGCCGTGGAGTCCGAGGCGGTCCCACACCGGTGCGAGCGAGGTGAAGATCTTCGTGCCCGTGAAGGCGTATCCGCCATCCGGCTGAGGCTCGGCGACGGTGTCGCTGCCGAACAGGACGAGGTCGTTGCCCGCCTCGCTGATTCCGAACGCGAACACCTCGCCCGCTGCGGCGCCCTCCTGCACGAAGCGCAGGGCGTCGTCACCGCGGTCGGACAGCACCTTGGCGACACCGGTCCACACGAGGTGCATGTTGATCGCGAGGGCTGTCGCGGGTGCAGCACCGGCGAGTCGCTGCTGCAGAACGGATGCCTGCGCGAGCGACAGGCCCGCGCCGCCGAGCTCTTCCGGAACGAGGATGCCGAGGTAGCCCGCCTCCCGTAGCTCGGCGAGGTCGTCTTCGGGGAAGACGTTGTCGGCATCGACGCCCGCGGCGCGCCCGCGGATCCGGTCGAGGAGGTCGTCGGGCAGGTATCGGGCCGAGTCGAAGTCGCTCACGGCATCCATTCTGCTCCCGCCCCCGCGCAGCGGGTGGTGTGTCCGGCGGGGCCCGCCGTGCACCCGATGTCCTGGTGCAGGATGGGGACATGATCTCGACCGACGCCGCGCTCGCCCTGCGCGAGGCCGGGCTCGTCTGGCACCCGGCATCCGGAGACCGTTTTCAGCTCAACGAGCCGGAGTTCGAGGCCGACATCTTCACCGTCAGCGAGATGACGGTCGAACCGCGTCGGTATCCGACCGGCACGATCCTCGCGTTCAACGGCACGACCGAATGGGCGCTCGACTCCGTCGCGCTCGACGAGGCGCTGTGGCTTCCTCGCGAGGACCAGCTGCGCGAGATGCTGCGCGGCGGATTCCGGAGCCTGCGCCGGCTCGCCGACACCCACCGTGTGGAGATCGAGTTCGCCGGCGAGGAGCTGGCGTTCGAGCATCCGCAGCCCGAGGACGCCTACGCGGCAGCGGTGCTCGCGATGCTGCGACGCGTCAACGACTGAGCGGTCGGTACCGCAGAACCAGCCTCACGTGATCGTGTGGACGGGCTCGGTGTCGGGTATCGGTGACGAGTCGCGCCCGCGGAGATCGGGGAACCACTGCACGCACGTCGCGGCGACGATGAGGCCGGCCGCCGCGAACAGCGTCGCGGCGACGTAGGCGCCCTGGGGGCCGACACCGTCGATGAGGAATCCCGCGATGGCCGAACCCGCGGCCGCTCCGATGAGCTGGCCGGTACCGATCCAGCCGTAGGCCTCCGCCGTCTCGCTGAACTTCACGCTCGCCGAGGTGATGGCGAACATGACCGCCAGCGCCGGCGCGATACCGATGCCCGCGACCAGGAGCGAGCCGCCGAGCCACCAGGCGTTGAGCGAGAAGATCGTCGCCGCGAGCCCGACGGTGACGATGAGGAAGCGGCGAGCCATGGCCCAGCGCCCGATCGGGATGTGACCGAACGACAGGCCGCCCGCGAGACTGCCGACGGCGAACACCGCGAGCACGATGCCGGACTCGAGGCCGCCGTGACCGAACGAGGCGACGACGCCCGCTTCGACCGCGGAGCACGCGCCGATGAGGAGGAACCCGGTCGCAGTCGCGAGCATGACCGGCGGCTTCAGCAGCACACGGCCCAGGCTGCGCCGGCTGCGCGGGATGCGGACGCGGCCGAGCTCGGGGGAGGAGATGAACCACGCCCCGCCGCCGATGAGGATGACGACGACGAGCAGCAGCCCCGGCACGGTACCGGCCTGCAGCGCCACGAAGGTGATGAGCACCGGCGCGATGATCCAGATGATCTCCTGCAGCGACGCGTCGAGCGAGAAGAGCGGTGTGAGCTGCCGCGAGGTGACCATCTTGGGGTAGATCGTGCGCACGGCCGACTGCACCGGCGGGGTCGACAGGCCCGCGATGAGGCCGAGTGTCATGTAGACCCACAGCGGGACGTCGAGCACCGCGAGTAGGCCGATCGCCGCCGCGCAGACGGCGAGCGTCAGCGTCAGCACGCGCCGCATGCCCCAGACGCCCATCCATCGACTCGTCACCGGGCCGGCGATCGCCTGTCCGACTGAGGTGGCCGCCAGGACCAGACCGGCGGACCCGTAGGAACCGGTCACGTGCTCGATGTGGAGCAGGATGGCGAGGCTCGTCATCCCGCTCGGAAAGCGCGCGGTCAACTGTGCGGCGATGATGCGCGCGACACCCGGTGTGCGCAGCAGTTCTCCGTATCCCGCCACCCCTCAACGGTAGCGATTCCGGGGGCTCCTCGGCGACGTTCGGTCGAGCATCGCCGCGACACGCCCGCGACACGCCGAAGCGACGAGATCGGTCCGAATCGGATGTCGGTGGGTCGGTCTACCGTCCGACCTGTGGACAGACTGCGCGAGCACCTCGAGGAAGCGCGGAATCACGCGCCGAACCGGGCTTCGACCGATCTCGCGATCTGTGGATGAAACGGTGGACAAGATGTGTTGTACCTGGGGAGAGCGGTGCAAAACTACAGACTTGTAACTACTACCCCTTGTGGTGCCCCCCGATGTCGGCACCCATATGTAGTATTGAGGTCCCGGCGGGTTCTCAGCCGGAGATGCGTAAGAAGCGAAGGGAAACCACACTCGACATGGCGATCACGGTCTACACCAAGCCCTCCTGCGTGCAGTGCAACGCGACGTACCGTGCGCTGGACTCCAAGGGCATCGAATACGACGTCCTCGACCTCTCCGAGGACCCGGCGGCACTCGAGCGCGTCAAGTCGCTCGGCTACCTGCAGGCCCCCGTCGTCATCACCGACGAGGACCACTGGTCGGGCTTCCGTCCCGACAAGATCGACGAGCTGGCCGCTCGCTTCGCCTGAGCCATGAGCACGGCGGTCGCGACGCGGGCGCCTCTGCTCGTGTACTTCTCGAGCGTCTCCGGCAACACCGCGCGATTCATCGACAAGCTCGGACTGCCGGCGCTCCGCATCCCCCTTCACTCCTCACCGACGCCCCTCGTCATGACCGAGCCTTTCGTGCTCGTCACCCCTACCTACGGCGGGGGACAGGGGCGCGGTGAGGAGAAGGGTGCGGTGCCCAAGCAGGTCGTTCGCTTCTTGAACGATGTGCGCAACCGCACCCTGCTCCGTGGAGTCATCTCCACCGGCAACACGAATTTCGGCGAGTCGTACTGCCTCGCCGGCGACATCATCAGCCGCAAGTGCTCCGTGCCGCACTTGGACAAGGTGGAACTGTTCGGCACGCCCGAAGACGTCGAGCGCGTGAGCGCAGGATTGGAACGATGGTGGAATCAGCACTGGAAACAGCCTTGACCGATAACGGCTTCAAGGTCGACGCGCGCTTCGACGGGCTCGACTACCACGCCCTCAACGCGATGCTCAACCTCTACGGCGCGGACGGCAAGATCCAGTTCGACGCCGACAAGCGCGCGGCGCGGGAGTACTTCCTCCAGCACGTCAACCAGAACACGGTCTTCTTCCACTCCCTCAAGGAGCGTCTCGACTACCTCGTCGAGAAGGAGTACTACGAGCCCAAGGTCATCGAGAAGTACTCGCTCGAGTTCATCCAGAAGCTCAACGACTTCGCCTACGGCAAGAAGTTCCGCTTCGAGACCTTCCTCGGCGCGTTCAAGTACTACACGAGCTACACGCTGAAGACCTTCGACGGCAAGCGTTACCTCGAGCGCTTCGAGGACCGCGTTGTGATGACCGCCCTCGGTCTCGCCGACGGTGACGAGAACCTCGCGATGCAGCTCGTCGACGAGATCATCTCGGGTCGTTTCCAGCCCGCCACCCCGACGTTCCTCAACACCGGCAAGGCGCAGCGCGGCGAGCTCGTGTCGTGCTTCCTGCTCCGCATCGAAGACAACATGGAGTCGATCGCCCGCGGCATCAACTCCGCCCTGCAGCTCTCGAAGCGCGGCGGCGGCGTGGCTCTGCTGCTGTCGAACATCCGCGAGGCCGGTGCTCCGATCAAGCAGATCGAGAACCAGTCGTCGGGCATCATCCCCGTCATGAAGCTGCTCGAAGACAGCTTCAGCTACGCCAACCAGCTCGGCGCGCGTCAGGGCGCCGGCGCGGTGTACCTCTCGGCGCACCACCCCGACATCCTGAAGTTCCTCGACACCAAGCGCGAGAACGCCGACGAGAAGATCCGCATCAAGACGCTGTCGCTGGGTGTCGTCATCCCCGACATCACCTTCGAGCTCGCCAAGAACGGCGAGGACATGTACCTGTTCTCGCCCTACGACGTCGAGAAGGTCTACGGCGTTCCGTTCGGCGACATCTCGGTCACCGAGAAGTATCGCGAGATGGTCGACGACGCGCGCATCAAGAAGACGAAGATCAACGCGCGCGAGTTCTTCCAGACCCTCGCCGAGATCCAGTTCGAGTCGGGCTACCCGTACATCATGTTCGAGGACACGGTGAACAAGGCCAACCCGATCAAGGGCCGGATCAACATGTCGAACCTGTGCTCGGAGATCCTCCAGGTCAACACCCCGACGACGTACAACGAAGACCTCTCGTACGCCCAGATCGGCAAGGACATCTCCTGCAACCTGGGGTCGATGAACATCGCGCTCGCGATGGACGGCAAGGACCTCGCCCAGACCGTCGAGACCAGCATCCGTGCCCTCACCGCGGTCAGCGACCAGAGTCACATCGCCTCGGTCCGCTCGATCGAGGACGGCAACGACCGTTCGCACGCGATCGGGCTCGGACAGATGAACCTGCACGGCTACCTGGCGCGCGAGCACGTCCACTACGGCTCCGAAGAGGGCCTGGACTTCACGAACATCTACTTCTACACGGTGCTGTTCCACGCGCTGCGGGCCTCGAACAAGATCGCGATCGAGCGCGGCACGTACTTCGAGGGCTTCCCCGACTCGACCTACGCGTCGGGCGAGTTCTTCGACAAGTACATCGAGCAGGAGTGGGCGCCCCAGACCGACAAGGTGAAGGGTCTGTTCGACGGCATCCACATCCCCACGCAGGACGACTGGCGCGAGCTGAAGGCATCCATCCAGCAGCACGGCATCTACAACCAGAACCTGCAGGCGGTGCCCCCGACCGGCTCGATCTCGTACATCAACAACTCGACGTCGTCGATCCACCCGATCGCGTCGAAGATCGAGATCCGCAAGGAAGGCAAGCTCGGCCGCGTCTACTACCCGGCGCCGTTCATGACGAACGACAACCTCGAGTACTACGAGGACGCGTACGAGATCGGCTACGAGAAGGTCATCGACACCTACGCCGCCGCGACCCAGCACGTCGACCAGGGTCTGTCGCTCACGCTGTTCTTCAAGGACACCGCGACCACGCGCGACATCAACAAGGCCCAGATCTACGCCTGGCGCAAGGGCATCAAGACGATCTACTACATCCGCCTGCGGCAGATGGCGCTCGAGGGCACCGATATGTCCGAGTGCGTCAGCTGCATGCTGTGACGGATGCCGGAACCCGAACCAGGAACTGAAGCCGAAATGACTCCCGAACCGCTCAAGCTCGTCGACCACGTGCAGGCGATCAACTGGAACCGCATCCAGGACGACAAGGACCTCGAGGTCTGGAACCGTCTGGTGAACAACTTCTGGCTGCCCGAGAAGGTGCCGCTGTCGAACGACATCCAGTCGTGGAACACGCTGACGCCCGACGAGCAGACGCTCACCATGCGCGTGTTCACGGGGCTGACGCTCCTCGACACGATCCAGGGCACCGTCGGCGCCGTCTCGCTCATCCCCGATGCGATCACCCCGCACGAGGAGGCCGTCTACACGAACATCGCGTTCATGGAGTCGGTGCACGCGAAGAGCTACTCGTCGATCTTCTCGACGCTCGCCTCGACGCCCGAGATCGACGACGCGTTCCGCTGGTCGGTCGAGAACCCGAACCTTCAGAAGAAGGCCTCGATCGTCATGGATTACTACCGTGGTGACGAGCCACTTAAGCGCAAGGTCGCCTCGACCCTGCTCGAGTCGTTCCTCTTCTACTCGGGGTTCTACCTGCCGCTGCACTGGTCGGCGAAGGCGAAGCTGACGAACACCGCCGACATCATCCGCCTCATCATCCGTGACGAGGCCGTGCACGGCTACTACATCGGCTACAAGTTCCAGAAGGGCTACGAGCAGCTCTCGCAGGCCGAGCGCGACGAGATCAAGGACTACACGTTCTCGCTGCTCTACGAGCTCTACGACAACGAGGTGCAGTACACGCAGGACCTCTACGACGCCGTCGGCCTGACCGAGGACGTCAAGAAGTTCCTGCACTACAACGCCAACAAGGCGCTGATGAACCTCGGATTCGAGGCGATGTTCCCCGCCACGGTCACCAACGTGAACCCGGCGATTCTGTCGGCCCTGTCGCCGAACGCAGACGAGAACCACGACTTCTTCTCGGGGTCGGGCTCGTCGTACGTCATCGGCAAGGCCGAGGCCACCGAAGACGAGGACTGGGACTTCTAAGCTGACTCGCGCACGAAAGTGGCGCGTGTGACGGGATCGCTCCGGCGGTTCCCGGCGCACGCGCCACTTTTTCGTTGACGCCGCGCCATGCCCACGCATAGGGTTGCGAGGCTGCGCCACGAGGCACGGCATCACCGGAGGAACGACATGACCATGCGCAACGAGCGCCTGATCGCAGCGGACCTGGACCAGTTCCAGCTCCGCAATGAGTCGTACCCTCCGGTGCGAGACGCCTGACCCGCCACTGTCAGCACGCCCCGCACCGCACAGGTCCGGGGCGTTCGTGTGTTCCTCTCCATGCGCCCGTTCCCGGACCGTCATCACAAGGAAAGGAACCATGGAGAAGCTCTCGAACAGGCTGCTGTCATGGGCGAGCATCATCGACGAGAAGACCCTCGATCAGGCTCGCACCGCGTCTGGCATGCCGTTCATCCACCCGCATCTGGCGCTCATGCCCGATGCGCACCTCGGCAAGGGGGCGACCGTCGGGTCGGTCATCCCGACGCTCGGGGCGATCATGCCGGCTGCCG
Organism: Microbacterium sp. AISO3; assembly: GCF_002204305.1. Classification (NCBI taxonomy): domain Bacteria; kingdom Bacillati; phylum Actinomycetota; class Actinomycetes; order Micrococcales; family Microbacteriaceae; genus Microbacterium; species Microbacterium sp. AISO3. The sequence continues at coordinate 12,639 of NZ_NHRF01000003.1, read as the reverse complement.
TCGGCGTCGACATCGGGTGCGGCATGATCGCCGTCCGCACGCAGTTCACGAAGTCGCAGCTGCTCGGCCGCGACCTGGGGACGCTGCGCGAGCAGATCGAGCGGGCGATTCCGCTGTCGGCCGGTCGCGACAACCGCAAGGTCGTCGCGACCGCCGAGCCGCGCATCGCCGAGCTGGAGGAGCTCGCCGAGAAGCACGAGTTCGACCCCGCGCGCTACGCCGGGCACTGGCGCAACCAGCTCGGGTCGCTCGGCTCGGGCAACCACTTCATCGAGGTGTCGGTCGACGAGACCGACGCGGTGTGGATGTTCCTGCACTCCGGCTCGCGGGGAGTGGGCAACAGAATCGCGACGCACCACATCGGCGTCGCTCAGCGGCTCGCGAAGCAGTGGTGGATCGACCTGCCCGATCCCGACCTGGCGTACCTCGCCGAGGGCACGGAGGAGTTCCGGCGCTATATCCGCGAGCTCCGGTGGGCGCAGCACTTCGCGCTCCTGAACCGCGAGGAGATGATGGACCGCGTCGCCCGTCAGCTGTCCGAGACGATGGGCGCCGACGTCGAGGAGCTCGAGCGCATCAACTGCCACCACAACTTCACCGAGAGCGAGAAGCACTTCGGCAAGCAGGTGTGGGTGTCGCGCAAGGGCGCGATTCAGGCGGATGCCGGCCGGCCCGGCCTCATCCCGGGATCCATGGGGACGGCGTCGTACGTCGTCTCGGGGCTCGGCAACCCGCTGTCACTGAACTCGTCGCCGCACGGGGCGGGGCGGGAGTACTCGCGGTCGGCCGCGCGCCGAACCTTCACGCACGACCAGCTGCGTGAGGCCATGATGGGCATCGAGTTCCGCGACACGGATGCCTTCATCGACGAGATCCCGCAGGCCTACAAGCCGATCGATCGCGTCATGGCGGATGCGGCCGACCTCGTCGAGGTGCGGCACACGCTGCGTCAGCTGGTCAACGTGAAAGGCGATTGACCCGCATCCCCGTCGGAGGAGAAAAGCGTGTCGGAGGGTGGCTTCCCGGAGCCCGCCCTCCGACACGCGGATGCCCGGGGGCCAGGCGTCGCCCTACGGGAACGCCGGCGCCCACACCGTCGCTTACGCTGACGACATGAACTCCGAGACCCGCCACCGGCCCCGATACCCCGTGCGCTCGAAGGCTCTCCTCGAGCAATGGCTGGCCGACTATCTTGCGACCGGGCCGCGGACGTCGTCGTCGTTCAAGGTCGCCATCCAAGACGAGTCTCTCGGCAAAGACACCGGTCTTGTGATCATGGTTCCGTTCGGGACGCCGGCAGAGGTCTATATGCAACCTGCGGGACCCGACCGGGCTGAGTGGGTGATCACGCTCACGGGGAGGGATGAAGACCTGACGGTCAGTCCGCAGCGGCTGGCCGGCTTTGCAGCCGAACTGCGCGTCGCGAGCGATCTGTGTGCGTACCTGCAGTTCCGGTCGATCGAGTGGGACCGGATGTCGGGCATGGGGTGAGAGCTCCGCTGCTGGCTCGATCAACGCGCCTCTCCTACGAGCTGGCTGCCTGAACCGCGGCGACAGCCTCGGCCGGTGAGCCGTGGAACGCCGGTCCGTGTCCCGGCAGCACCCACGCGGCGGGCAGGCCGGCAATGCGGTCGAGCGAGGCGATCGCCTCGGCGGGGTCATCGGTGAAGGGCGCCGGGCCGGGGCCGGAGCGCCCGGTCAGCACGTGCCGAGTGGTCAGCGCGTCGCCCACGAAGATGGCTGCGGCGGCGGGGGAGTACACGGCGACACTGCCCGGGGAGTGGCCCGGCATGTCGATGACGCGAGGTTCGCCGGGCAGCGGCAGGACGTCCCCGCCGGAGACCTCCTCGACGGCGGTCAGCCACTGCGGCCGCATCCCCTTTCGCGCGCCGTAGGCGGCGAATTGCAGAAGGGGACCGAGACGGACGGGACCGAGCGGGGTCTTTGGCTTCTCGCCGCCGCGCGCGCGAGCGGCATCCGCAGCGTGGACGTAGACGGGAACGCCGTGCTCGCGCCGCAGCCGTTCCGCGAAGCCGACGTGGTCGCTGTCGCCGTGGGTGAGGACCACACCGCGGATGTCGTCGAGGGTGCGCCCGATGCCGGCCAGCTCGCGTCGCAGGTCGCGATGAAAGCCGGGCAGGCCGGCGTCGACGACGGTGATGCCTTCGGCTGTGACGATGAGGTAAGCGGCGACGATGTCGTTGCCGATCCGATGGAGTGAATGAGTGAGTTGCATGATGTCCTCGGGTCATGGCTAATGTGTGTAGCCATGATAGCTTATGAGCGTAGCTTTGGGAGGGGCGATGCCGACACCGGAACGAACAACGCTCGTGAGCATCATCGACGCGGCAACGGCGCTGCTCGAAAGCGGAGGTATCTCTGCAGTGACTATGCAGGCGGTGGCTCAGGCGGTCGGGGTGAAGGCGCCGTCGCTCTACAAACGCGTGCGTGACCGTGAAGCCCTTCTGGCTCTCGTCGGTGGCGCGGCTGCGGACGATCTGACGAAACGTCTCGACGCGGCATCCGGCGGTCTCGAAGAGATGCTCGGCGCCTTCCGGCGCTTCGGGCGTGAGCGCCCCGAGGCGTTCCGCCTGCTCTTCACGAGCACGGTCGATCCCGACAAGCTCGCGGCGACGAGCGCGCCGGTTCTTCGAGCCACGACCGCCGCCGTCGGTGCCGGCCACGCCCTGGATGCCGCGCGGTTGCTGACGGCGTGGGCGACGGGCTTTGTCACGATGGAGCTCGCCGGCGCGTTCCGACTCGGCGGGGATCTCGACGAGGCCTACGCCTACGGCGTCGCGCACCTGGTCGGCTCGCTGCGCGGCTGACGCGCCCCGGGCTGTGCGTGCGCCCCGCGCTTCAGTTCACGCGGAGAAGAGCATGTCGGAGGGTGGCTTTCAGGAGCCCGCCCTCCGACATGCAGATGTCCTCCGGTCAGGCGTCGCCCTGGCCGATGTCGGCGGCCTCGGCGATCGCGGTCTCGTGCGGGCGGCCGAGGTGGCGCAGCGTACGGCCTGCGGCGGCGAGGATCGCGATCGCGACGACGAGCGCGGCGACACCGAGCCAGTACGGCGCACTCGGGGTGATCGCGGCGGCGAGGGGGCCTGCCACGGCGGGAGCGATCGCGCCACCGATGAAGCGCACGCCCGAGTAGGTGCCGCTCGCGACGTTCCGGGGCAGGTCGGTGGCCTCCATGACGGCCTCGGTCAGTGCTGTGTTGAGCACGCCGAGGAACAGGCCGGCGACGATGACAGTGACGATGAGCACGGTGGCGCTGTCGATGCCGATCGCGAGGACGGCTTCGGCGACGGCCAGCAGCCCGAGCATCGTGAAGAGCACGGGGCGCAGGCCCAGCCGGCGGGTCAGCAGGGGGGCTGCGAGCACCGAGGTGAGCGCCACGGCGAGTCCCCAGCCGAAGAAGACGAGGCCGAGCTCGTGCGCTCCGAACGTCATCCCGGCCTGCGCCGCGGCGGACTCGATCGGGTACGGGCTGTAGGCCAGAAGCACGAAGAACGCGACGTTGTAGAAGAACGCCGTCAGTGACAGGGTCAGCAGGGCCGGGTTGCGCAGCGCACGGAACGACGCGAGAAGCGACACCTTCGCCGGCGCTGCGGCCCCGGCAGCGGGTGCGGGGGAGCGGAACACGACGAGGATCGCGAGGAGCGCGATGGCCATGAGCGCCGCGGTCCCGAAGAAGGGGCCGCGCCACGACAGCTCGCCGAGCGCGCCGCCGAGGAGCGGTCCGACCGCGAGGCCGATGCCGAGGGATGCCTCGTACAGCACGATCGCCTGACGGCTTCCGCCGCTGGCGGCCCCGACGATGGCGGCCAGCGCCGTCGCGATGAAGAGCGCGTTGCCGATTCCCCAACCGGCGCGGAATCCGATGATCTCGACCACGCCACCGGAGAGGCCTGCGGCCGCAGCGAAGACGACGATGAGGGCGAGCCCCAGCAGCAGGGTCTTCTTCACGCCGAGTCTCGACGACACCCAGCTGGCGAAGAGCATGACGATGCCGGTGATGAAGAGGTAGCTGGTGAACAGGAGCATCGTCTCGGACGGCGTCGCATCCAGCTCGCGGCTGATCGCCGGGAGGATCGGATCGACCAGGCCGATGCCCATGAACGACACCGTGCAGGCGAAGGCGATTGCCCATACCGCGACGGGTTGGCGCCAGATCGACGCCTTCGCGGTCTCGGCTGTCGCCTTCGTCTGATCGCCGGTCGCGGACCGTTCTGTTTTCGTCGCGCTCGTCACGCGCACCTTCCTCTCGTCGGAGTCTGTCGGGGTCATTGCAGTTCCGGCTCCTCGAGCAGCGCGGCGAGAACCTCGGCCGCGCGCGCGAGAGCCGACCGGTCGGCGTCGCTGAGCCGCGACCACGCCGGCGCGGTCACCTCCAGCGCTTGCGAGCGGAACGCCTCGAACTGGCGCCGCCCCTCGTCGGTGATCGACACGAGCGAGGCCCGGCCGTCCTCGGGGTCGGGTGCACGATCCACGAGGCCCTCCGCTTCCATCCGGCGAACCAGCGTCGTCATGGTCGGCTGGCTCACGCGCTGCCACTCGGCGAGGTCGCTGACCCGTGTGGGGCCCAGCTCGTCGAGGGCGGCGAGCGCACGCCAGGTTCCTGCGGCGGCGGACGTCTCGACTCGGCGGGCCACAGCCCGGTTGAACCGGCTCGACGCCGACATCAGGCGGATAGGGGAGTCGGGCAACTGCATAGCTTCACTATACAACATGCATAGGCTAGCTATGTAAAACGTCGCGCTCCCGAGAATGACGAAGCCCCCGGCATCCTCCTCGCGAGAGAGGATGCCGGGGGCTTTCGCGTGGCGTCAGCGGCCGCCGTTGATCAGTCCGAGCCATTGACCGAACGGCTTCTCGCCGCGGATGTCGGTGTGTTGCTCGTCCTGCTCTTCGTTCGTGATCATGGTGACCTCCCCGCTTCTTCCGTGGAACTCATCATGAACATCCGCTCGCGTCGACGCTCGGTCCTTGACGAACGGCGCGCGGCGCGTTAGGGATGCGACACAGCTTTTCTGGCGGCTATCACCCGCACGAGTGAGCCCCCGCCTCCTACAATCGTGACCGTGTCGGAAACTCCTGCCCTCACGCGCGAGCCGCGCTTCAGCCCGGTCATCGCGCTCATCGCCGTCTCGGCGTCGTGGGAAGGCCGGCTCTCCGCAGCCCTGCGCGACCTCGGCCTCTCCACCCGCAAGTTCGGCCTGCTCGGGCACATCGGCTCGGAGCCGGGTATCTCGTTCTCGGAGCTCGCGCGTCGCTCGCACATCACGGTGCAATCCGCGCACACCGCCGTCCGCACCCTCGTCGACGAGGGGCTCGTCGCCGATGCGACGGCGCACGCAGGCTCGGCGTCCGACCTGCGCATCACGGCCAAGGGCATCGCGGTCATGGAGCAGGCTCACCAGCGGCTGCTCGAGCTCGACGCCACGCTGAGCGACAACATGCCGGGCCTGGCGGCCTCGATGGACGGCATCCGTGCAGGAATCGTCTAGGTCGGCTGGATAGGGTTCGGGGGTGTTCCGAACACCGTCGACCGCATTCCGTTCGCTCGCGATCGCCGAGGCCGTCTCGTGGACGCTGCTGATCCTCGGCTTGATTCTCCGCACAGCGCTCGACCTGCCGGTCGCCGTGACGATCGGCGGCGGCATCCACGGCTTCGTCTTCCTCTGCTATGGCGCGACCGCCGTGCTCGTCGCCTGGAACAACCGGTGGTCGATCGTCCCGACGATCTGCGCCGTCGGCGCCGCCGTGGTCCCCTATGCGACCGTGCCGACCGAGATCGTGCTGCGCCGGCGCGGCCTTCTCGAGGGGGAGTGGCGGACCGAGGCGACCGACGACCCGCGCGACCGGCGCGCGGTCGACCGGTTCCTGCGATGGTTCGTCCGCCGTCCCGTGGTGCTGGCGGTGATCCTCGCGATCGGCATCATCGCCGCATACGTCGTGCTGCTGGTGATCGGACCGCCCGGACGGGCGTAACGTGATCGGATGCCGCGCACCGTTGCCCGCCTCGCCCTCGCCGCTCTGCTGATCGCGGCGGGAGCGGCGCATCTGACCGTCCTCCGACGCGGCTATCGCATCGCGGTCCCGGACTGGGCGGCGCGGCTGCTGCGCACCGATAAGGACATGATCGTCGTGGCCAGCGGTGCGGTCGAGATGATGCTCGGCGCCGGGCTCCTCGCGCTACCACGCGAACGCCGTCGCATCGCCGCGGCGATCGCCGCCTTCTTCGTCGCCGTGTTCCCGGGCAACGTGCACCAGTGGCGCACCGGTGCGTCGGCTCCCGGACTCGACACCGATGAGCGGCGCTTCGGCCGACTCTTCCTCCAGCCCGTGCTCGTCGCGTGGGCGCTGTGGGCGGGCGGCACCGACATCCCCGGGCGGTCCCGCTGAGGGCGCAACAGTCCGACACGGAATTTCTCGTGGCGGTCCCACGTTTGGTTGCCTGTCATGGTGAGTACATCCGCATCCGCAGCAGCATCCGTCTCCTCGGCTGAGTCCGACTACCGAGCTTGGGCGGCTTTCCGCCGGGAGTCGGTCGCGGCCCCGCAGGGATCCCTCGCCCTCGTGCTCACGCACTGGTCGGCTCCGGGCGAGCCCGCCGTCGACGACGAGACTGCGCGCGCCGGGCATCCGGTCGATGCGCTGCTCACCCGTCTGCAGCGAACCGACATCGAGACCGGTCTTCCGCAGGAGGGCTACCGCATCTGGCGGCAGGACTCGCCCGCGAACGAAGCGTTCGAAGACATCGAGCGCTGGGAGTACGACCCGGCCTGGGTGATCGAGGGCCGCTTCGAGCTCGTCGATGAAGACCGGGTGGTCCCCTTCGAGCACATCAAGGACGGCGGCGCGACGCGCGGCCTCCCGGTCTCGGGCGACCTGGTCTTCGAGATCGACGGCACCGAGTACCGACTCGCCGCTTTCGACACCAACTACGGCGGTCCGAAGCTTCACCTCGTCTTCGGCGACCAGACCAACGGCGCCGAGTCCTACGGTGCCGGCCGGTTCCTCTTCCTCGACCACCCGGGCGCGACCGGCGACCTGGCCCCCGGTGACAGCACGCCCGTCACGGTCGACTTCAACCGGGCCGTCGTCCCGCCGTGCGGCTTCTCGAACCAGATGAACTGCCCCCTGCCGCCGCTGCAGAACCGTCTGCCCTTCCCGGTTCGCGCCGGTGAGAAGAAGGTCCGGTTCGCCGGCGACTTCTCGCTCTGATCTCCTTCCTGCAACACCCGAAACGGCGGAGCGCCCGCACCTCGCTCCGCCGCCCCCTCCACACAGCAAAGGAACACCCGTGACTTCACGCGGCTTCTCCCGGATCGTCGCCGCCACCGCGGCTGCGACGGCCGGTCTTCTCGTCCTGGCCGGATGCTCCGGATCCGCAGACCCGGCCGGTTCGGCCGGCGCGAGCGACCCGAACGCCGAGATCGTCGTCGGATCGCAGAACGAGCCGACCAACCTCGATCAGATCTTCGGCGGCTCGTCGGGCGTCACCGAGGTCTTCACCGGCAACGTGTACGAGGGTCTGTTCCGGATCACCGACGACGCCCAGGTCGAGCCGTTGCTGGCCGCGGAGACCAGCGTGTCGGCAGACGGTCTCGTCTACACGTTCACCCTTGAGGACGCCACCTTCCACTCGGGCAAGGAGCTGACCGCCGCCGATGTGAAGTACAGCCTGGAGCGGTTCGTCGGCGACGAGTCGATCGCGGCGCGCAAGCGCCAGTTGAGCGTCATCGACACCGTCACGGCGGTCGACGACAAGACCGTCGAGGTGACCCTCTCGCAGCCGTCGATCAGCTTCACCTACAACCTCGGCTACGTCTGGATCGTCAACGAGGATGCCGGCGACCTGACGGCCACCGCCGACGGCACCGGGCCCTACGAGCTCGGCGACTATCGCAAGGGCGACTCGATCACCCTCGACGTCAACGACTCCTACTGGGGCGTCGCGCCGAAGAACGGCGGGGTCGTCTACCAGTACTACGCCGACCCGACGGCCCTGAACAACGCCCTGACGACCGGTGCGGTCGACCTCGTCACGAGCCAGTCGAACCCCGACAGCATCGCGGAGTTCGAGGCTGCCGGCTTCCAGATCATCGAGGGCACCTCGACGACGAAGGAGCTGCTGGCGTTCAACGACCGGATCGCTCCGTTCAACGACGCGCGCGTGCGCAAGGCGATCTACTCCGCGATCGATCGCGAGAAGCTGCTCGATGCGATCTGGGACGGCCGCGGCGAACTCATCGGATCGATGGTGCCGCCCTCCGAGCCCTGGTACATCGATCTGGCCGACAACAACCCCTACGACCCGGCGCTGTCGGAGAAGCTGCTCGCCGAGGCCGGTCAGTCCGGCGGGTTCACGTTCACGGTCGACACCCCCGACTCGGGCGTCCACTCGACGGTCGCGGAGTTCCTCAAGTCGGAGCTGGCGAAGGTCGGCATCACGTTGAACATCAACATCATCACCGACGACGAGTGGTACCAGAAGGTCTACACCGAGAAGAACTTCGAGGCGACGCTGCAGGGCCACGTCAACGACCGCGACATCAACTTCTACGGCAACCCCGACTTCTACTGGGGCTACGACAACGCCGACGTGCAGACCTGGCTGGCCGACTCGGAGGCCGCGGCATCCGTCGATGAGCAGACCGAACTGATCAAGAAGGCGAACCAGCAGATCTCGGACGACGCAGCCAGCGTCTGGCTCTACCTCAACCCGCAGCTGCGCATCGCGGCCGAAGGCGTGTCGGGCGTGCCCAAGAATGGACTGAACTCGCTGTTCTACGTCTCCGACATCACGAAGGCCTGATCTCCATCACCCGGTATCTGATCCGACGGACAGGATTGCTGCTGCTGGCGTTCGCGCTGGCGGTGGTGATCCTGTTCGTCGTGCTGCGCGTTCTCGGCAACCCGGTCTTCGCTCTCATCTCGGTGGGGGCGACGGATGCCGAGATCGCGGCCGCCGCCGCGCGGCTGGGCGTCGACCGGCCGATCCCGGAGCAGTTCCTGGCCTATCTCGGCCAGCTCGCGAGCTTCGACCTGGGGCGATCGTTCACCAACAACCTTCCCGTCGGCGATGAGATCCTGCGCCGGCTCAACGTCACGCTGCCCCTGACCCTCATCGCGTTCACGCTGTCGGTGCTGATCGCGGTGCCGGTGGGGTTCATCTCGGCCTGGAAGGCGCGCACCTGGTACGGAACCGCCTTCTCGGCCGTGTCGCAGCTCGGCGGCGCGATTCCCGTCTTCTGGGTCGGCATCCTGCTCGTCGCGGTGTTCGCGCTGAACTGGCGATTGCTGCCGGCGGGCGGCTTCCCGCGGCGCGACTGGGAGGACCCCGGGGCCGCGCTCGTGTCACTCACGCTTCCGGTGCTCACGATCGCGATCGTGGCGGGCAGCGATCTCGCACGTTACGTCCGCAGCGCGACGCTCGACGTGCTCGGCCAGCAGTATCTGCGCGCGGCTCGGGCCACGGGGCAGAGCTTCGCCACGGCCATCTGGCGTCACGGCGTGCGAAACGCCGTCGTCCCGTTGATCTCGATCCTCGCGATCCAGCTGTCGACGACCTTCGTCGGCGCGGTCATCATCGAGCGGGTCTTCGCGCTCCCCGGTCTCGGTGACATGCTGCTGGTCGGCATCAAGGAGCAGGACTTCCCGAGCGTCCAGGGGGTGCTGCTCTTCTCGACCGCCCTCGTTCTTCTGCTCGGTTTCGCCGCAGACATCGTGCAGCGCATCATCGACCCGCGACTGCGCGACACGATCTCGGGCAATCGCAGAGCGAGGGCGGCGACATGACGGCAACGACCCTTCCCGACACGGGCACCGTCCCGGCGACGCGGCCCACCCGGCCCCGCCGCCGACGCTCGATCAACCTCGCCGTCGGCGGCATCCTGTTCGGCGCCATCGCGGTGATCGGCCTGATCTCGCTGCTGTGGACCCCGTTCACCTTCGACGACACCAGCGGCGGCCGGCTGCAACCGCCGTCCGCCGAGCACTGGGCCGGCACCGACCGCCTCGGCCGCGACCTGTTCACGCAGCTCATGATCGGAGCGCGGCTGGCCCTCACCGTCGGGTTCGGATCGGTGTTGATCGCGGCGATCGTCGGTATCGGTCTCGGCCTGCTCGCCGCCGTCGCACGCCGATGGGTGGACGACGCCCTCACGAGCCTGCTCGACATCGCGATCGCCTTCCCGACCCTGCTGCTGGCGATGCTGATCGTCGCCTGGCGCGGGGCATCAGTCGATTCGGCGATCCTCGCGATCGGCCTCGCCGGCTCGGCGGTGATCGCCCGGCTCACGCGCATCGCCGCGACGCGCGTCCTCGCGATGGACTACGTCACTGCTGCACGCACCTCGGGCACGGGCAGGCTGGGCATCGTGTTCCGGCACGTGCTGCGCAATGTCTGGCCCACCCTCATCGTGCCGCTGGCACTCCAGTTCGGCGGAGCGGTCGGTGCGGAGGCGTCGCTGTCGTACCTCGGGCTCGGCTCCCCGCCGCCGAACGCCTCGTGGGGCCGGATGCTGGAGGAGGCGCAGAGCACCGTGCTCGTCGCCCCGACCGCGGCGATCCTCCCCGGCGTCCTGCTGGTCGCCTTCATCATCGGCGCGAACCTGCTGGCCGACGGCCTGCGCGACATCGCCGATCCGACCACGAGGAGCATCGGATGACCGCCGCGCTGACCGCATCCGGTCTCGGCGTGCGGCTGGGTGACGACCGCACGCTCGTGCACGGCGTCGACGTGACGCTCGAACCCGGCGAACGCCTGGGCATCATCGGCGAGTCCGGCTCGGGCAAGTCGCTGACCGCCCTCGCGATGCTCGGCCTGCTCGCGTACCCGCTGACGCCGTTCGGATCGGCGACGATCGCGACCGCCGAGGGCGAGGTGGAGGTCGTCGGAACCCCCTCGCGCCGCCTCGATCGGGTGCGGGGCCGGACGATCTCAGCGGTCTTCCAAGAGCCGCTGGCCTCGCTCGATCCGCTCATGCGCGTGGGCAAGCAGCTGGCCTGGCCGCTCGCGAAGCACCGCGGGCTGGCCGGAGACGCGCTGCGGCGCGGCGTGCTCGATGCCCTGACAGATGTTCAGCTGCCCGACCCGGAGCGCATCGCACGGTCGTTCATCCACGAGATCTCCGGGGGCCAGCGGCAGCGCGTCGCGATCGCCCTCGCCCTGGCGGCGGGCCCGAGCATCCTCATCGCCGATGAGCCGACGACCGCGCTCGACGTCACCGTGCAGGCCGGCATCCTCGATCTGCTCCAGCGTGAGGTGACCGAGCGGGGGATGACGCTGCTGTTCATCAGCCACGATCTGCCGGTCGTCTCGCAGATCGCCGACCGCGTGCTCGTCATGCGTGACGGGCGTCAGGTCGAGCTCGGCGACACGGCGCAGCTGCTCCGGTCGCCCCGGCACGAGTACACCGCGCAGCTGGTCGCCGCCTCGCGCGCTCTCGACGACTTCCTGCCGGCGAAGGGAACCCGATGACGGCCGACGCTCACGCGAAACTCGCACTCGAGCACGTCGACTTCGCCTACGGTCGCGGAGCGGCCGTGCTCCACGATGTCTCGCTCTCGCTCGCGCCCGGCGAGACGGTCGGACTCGTGGGGGAGTCGGGCGCGGGGAAGACATCCGTTCTCCGCCTGCTGCTGGGCCTGGCGGCACCGACATCGGGTCGCGCTCTCTTCGACGGCGCACCGCTTCGCGTCGGCGACCGCGCGCAGATGCGGTCGCTGCGCCGCGCCGTGCAGCCGGTCTACCAGGACCCGTTCTCGTCGCTCGACCCGCGGATGACGGTGGGGCAGTCCATCGCCGAACCGCTGCGGTCCCTCGGTATCACCCGCGACCGGAGTCGCATCGACGCGCGGGTCGGCGAGCTGCTCACGGCCGTCGACCTCGACGTGGAGGCGGCGTCCCGCTACCCCGACGCGTTCTCGGGTGGGCAGCGCCAACGCATCGCGATCGCCCGTGCCCTCGCGCCTCGCCCCCGTCTGCTTCTGGCGGACGAGCCGGTGAGCGCTCTCGACACGTCGGTGCGCATGCACGTCATCGAGCTGTTCCAGCGGCTCGCCGCGGAGCAGGGCATCGGCATGCTGCTGGTCTCGCACGACCTGACGATCGTGTCGGCGCTGTGCGAGCGCATGACGGTGCTCCGCGCCGGTCGCGTCGTGGAGGAGGGGCCGACATCTCAGCTGCTCACGTCGCCCCGCGACGAGTACACCGCGAAGCTCGTGGCCGCCGTGCCCCGGCTTCCCGCGGAATGACGGGGATCTGCGACCGCGACACGCCCGGGATGTCGCGCCGCTTTGCCAGGATGCCGGGAGCCGCGTAACTTATTACTTGTTCGCCCCACAGGGAAGAGCGAGAGGGCCGGAAGGTCCCGCCTCCCTCAAGCGGAGAACAACCCGAAACAGACGCTTCCGAGCGTCGCAGGTCCAAGACCTGCCACAGGGTCCCCACGACACCTCACAACCGAGTCGGTCTCCGGCTCTGGTTATGAACAGGTCAAGGGTGGGGTATGGTTGTGAAGTTGCCCTCTGGGCTGGCTGTGAGGTCAGTTGGGGGAGCGTCCGATCCTTGAGAACTCAACAGCGTGCACTTGTCAAATGCCAAATAACCTCGACTCCACTTCGGTG
>NZ_NHRF01000037.1:0-621 GCF_002204305.1 Microbacterium sp. AISO3 | reverse complement strand
GTTTCTTCCGTGTCAGCACCGGGGCGTTGGCATAATGCAATACGTGTACGCGCTAAACCCTGTGTGCATCGTTTTAATTATTCCCGGACACTCCCGCAGAGAAGTTCCCCGTCAGGGCTGTGGACATAGTTAATCCGGGAATACAATGACGATTCATCGCACCTGACATACATTAATAAATATTAACAATATGAAATTTCAACTCATTGTTTAGGGTTTGTTTAATTTTCTACACATACGATTCTGCGAACTTCAAAAAGCATCGGGAATAACACCATGAAAAAAATGCTACTCGCTACTGCGCTGGCCCTGCTTATTACAGGATGTGCTCAACAGACGTTTACTGTTCAAAACAAACCGGCAGCAGTAGCACCAAAGGAAACCATCACCCATCATTTCTTCGTTTCTGGAATTGGGCAGAAGAAAACTGTCGATGCAGCCAAAATTTGTGGCGGCGCAGAAAATGTTGTTAAAACAGAAACCCAGCAAACATTCGTAAATGGATTGCTCGGTTTTATTACTTTAGGCATTTATACTCCGCTGGAAGCGCGTGTGTATTGCTCACAATAATTGCATGAGTTGCCCATCGATATGGGCAACTCTATCTGCACTGCTCATTAA
>NZ_NHRF01000036.1:0-637 GCF_002204305.1 Microbacterium sp. AISO3 | reverse complement strand
ATGTTGACCTTGCCTGCAGCAACGCCGTTCACGGTGATGGTCATACCACTGACCGACACGGTGGCTTTTGTTTTATCCGCAGACACCGCACGAAAGCTCTTGTCGGTTACGCCCTCCGGCTGGAAGGCCACGGTCAGCGTGGTGCTCTGCCCTTTCACCACCGAGGTGCTGGCAGGCGTCACGGTCATGCCGGTTGCCGCTGTTACCGTGCTGCGATCTTCTGCCATCGACGGACGTCCCACATTGGTGACTTTCACCGTGCGGGTGATCACTTCCTTCGCCGTCACCGCCTTACCGATACTGCTGACCCAGCCACGGAACACATCGACCGTGCCGTTCGGGAAGCGGATTTTATAGGCACGGGTATCGCCTTCATTAAACCACGCCAGCAGCGCCTGCTGCCCCTGCTCTCCGGGCATCCACGCCAGCGTGAAGCTGGTATCTCCGGCAGATTTCTGCCCCTGCCCGGTCGCAGTCCAGTCTGCATCTTCATCATCGAGATAGCTGTCGTCATAGGACTCAGCGGTCAGTTCGCCGGGCGTCAGGTCTTTAACTTTTGCCAGACGCGACCAGTCAACGTCTGAAAGCGGATTCGCGTAAGGGTCACCGCTCCCCTTATAAACCCACAGGGTGGTCC
>NZ_NHRF01000035.1:0-663 GCF_002204305.1 Microbacterium sp. AISO3 | reverse complement strand
GGATTAAACAAGCCCAACAAGCCGTAAACGCCTTCATCAGAGAAAGAGACCGCGACTTACCATGTATCTCGTGCGGAACGCTCACGTCTGCTCAGTGGGATGCCGGACATTACCGGACAACTGCTGCGGCACCTCAACTCCGATTTAATGAACGCAATATTCACAAGCAATGCGTGGTGTGCAACCAGCACAAAAGCGGAAATCTCGTTCCGTATCGCGTCGAACTGATTAGCCGCATCGGGCAGGAAGCAGTAGACGAAATCGAATCAAACCATAACCGCCATCGCTGGACTATCGAAGAGTGCAAGGCGATCAAGGCAGAGTACCAACAGAAACTCAAAGACCTGCGAAATAGCAGAAGTGAGGCCGCATGACGTTCTCAGTAAAAACCATTCCAGACATGCTCGTTGAAACATACGGAAATCAGACAGAAGTAGCACGCAGACTGAAATGTAGTCGCGGTACGGTCAGAAAATACGTTGATGATAAAGACGGGAAAATGCACGCCATCGTCAACGACGTTCTCATGGTTCATCGCGGATGGAGTGAAAGAGATGCGCTATTACGAAAAAATTGATGGCAGCAAATACCGAAATATTTGGGTAGTTGGCGATCTGCACGGATGCTACACGAACCTGATGAACAAACTGGATACGATTGGAT
>NZ_NHRF01000034.1:0-680 GCF_002204305.1 Microbacterium sp. AISO3 | reverse complement strand
ATCAATGAGTTAGAGTCTGAGCAAAAAGATTGGGCGTTATCAATGTTGTGCAGATCCGGTGTCTTGTCTCCATGCAGACATCACGAAGGTGTTTATGTAGATGAAGGTATAGATATAGAGTCGGCATACAAATATTCCATGAAGGTTTATAAGTCTAATGAAGACAAATCCCCATTCTGCAATGTGCGAGAAATGACTGATACCGTGCAAAATTATTATCACGAGTACGGTGGAAACGATACTTGCCCTCTCTGTACAAAACATATAGATGATTAAACCCAATATTACATAACAATCCTCGCACTCGCGGGGATTTATTTTATCTGAACTCGCTACGGCGGGTTTTGTTTTATGGAGATGATAAATGCACTTCCGAGTCACAGGAGAATGGAATGGAGAGCCATTCAACAGAGTTATCGAAGCGGAGAACATCAACGACTGCTACGACCACTGGATGATATGGGCGCAGATAGCACATGCAGACGTAACCAATATTCGAATTGAAGAACTGAAAGAACACCAAGCCGCCTGATGGCGGTTTTTTCTTGCGTGTAATTGCGGAGACTTTGCGATGTACTTGACACTTCAGGAGTGGAACGCACGCCAGCGACGTCCAAGAAGCCTTGAAACAGTTCGTCGATGGGTTCGGGAATGCAGGATATTCCCACCTCCGGTTAAGG
>NZ_NHRF01000033.1:0-737 GCF_002204305.1 Microbacterium sp. AISO3 | reverse complement strand
AGAAACACCAGGAATGTAGTGGCGGAAAAGGAGATAGCAAATGCTTACGATAACGTAAGGAATTATTACTATGTAAACACCAGGCATGATTCTGTTCCGCATAATTACTCCTGATAATTAATCCTTAACTTTGCCCACCTGCCTTTTAAAACATTCCAGTATATCACTTTTCATTCTTGCGTAGCAATATGCCATCTCTTCAGCTATCTCAGCATTGGTGACCTTGTTCAGAGGCGCTGAGAGATGGCCTTTTTCTGATAGATAATGTTCTGTTAAAATATCTCCGGCCTCATCTTTTGCCCGCAGGCTAATGTCTGAAAATTGAGGTGACGGGTTAAAAATAATATCCTTGGCAACCTTTTTTATATCCCTTTTAAATTTTGGCTTAATGACTATATCCAATGAGTCAAAAAGCTCCCCTTCAATATCTGTTGCCCCTAAGACCTTTAATATATCGCCAAATACAGGTAGCTTGGCTTCTACCTTCACCGTTGTTCGGCCGATGAAATGCATATGCATAACATCGTCTTTGGTGGTTCCCCTCATCAGTGGCTCTATCTGAACGCGCTCTCCACTGCTTAATGACATTCCTTTCCCGATTAAAAAATCTGTCAGATCGGATGTGGTCGGCCCGAAAACAGTTCTGGCAAAACCAATGGTGTCGCCTTCAACAAACAAAAAAGATGGGAATCCCAATGATTCGTCATCTGCGAGGCTGTTCTTAATATCTTCAACTG
>NZ_NHRF01000032.1:0-739 GCF_002204305.1 Microbacterium sp. AISO3 | reverse complement strand
GTCTGGTATGTATGAGTTTGTGGTGAATAATGCCCCTGAACAGACAGAGGACGCCGGGCCCGCAGAGCCTGTTTCTGCGGGAAAGTGTTCGACGGTGAGCTGAGTTTTGCCCTGAAACTGGCGCGTGAGATGGGGCGACCCGACTGGCGTGCCATGCTTGCCGGGATGTCATCCACGGAGTATGCCGACTGGCACCGCTTTTACAGTACCCATTATTTTCATGATGTTCTGCTGGATATGCACTTTTCCGGGCTGACGTACACCGTGCTCAGCCTGTTTTTCAGCGATCCGGATATGCATCCGCTGGATTTCAGTCTGCTGAACCGGCGCGAGGCTGACGAAGAGCCTGAAGATGATGTGCTGATGCAGAAAGCGGCAGGGCTTGCCGGAGGTGTCCGCTTTGGCCCGGACGGGAATGAAGTTATCCCCGCTTCCCCGGATGTGGCGGACATGACGGAGGATGACGTAATGCTGATGACAGTATCAGAAGGGATCGCAGGAGGAGTCCGGTATGGCTGAACCGGTAGGCGATCTGGTCGTTGATTTGAGTCTGGATGCGGCCAGATTTGACGAGCAGATGGCCAGAGTCAGGCGTCATTTTTCTGGTACGGAAAGTGATGCGAAAAAAACAGCGGCAGTCGTTGAACAGTCGCTGAGCCGACAGGCGCTGGCTGCACAGAAAGCGGGGATTTCCGTCGGGCAGTATAAAGCCGCCATGCGTATGCTGCCTGCACAGTTC
>NZ_NHRF01000031.1:0-742 GCF_002204305.1 Microbacterium sp. AISO3 | reverse complement strand
GTATATCGCTGCCGGGCTGGGTGTCTCGTATGAGCAGCTTTCCCGGAATTACGCCCAGATGAGCTACTCCACGGCACGGGCCAGTGCGAACGAGTCGTGGGCGTACTTTATGGGGCGGCGAAAATTCGTCGCATCCCGTCAGGCGAGCCAGATGTTTCTGTGCTGGCTGGAAGAGGCCATCGTTCGCCGCGTGGTGACGTTACCTTCAAAAGCGCGCTTCAGTTTTCAGGAAGCCCGCAGTGCCTGGGGGAACTGCGACTGGATAGGCTCCGGTCGTATGGCCATCGATGGTCTGAAAGAAGTTCAGGAAGCGGTGATGCTGATAGAAGCCGGACTGAGTACCTACGAGAAAGAGTGCGCAAAACGCGGTGACGACTATCAGGAAATTTTTGCCCAGCAGGTCCGTGAAACGATGGAGCGCCGTGCAGCCGGTCTTAAACCGCCCGCCTGGGCGGCTGCAGCATTTGAATCCGGGCTGCGACAATCAACAGAGGAGGAGAAGAGTGACAGCAGAGCTGCGTAATCTCCCGCATATTGCCAGCATGGCCTTTAATGAGCCGCTGATGCTTGAACCCGCCTATGCGCGGGTTTTCTTTTGTGCGCTTGCAGGCCAGCTTGGGATCAGCAGCCTGACGGATGCGGTGTCCGGCGACAGCCTGACTGCCCAGGAGGCACTCGCGACGCTGGCATTATCCGGTGATGATGACGGACCACGACAGGCCCGCAGTTATCAGGTCATGAA
>NZ_NHRF01000030.1:0-764 GCF_002204305.1 Microbacterium sp. AISO3 | reverse complement strand
GTTCAGTTGTTCACCCAGCGAGCGGAGACGGGCAATCAGTTCATCTTTCGTCATGGACTCCTCCACAGAGAAACAATGGCCCCGAAGGGCCATGATTACGCCAGTTGTACGGACACGAACTCATCAGGGTCAGCCAGCAGCATCAGCGGTGCTGACTGAATCATGGTGAACTCACGCGCCGGATCGCCGGTGGTCACCCAGTTTTTCGGGTAACGGGCAGAGGCGTTAATGCCTTCGCGCTGTGCGTCCGCATCCTGAATGCAGCCATAGGTGCGCAGACCGCGTGCCTGAGTGTTCCCCAGCACCATCGTGTTGTCCGGCAGGAAGTTCTTTTTGACGCCGTTTTCCACGTACTGTCCGGAATACACGACGATGGCCACATCGCCATACATCCCCTTATAGGACACCGCTTTGCCCAGGTCTTTCACCGCTGTCTCCAGCTCGGAATTAGAGCCACGACGGGTATCCAGCTTCTCCTTGACGGCTTTGAAGGAACGGAACAGCGCCCAGCCTTTCGGATCGAACACGATGATATTCACCACACCGCTGGCGTTCAGCGCGTAGGCTTCGATATCGTCGGTCGGGTCATACGTGGACTTGTCACGCTTGCTCCACTCCGTGCCGCCGGACTGCGTGATGTTATTCTCCTCACTGCGGCCCATATCCACCTCAACCGGATCGAAGGCTTAACCGGTCATGGTGTATTTGCCCTTAAGCACGGCAGAAACTGCCTGCATCTCTTCGACCTGAGCAATGGCCAGCTC
>NZ_NHRF01000029.1:0-768 GCF_002204305.1 Microbacterium sp. AISO3 | reverse complement strand
GGCCGCAGATGAGCTTGTCCATATGACTGCGAGAATTAACCGTGGTGAGGCGATCCCTGAACCAGTAAAACAACTTCCTGTCATGGGCGGTAGACCTCTAAATCGTGCACAGGCTCTGGCGAAGATCGCAGAAATCAAAGCTAAGTTCGGACTGAAAGGAGCAAGTGTATGACGGGCAAAGAGGCAATTATTCATTACCTGGGGACGCATAATAGCTTCTGTGCGCCGGACGTTGCCGCGCTAACAGGCGCAACAGTAACCAGCATAAATCAGGCCGCGGCTAAAATGGCACGGGCAGGTCTTCTGGTTATCGAAGGTAAGGTCTGGCGAACGGTGTATTACCGGTTTGCTACCAGGGAAGAACGGGAAGGAAAGATGAGCACGAACCTGGTTTTTAAGGAGTGTCGCCAGAGTGCCGCGATGAAACGGGTATTGGCGGTATATGGAGTTAAAAGATGACCATCTACATTACTGAGCTAATAACAGGCCTGCTGGTAATCGCAGGCCTTTTTATTTGGGGGAGAGGGAAGTCATGAAAAAACTAACCTTTGAAATTCGATCTCCAGCACATCAGCAAAACGCTATTCACGCAGTACAGCAAATCCTTCCAGACCCAACCAAACCAATCGTAGTAACCATTCAGGAACGCAACCGCAGCTTAGACCAAAACAGGAAGCTATGGGCCTGCTTAGGTGACGTCTCTCGTCAGGTTGAATGGCATGGTCGCTGGCTGGATGCAGAAAGCTGGAAGTGTGTGTTTACCGCAGC
>NZ_NHRF01000028.1:0-776 GCF_002204305.1 Microbacterium sp. AISO3 | reverse complement strand
CTCACCGTCCTTGACACGAAGCTTGCCGCCACCATGGGATGGAGCTGTATCATCCTCTTCTTGGTAGCAACAGCTACAGGTGTGCATTCCCAGTCCGTGCTGACCCAGCCTCCCTCCGCTTCTGGCACCCCTGGCCAGAGAGTGACCATCTCCTGCACCGGCTCCTCCAGCAACATCGGCGCTGGCTACAACGTGTACTGGTATCAGCAGCTGCCCGGCACCGCCCCCAAGCTGCTGATCTACGGCAACATCAACCGGCCCTCCGGCGTGCCCGACCGGTTCTCTGGCTCCAAGTCTGGCACCTCCGCCTCCCTGGCCATCTCCGGCCTGAGATCTGAGGACGAGGCCGACTACTACTGCGCCGCCTGGGACAAGTCCATCAGCGGCCTGGTGTTCGGCGGAGGCACCAAGCTGACCGTGCTGGGCCAGCCTAAGGCCGCTCCCTCCGTGACCCTGTTCCCCCCATCCTCCGAGGAACTGCAGGCCAACAAGGCCACCCTGGTCTGCCTGATCTCCGACTTCTACCCTGGCGCCGTGACCGTGGCCTGGAAGGCCGACAGCTCTCCTGTGAAGGCCGGCGTGGAAACCACCACCCCCTCCAAGCAGTCCAACAACAAATACGCCGCCTCCTCCTACCTGTCCCTGACCCCCGAGCAGTGGAAGTCCCACCGGTCCTACAGCTGCCAGGTCACACACGAGGGCTCCACCGTGGAAAAGACCGTGGCCCCTACCGAGTGCTCCTGATGAGAATTCATTGATCATAATCAGCCATACCA